>CATKZK010000001.1 GCA_949841325.1 uncultured Bacilli bacterium
AGGTATATGTTGGTGGACTTGGGATGGAGAAAATAAAGGGAAAGAACAAGCAATGTATCGGGGAATATTTAAAGGTTTGTTGGGGAATAATATACCTTATACTTTTCATAAAGAATTAGCATTTACAATAATATATGAATTCCTACTTAAAATAGAAGAAGTTAACAAAACCAAAGATTTAAAAAGGATGGAATATATATTTAGTAAGTTCGGAGACATATTTAATAAAACAAATTATTTTGAAGACTATAGATTTGATTGGTTAAATTAGAGGTGAGGAAATGGAACTACATTTTTTAAAAACTGCTTGGAGTGATATTATTATTTTGAAACAAGATAATGATATTGCTATGATAGATACTGGTTATGAAAACCAATTTATAGATATAAAAAAGTATTTAGATCAAATGGGAATCAAAAAAATAAAATTTATTCTATTAACTCATTTCCATAGAGATCATTATGGTTCTATTCCCAATTTAGTTAAAAATTATGATGTTGATAGAGTATATTTTAAAAATTATAGTGTTTTGGATAAAACAACAGCAACTGGAATACCTGCAGACGAAAAATATAGATTAGATGAGCATAATAAATGTTTAGAAATGAAAAAAGTAATAGAAGAAAATAGCACATTAATAGAAGTAGAGAATATTAAAGAAATACCGTTTGGTAATCACAAATTGAAATTGTATAATAGCGATAATTCGATGAGAAATATATATAATGACAAAAGTTGTCAAGATTCCTATCATAAAATATTATTTAATGAAAATCAAAATAGTTTAGCTGCATTTTTAAAAGTTAATGGTGTTAATATTCTCTTTGGTGGAGATATATTTGATAGAGAATCTTCTTGCCAAAAGGCGAGTTATATCAATTACAAAATAGCACAAGAGATTAATGAGCAAATAGATATTTATAAAGTTCCTCATCATGGAACGATTAATTGTAATAGCAAAATGGCATTAGAAATTTATAAACCTAAAATAGCAGTAATTACAAATGGAAAAGAATATTTAGAAAATGAAAGTACCATTATTCAGGATTTAAGGTATGCAAATAAAGATGTTAAAATATTATTAACAGAAAAAAATAATATTATTATAAATATATCTGAAAATGGAATTATTAATTGTACAGAGAAATGACAATAATAATATTTGGAACAATATTTATTAAAAATATAAAAATGTCTTTAAATCCTTTAAATAAAGATTATATCGGAACATTTTACGAAAACAAGGAGAAGTTATGAAAATTGAAGAAATAAGAAGAATTATTTATAGTGGCACAATAGCAGAAAAAGAAAATTTAATGGATTACTTTAAAAAATATGGTAATACTTATGATAAAGAAGTAGAAGTACACGAAATATTAATTAATATTTTGTTAGAATTAAATAAGGAAGAAAGAATATTATTAAGTAATATTATTGGCTATCCCGTATTTTTAAGAATATGTTTAATGCCTAAGATAAGACATAAATTTCCATTACTTCAGTAGTCATTTTTTTATTTGGATCAGTAGTCTCTGGTACAGAGAAGTAAACGACTAAAGATTTCTCTCCATCTTCATTTGGTTTAGTATCCTCATTTCCTACTTCGATTTCTTCTTCAGGTTGTTTAGTATCAGTTGGAGCATCAGTTTGAATATTTCCTTTTAATAATACTCAATATGCAGCAATGTTAATATCTGAATATACAGGAGCTGACATTTATAGAATTGAGCCTAAAACACCATATACTACAAATCATAGTGATTTAGTAGATTTAGCTAAAGAAGAACAAAATAAAAATGTTAGACCCGAAATAAAAAATAAAATTAGTAATTTTGAGACTTTCGATATTATTTATGTAGGTTATCCAATTTGGTGGAGCGATATGCCACAAATATTATATACATTCTTTGAATTATATGATTTTAGCGGTAAGACAGTTATTCCATTTTCAACACATGGAGGAAGTGGACTCGCAGGAACTGTAAGCACAATTAAAAATAAATTAAGTGGTGCAAAAGTGGAAAGCAATGCCTTCACCATATCAAGAAATGATATGGTGCAAGCTCCAACAGAAATTAAGTCATGGCTAAAAGAAATAAAAAGATTAAAATAATTCCTTAGACTATAGCTATTCATAAAACTTTCTTGATTTTTAAAGGCACTATGGTATAATACTTGCCAGTTAAAGAGGGAATAAGTATGAGAAGAATTACAACAGAAGACTTAGTAGCGTTTTACCATATTCAGTCATGCATTGATAACAATGCAGTTGCTGCAGCAATTATTAAAGAGGTCGAAGATTTAGTAAATTGTAAATTTAACTTTATCCATTCTAATTCCCCTCAACAGCAAGAACTAAAATTAACTCAACAGATTAGTGAATTTCTAGGTTTAAAAAATAGTCTATATACCTCATCTGATGTGGATGAATTTTTATTACTACTAAAAAAATACCATTATAATATGAAACATGAAATCATAGATGCCATCCGTGTGCTTTCTAATTTAAAATGTCCCAATCACAACAAAGAGACTATCCTTGAATTACTAGTATCTCCAGTTATTGATGATATTTATTTTAATGGCATTGATAAATTTACAATAGTAAGTGAAATGTATGGAACTTTTTCATTTTTTCTTGCAACAAGTTATTTTAAAGATCATTCGGATGTTCTTCAATATATAAGTAAAGAGTCTTTAAAAAATTACTGCCATGTTCATACTGAGAAATTATCTGAGATATTTCCAATGTACAAATCGATTACCTCTCTTTGTTCTCATTATTTTCTTGATTACTATTATCATTCTTATACTTTTAATCCAGATGATTTAAAAGTCATCGATTTATGTAGTAGGTTAGTCATGGATATAAAGGAGTATAATTGTTTATTTGAACCAAGAGAAGTATCAGTTGTTCCAAATGATAGTATAGAAAATCTTTACGCTAAAGTTTTAAAAAAGACGAAACAGCCAATAAAAAGACACTTAATCTTTAAGATAGCTTTATATAATCAGCTAAAGAACATGGATAGAAAAGAAAAAAAGAATATAAAAGCATATAAAAAAAGTCAATAATTAGCGGAAAAAGTATTAACAATGAATGTTAATATTTTTTTATGGAAAAATAATTGTCACGAACGAGACGAGATAATTCAAGGATATTGACAAAAGTTATATAGTGTTATATATTGTTATACAAGAGAGGTGTTCTTCATGAAAATGATCATTAGTAATAGTAGTTCTGTTCCAATATATGAACAAATAAAAAATCAAATTATAGAACAAATTATGAATGAAGAATTAAAAGAAGATGATATATTACCTTCAATAAGAACATTAGCAAAAGATATAAAAATAAGCTTAATGACAATAAAAAAGGCTTATGATCAATTGGAGAGAGAAGGATATGTCAAGTCCATTGGGGGAAAAGGAACTTTTGTAGCACCCAAAAATACAGGTTTGGCAATAGAACGAGCAAAAAAAGACATTGAAGAATATATGAGTAAAGCAATCGATTTGGCCATTAAATTTGATATAACAAAAAAAGAAATCGAAGATTTAATAGAATTATTATGGGAGGAATAATTATGAAAAATGCAATAGAGATTAAAAATGTGACAAAAGAATACGCTCATTTTAAATTAGATAATTTGTCATTAGATATACCTGCAGGAGTGATTGTTGGATTAATTGGTGAAAATGGAGCAGGGAAAACGACCTTAATTAAATCCATTTTAAATATTATTCATACAAGTCAAGGAACCATAAAACGATTTTCTAGTAAAATGGAAGAAGAGGACTTAGATGTAAAGCAAGATATTGGTGTTGTCCTTGATAATATGTTTTTTCCAGAAATTCTTACCCCAAAAGATATCAATTCTATTATGAAAGATGTTTATAAAAATTGGGATACGAATTTATTTTATGAATATTTGAAAAAATTTGGAATTAATGATACTCAAAAGTTGAAGACCATGTCAAAAGGAATGAGAAAAAAGACTGAGATTGCCACGTCTTTATCTCATAAACCCAAATTATTAATATTAGATGAACCAACAAGTGGTTTAGATCCTGTTGTTAGAAATGAAGTATTAGATATTTTTCAAAGTTTTGTATGTGATGAGGAACATACGATTCTCTTCTCTACTCACATTACAAGCGATTTAGAACATATTGCAGACAATATCGTCTTTATAGATAAAGGAAAACTTCTAATGAATCAAACAAGAGATGAAATATTAGATCGTTATGGCATATTAAAATGTGATATATCCTCTTTCGATAAAATAGATAAAAAAGATATGCTTCGCCATATAAAACATAAATATAACTATGAAATATTAGTGGATGATAAAGAGAAAATGTGCAACAAATACAAAGACTTTGTAGTCGACAAAATTACGTTAGAAGATTTAATGATACTCATGATAAAGGGGGAGGAATAATGAAAGGTTTAATTAAAAAGGATTTTCTATTATTAAAGGGAAACTTAACATATTTTCTAATTATAACGATTGTATTTACTTTATTTTCTATCCGAGGAACTACATTCCAGGTATCTTTTATCTTACCCTTTATAGCAATTATGATGTTTATATCAACATTTAGTTGGGATGATTTTAATCATTGGAATGCTTATGCAATAACCTTACCTGTTGAAAGAAAAACAATTGTAAAGAGTAAGTATATTTCGGCGATTATACTCATTTTCATTTCTATTCTCATAGGTCTTATTATTTTCTTTTTGAATACGGTTATTACAGAAACTACATTTAATATAGAATATATTTTTTCAGAAATCGCAGGGAGCATTTTAGCCATTGTTTTTGTTCTTGCAATATGGTTTCCTTGTATCTATAAGTTTGGAGTAGAAAAAGGACGTATTATATTATTTGTAGGAGTATTTAGTGTTGCCTTACTAGGATCATTAGCATCAGAAATTTTTCAATTTTCTTCACTTCTAAATGTCTTAGCTCCTCTAGAAAATAGTTGGTATGCCATCACTTTTATTCTTTCCATCATTGTTTTAATCTCTTCCTATTTCATTTCAAAGAGAATTTATCTCAAGAAAGAGTATTAAAATTGTCCAATAATTCCTCTTCTTTTTTAGGAAAATAAAAATCCCTTTTAAAATTTGCAAATTGTGGTAAAATAGAATGGAATTTGGGTGATGATTATGGATAAAATTATCGTAAAAGGTGCAAGAGAAAATAATTTAAAAAATATTAATATTGAGATTCCTAAAAATCAGCTTGTTGTTATAACAGGTGTATCAGGATCAGGGAAAAGTAGTTTAGCTTTTGATACCATCTATGCAGAGGGACAACGAAGATATGTGGAGAGTCTATCGGCTTATGCGAGACAATTCTTAGGAGGTTCTGAGAAACCAGATGTCGATTCAATTGAAGGGTTAAGTCCCAGTATTTCAATTGATCAAAAGACGACAAATAATAATCCACGTAGTACCGTAGGAACGGTAACAGAAATCTATGATTATCTGCGACTCTTGTTTGCTCGTATTGGAACACCTTATTGTCCTAATCATCATATTCCTATTAATAGTCAAAGTATTGAAGAAATGACAAATCGTATTATGGAATATGATGAGGGAACGAAACTAGAGGTTTTATCACCTGTTGTTCATGGAGAAAAAGGAACACATAAGGATTTATTTGATCAATTGCGAAAAGACGGTTTTACGCGTGTAAGAGTAAACGGTACAGTGCAAGATTTAAACGGAGAAATTATACTAGAAAAGAATAAAAAAGACAACATTGAAGTTGTTGTAGACCGTATTGTTTTATCTGATACAGAGAGGAGTCGTCTTTTTGAAGCGATAGAAACAGCAACAAAAATGGCAGATGGAAAAGTATTGATCAATATTATTGGTGAAAAAGAAATTCTCATGAGTGAAAAATATGCTTGTCCAGATTGTGATTTTTCTCTTCCTGAATTAGAACCAAGAATATTTTCGTTTAATGCCCCTTATGGAGCTTGTACAATGTGTAAGGGACTTGGAATTACAAAACATATATCCCTAGATTTATTGATTCCTGATAAATCTTTATCAATTTTAGATGGTGCTATTAAGACTATGACTATTGATGATAATATAGAAACCAAACGTTTATTTACGATTGCAAAGTCTTTAAAAATTGATTTAACAAAACCCATTAAAGATTTGAAAAAAGACCAACTAGATATTATTCTTTTTGGAACCAATCAAGAATTTAATTTTGAATATACTTCTAAAAATGGAAATAAACGATATACGACAGAAAGCTATGAAGGAGTTGTAGTCAATCTAGAGAGAAGATATATTGAAACCAATAGTGCTTGGATACGTGATTGGATTGATGGTTATATGGAAGAAACTACGTGTCCGATTTGTAAAGGCTCAAGACTACAAGAAGCAGTTTTAACTGTAATGGTTGGAAAAAAGAATATCTACGAAGTGACGAATTTGTCCATCAAAGAGTTAATTTTATTTTTTGAACAATTAAAACTAAATAAAACACAGATGGAGATAAGCAATTTAATTGTTAAAGAGATTAAATCGCGCTTAAACTTTTTAGATAATGTGGGACTCAATTATTTAACTCTTTCACGTCCAGCATCAACTTTATCAGGAGGAGAAGCTCAGCGTATTCGTTTAGCTACCCAAATTGGTTCTCAGTTAAGTGGCGTTTTATATGTACTTGATGAACCAAGTATTGGACTTCATCAAAAAGACAATGACCGTTTAATTGCCAGCTTGAAGAATATGCGTGATTTAGGAAATACACTTATTGTTGTAGAACATGATGAAGATACCATGAGAGAAGCAGATTATTTAGTAGATATTGGTCCTGTTGCAGGAGCAGCTGGAGGATATGTTGTTGCTGCAGGAACACCAAAAGAAGTGATGAAAAATGAACAGTCAATAACAGGAAGATATTTAGCAGGAAAAGAATGTATTGAAGTTCCTAAAAAGCGTCGTAAAGGAAATGGTAATTTTATCAAAATTAAAGGTGCTAAAGAGAATAATTTAAAAAATATCAATGTTAAATTTCCTTTGGGAACATTTACCTGTGTTACGGGTGTATCAGGTTCGGGAAAATCCTCTTTAGTAAATGAAATTTTATGTAAAGCCTTACAGAAAAGTGTCTATCATTCAAAAGTGACAATTGGAAAACATAAGAGTATAGAAGGATTAGAATTAGTCGATAAAGTGATTCAAATTACGCAAGACCCAATTGGAAGAACACCTAGAAGTAATCCAGCAACATATACAGGAGTATTTGATGACATTCGTTCTGTTTTTGCCGAGATGAAAGAATCTAAAATTCGCGGATATGATAAGGGAAGATTTTCTTTTAACGTCAAAGGCGGAAGATGCGAAGCTTGTTGGGGAGATGGAGTTAAAAAAATAGAGATGCATTTTTTACCAGATGTCTATGTGCCTTGTGATGTTTGTCACGGAACACGTTTTAACTCGGAGACGCTAGATATTAAATTTAAAGGAAAAAATATTGCGGAAGTTTTAGATATGCGAGTAGAGGAAGCGATTGATTTCTTTGCCAGTGTACCTAAAGTAAAAAACAAATTGCAAATCTTAATGGATGTTGGTCTTTCTTATGCTAAATTAGGACAATCTGCTCCTACTCTTTCTGGAGGAGAAGCAGGTCGTGTAAAACTTGCTAAAGAATTACAAAAAAAACCTACAGGGAAATCAGTCTTTATCTTAGATGAACCGACAACAGGTCTTCATGCTGAAGATATCAAAAAATTATTACATATTCTTAAGAGAATTGTTGACAATGGAGATACTGTAGTTGTCATTGAACATAATTTAGATGTGATAAAAGTGGCTGATTATATTATCGATTTAGGGCCAGATGGTGGAGATGGAGGAGGAACGATTGTTGCAACAGGGACTCCAGAAGCTATTGTTAAAACAAAAGAGTCTTATACGGGAGAATTCTTAAAACGTGTTTTAAATAAATAAGTATAGCGGTTGTCTATGCTTTTTATTTTTGTTATACTTATTGTAATGGAGGGTAAGGTATGGAACAACCAAGACAGAACAGTTTATTTTATTTTCAAATGGAGGATAAGATTGCCAAATTATTCATACATATAAATATCGCTGGATTAGAAGAAATTATCGAGCAAATGGTACTAAATTGTAGTAGGATAATACGCGTAGAAAATGCTTTAGAGACTACGTATTGTTTCAGAAATTATGATAAGGATTCTCATTATAGAGATGTAAGTGAACATGTTTTAACACGACCTTATTATGATAAGGACGATGTAGATATTTATTGTCCAGGAAAACGAATTGTTTCCTATACACATTATGAATATCCTTATTTTATAGATCATTTAATGGACATTGTAAATAGAGTAAAAAGAGGTGAAAGCGTAAAGCTTAATCTCAAATTCCCCGAAGAAAGCAAAGAAGATTATTTAGAAAAAATAAGAAAAGGTACAATGAAAATAAGAGAGGAAACAGCAAATGTGATTGAGTTTCCTAAAAAGGACTTATGTGAATATTATGATCAAATTCTAAATTGTATATCCGTTTTCGGAGTTGAAATAATGCCCATAGAAATCGTTCGAGATTTCATGCAATACTTTGAGTTTATTCGACAAGAAAATTTGGAGTTTCCTCAAAACGTTTTGCAAATGGAAAGTATGGATCCTCTATTAAGAGAACATTTCATTCGTCAAATGAAAGCGCTTGAAGGTAAATCAAAGAAATATGATATTTATTAAAAGATTGAAAGATTGTTTAGTAGTATCGGCTTTATATGGTTGATACTATTTTTATTAGATGAAAGATACTTTTAGTAGAAAAATATCCTGTGATAATTGAAATTCGATGGGGAATACTTTATAATGTATGCTAGGAGAGTGATATAATGAATCCCGTATTATTTACGTATGGAAACTTTGAAATTCGATGGTATTCTGTATTAATACTAATAGCTGTTTTTTTATCTTATTTCTTTATAAAGAAAGAGGCAGGACGTTTTGGCGTAAAAAAAGATTTTACTTTTAATCTTATGTTTTGGACCTTAATCTTTGGTATTATAGGGGCACGACTTTATTATGTTTTATTTAATTGGAGTGAATATGCAATCAATCCAATTAGTATTTTAAAAATATGGGAAGGAGGACTTGCCATTCATGGTGGTTTGATTGCAGGTTTAATTACTGTACTTTTATACACCAAAAAATATCATATGCGTACCATTAGAATTCTTGATTTTATTGTAGTACCTTTGTTATTAGCTCAAGCGATTGGAAGATGGGGGAATTTCTTTAATGGGGAAGCTCATGGAGCAGCAACGACAGTAGAAGCTTTAAAGAGTCTTTTTGTTCCTGATTTTGTTATTAAAGGAATGGTTATTGACAATATTGTCTATATGCCAACTTTCTATTTTGAATCTCTTGTTTGTTTTGGAGCTTTTATAATTCTTTTAATTATTAGAAGACTTAAATATTTAAAAGTCGGAACTTTAACGGCAGCTTATCTTCTGATTTATGGCGTTTTAAGATTCTTTATCGAGTTTAGTAGAACAGATGCACTACTATTAGGAGGATTTAAGATAGCCCAGATTGTATCGGTTATCATGGCATTAGTCGGACTTTCTATCCTTATGTTTAATAGTCGTAAAGGAAGATTTGAAGATTTATATAATGACAATGCAAATGTAAGCGATATAAAATTTTAAATAAAACGATTAAATTTCATTGAATAACATTTTGTTATTTGATAAGATAATGATAAGGAGATAAGAATATGACAGTACAAGAAAAAATTAATTTATTAACAGCAAACTTATCCGCTTCAGAGATAGACTTGCCACAAGAAGAATACGAAGAGATGAAGCGCATAACAGAGATCGCTTCAGAATATTTTATCGACGGAGTTATTTCATCTATTGATCCAGAAATGTTATTGGAGACTTATGAGAAGTATGATTCTATTTTAGATGAAAAGTTAGCACTATTAAAGAAAAGAGAAGAAAACCAAATACATCAAATGATATGATGTGTTTTTTTTTGAGAAAATCTGTAAATGTTACTTCTTTTAAGACAAACGTTGATACTTTTTCTGTTAATATTCATAGATTATACTAGAAAGGAAAGTGAAAAAATGAATAATTGTCAATGTGGAAGATGTAATTCATGTTGCAATCCAAAACAAGGGCCGACAGGACCAACAGGAGCAAGAGGTGCTACGGGTGCAACAGGCGCTACAGGATCAATCGGAGCAACAGGACCACAAGGAATTCAAGGACTTCAAGGAGTTCCAGGAGTAATGGGTGCAACAGGGCCACAAGGAATTCAAGGTATTCAAGGGCCAACAGGACCAGTTGGACCAATTGGAGCAACAGGAGAAATCGGAGCAACAGGAGCAACGGGTGCAACAGGCGCAACGGGAGCCACAGGAGAAGCAGGACCACAAGGAGTCCAAGGGCCAACAGGAGCCACTGGAGCAACAGGAGCAACAGGAGCCACTGGATTACAAGGAATCCAAGGTATTCAAGGACCAACAGGACCACAAGGTGAAGCTGGAGAAATAGGACCAGCTGGACCAACGGGAGCAACAGGAGCAACAGGAGCTACTGGAGCAACAGGAGCTACTGGAGCAACAGGAAGTGCACCAAATTTAACCATTGGAACAGTAACAACAGGAGTAAATGCTGCAGCTACTATCACAGGAACATCACCTAATTTTGTTCTAAATCTAGTATTACCTCAAGGGCCAACAGGACCAACAGGAGCAACAGGATCAACAGGAGCCACGGGTGCAACAGGAGCAACAGGTGCAAGTGATACAATCACAGTAAGAAATACAACAACTGGAGCTGCAGGAACCAATGCAACTGTAACCGATACTACAGGAAGTCCTAACCATATTTTAGACTTTGTCATTCCTCGTGGATATGATGGAGTAGATGGAGAAATTGGACCACAAGGAATCCAAGGTATTATTGGACCAACAGGACCAGTAGGTGCAACAGGAGCAACAGGTGCATCTGGAAGATGTCGTTGCTGTAACAATGAAAATGAATAAACTAAAAGTAGTAGTTTATGCTATTTCTAAAAATGAAAGTGCTTTTGTAGAACGATGGGTTCAATCGATGTCTGAAGCTGATGAAATTTATGTATTAGATACAGGATCAACCGATGATACTGTATCTAAATTAAAAGCATTAGGTGTTCACGTTTTCGTGAAAGAAATCAAACCTTGGAGATTTGATGTCGCTCGTAATGCTAGTTTAGATTTAGTTCCTATGGATACAGATGTCTGTATCTGTACAGACTTAGATGAAATCTTAGAAAGTGGATGGCGTGAAAAGATAGAAAAGTGTTGGAATCAATCTAATCGATTGCGTTATAAATACAATTGGTCGATAGATGACCAGGGAAAGCCAGTCGTCACTTTTCTATATGAAAAAATTCATGACCGTAAACATTATAGATGGATCTATCCCGTTCATGAAGTACTGGAGTGCTCTTTAGAGAATGAAAAAGTAGAAGTAAATGAAGAAATTGTTCTAAACCATTATCCAGACAAAACAAAATCACGTGCATCATATTTACCATTACTCGAATTATCTGTTAAAGAAAATCCAAACAATGACCGAAATCTTCATTACCTTGGTCGGGAATATATGTACTATCAAGAATGGAATAAATCAATTGATACATTACTAAAACATCTAAAACTCGAAACGTCCACTTGGAAAGAAGAACGTTCTGCCTCTATGCGCTTTATTTCAAGATGCTATTTAAACTTAGGTCGTTCTGATGAAGCTAAATATTGGCTAAATAAAGCGATAGAAGAAAGTCCACATCAAAGAGAAGGATACGTAGAATTAGCACTACTAGAATTTTCTAATCACAATTATTTTGAAGTGATTATCAATTGTCTTAAGGCAAAGCAAATTCTAAAAAACGAAATGATTTATATTAACGAACCATTTTGTTGGAATGAAACTATTGATGATTTATTGTCTATTAGCTACTATTATTTAGGGCTACGTGATTTAGCTATTTATCATGTCAATAAAGCTTTAGAGTATAATCCTCAAGATAAACGTTTGCAAAAAAATAAAGAGATTTTTGAATTAATTTAATTCAATATCTCTTTTTTTAATTGTTTTTCTATCTTGCTTGAATATAGTGCATGTAGCAAATGATAAATAACATGTAGTTGAGGCCAGGTGTAATATTCTCTTTCTTCTATTGAAGAATTAAGTGATAAGTTTTCATTCAGCCTATGTTTAAAGTATTCTCTTATTTTGGTCTTTTCATTCGGGGTCAGCTCGCTTAAAAAATCATGATGTATATTGATAAACTTTTTATAGTGTTCCCCATTTAATTTTACAAAAAAATCATTTAACTTTTCCATTTCAAAATCTTGTTCAGCATCAATCGAGAAAAGCTGTGCACCATATTCATTTAATACGGTATTTTTAAAAAGAAGAAATTCTTCTTGCTCCAATGTTTGCTCTATATGTTTGATTATTCTTGGTAAAATATCTTTTTCTTCTTCACAAATAGAAGTATCTGTTGTTAAGAGATAGTGCTTTAAAATTTCCAATTCAATTGGATCTTTGTATTGATTTTTTAAATAAAGATAAAGGATTAATTGTATTGGCTGAGTGGGTTTTAGAAGATCCCAAGAAATAGTTTTAGGAACCTCGCATTTTTTTCCCAAAAAGTCTGATGCTACAAGATTCCTTACATGTATTATTGTATCTGACTCTATATTTGAAATATATGTATGACTTATGTGAAATTCATTGGCAATCTCTCTCATTGTCTTTTGCTCTATAATTCTTGAAAAAAGGATATAATATTCAAATGGCAAAAGCGTTTTCTTTAAAGTATAAAGAAGAGGAAGAATAGTTTCAGAATCAATGACTTTTTCCGTAAAATCTTCATTATCAGGAATTCTCTTTGTTTTTTTGTTTTTCTTTGCAAATTCATAAGATAATACTTGAAGATGATTATAGTAACACAAATGATTGAACACAGAATCCTTCACTTTGAGTTCTTTTTTTAGTTCTTCGTCTGTTAATAGAGACTCTGTCTTCTTTCTCTTTATTCCCTCAAAAGAGAGTAATTTATCAAAGATGTTAACGGGAAAAGAAAAATCATAATCAAGGATTTCTAATTCTTTTCTAATTTTTCTATGAATCAACAAAGCTGCGAGTGTCGAAAATGCGCCTTTTTCTGGATCAAAATGCATAATAGCTTTCATCAAACCTTCAATACCTGCAAAAGTAATATCCATTTTATCTTGACTATTTCGATTCTTGAAATAAGGAGATGCACAATGTTCAACAAGATGAAGATTGTGTTTAATCAGCTTTTTATAAGCTTCTTTATCTCCGTTTTGTGCTTTTTCAAATAAAAGAGCTGATTCTTTTGGTTTTAAAGGAGGAAACCTTTTTATTTCTCTTAAATAGTTTGCATAGATATCTTTCATTTTAATTTCTTCTCTTTCTTATTTTTTTGAATAGGCTTTAAATCAAGAAGTAGAATATTACATGCTTGATTTAATTTTTTCCATTTTATACCATTTCTTTCTTCTAAAGTTGAATGCAAGGTAAGAGGTAAAAAAGCTTCGGCAAGGACCACTTTAAGAATTCTTTTTTGATCATCACGAACTTTATATTTTTCTGTTAATGTCGTTATATTTAGTGGAGCATATTGTTCTAGCAACTGATTCATCAAATCAATATCAAAGTCATAATCTACGTTAATACCTATAATTTCTGTTTTATATTCATCAATTAATTGATTGTGGAATGCTTGATAAAGAGGATCCTTAGAAAGTGTAGAACAAAGCTCTTTAAAATAAGCAAGCTTGCTTTGGTATAAAGAAAAAGGAAGATTAAAGTAATTCGCATATTCTTTTGGACTACAATCATAAGTAGGAATCAAATATTCTCTTAACATTTTTACATCATCCCCATTTAAATTGAGATTTTTTAAATAAAGGTAAAGTGTAATATTTCTAGGATTTGGTGGTACAACAGAAAGAGAGGGTGAACAGTCTTTTATTCCATTGTTTTTAATATACTCTTGTATTCTTTTTCTCGTGCGATTTGCTTTTTGCTCTATTGCCTGTCTTTCAATACCATTAAATTCTTGCGCAATTACCTCATATCGCTTTTCTAATAAGAAGTGATGGTAAAAGCAATAATAGTAGTGTGGCTCTACAATCTTTTTAATCGTATGTAAAATATTTCTAACGTGATAAGAAGAGATGATATCATGACAAATATCTGTATCATTGGCAATGATATTTTCAAGAGAATCATCATTTCCTTCTAATACTTCATCGAAACTTAGACCACGAGAAAGACGATCTCCTTTAAAAGTATCAAGTATTTCTTTTGAAACACATATTTCTTTCATCATTTCTTGATCATTTAATTCAGGCAAACGTAGATTTTCGCGATTCTCTTTAATCCCATTATATACGTTAAACTTTTTCCATTTATCTATAGGCATATAAAGTGTCGTGTGGATAAGTTTTAATTGTTCTTCTAATTCTTGTTTTATTGATGGATAGGCATAAGTTGTAAATGCGCCTTTTTCAGGATTATAACTGTTG
Organism: uncultured Bacilli bacterium; assembly: GCA_949841325.1. Classification (GTDB taxonomy): domain Bacteria; phylum Bacillota_I; class Bacilli_A; order RF39; family UBA660; genus CAG-582. The sequence continues at coordinate 14,631 of CATKZK010000001.1, forward strand.
ATTGCATTTGTAAGTCCTAAGTTAGCTGCATTCACTAGATCCATTCGTTGATGTCTTTGTACTTTTGAAAAAACATCAACGGCCATTTTCCATGCAAGTCGTAAATTATGATAAAGAAGTTTATCCTTTGCTTCTTCTGCTTCTTCTTTATCTCCTGCTATCATCTTGCAAGCCAACTCATATTGTTGACTTGGTTCTAACAATGGTATACTTTTAACTAGCTTTTTATATTCTTCATAAATATCGGTCATAAAAACACCCCTTTGCGTTACATATTATACAGATTTTAGAAAAAATTGCAAATAAGCACTCTTTTTTTGTTATACTTAAATAGAGAAAAGGATGTGTTAAAGATGAGATTATCTTCATGGAATGTTGCAGGATATCGTTCTATCTGTAAGAAAGGATTTGAAGAATCTTTTAAATTGTTACAATGTGATATTTTGTGTTTACAAGAAGTAAAATGTGAAGAAGATGAGATTCCATATATTCCTCAAGGTTATCAAATGTATTTAAACCCAGCAGAGAAAAAAGGCTATGCAGGTACATTGGTTTTTTCAAGAGTAAAACCGATTCAAGTAACTTATGATATGGGGATTTCAGAACATGATCACGAAGGACGTTTAATTACCTTAGAGTACGAGGAATTTTATCTAGTCAATGCCTATGTACCAAATAGCAAAAGAGAATTAGTAAGACTTGATTATCGCATGTGCTGGGAAAAAGACATGTTAAACTATTTAAAAGAATTGGAAAAGAATAAACCTGTTATTCTCTGTGGAGATTTAAATGTAGCTCATCAAGAAATAGATATAAAAAATGCTGCTTCAAATAAAAGAAGTGCAGGATTTACGATAGAAGAAAGAAATAAATTTACAGAACTTTTAGAAAATGGCTTTATCGATACATTCCGCTATTTACATCCAAATGAAGTAAAATATTCTTGGTGGAGTTATTTATTTCATGCCCGAGAGAAAAACTCTGGGTGGCGTCTTGATTACTTTGTTGTATCCTCTTCTCTTATTGAAAGAGTTTTGGAAAGTGATATAAGAACAGAAATAATGGGAAGTGATCATGCACCTATTATACTTGAATTAAAATAAAGGAAGGGAGATAGACTTGTCAAGTCTCTTTTTTTATGGTACTCTTTAGGCGGTGAGAAAATGAATAACTTAGTAAGTGCTTATTTAGGAGATGCTGTATATGAATTGCATATTCGATCTTTTTTAATCAACTCGGGTATTGCAAAAGTAAATGAATTATCTAAAAAAAGTCTTTTCTATGTCACTGCTAAGAGTCAAAGAAGAATATTAGAGACTTTGATTGAAAGAAATATCTTAACAGAAGAAGAAATAGAAATTGTAAATCGAGGACGAAATGCATCAAGTCATCGAAATAAATCAACTGATATTATTACGTATAAAAAAGCAACAGGTTTAGAATGTTTAATAGGGGTACTTTATCAAAATAACAGAGAAAGATGTAATGAAATATTACATTACATAACAGGTGAATTATGAGAGTTTGTGGAAAAAATATATTAAGAGAAGTAAATCCCAAAAAGGTACGTAAAGTGCTTTTATCTAGTCACTTTAGTGACCAAGAATTAATGAATAAAATAAAGAATGAAAAGTTAAAATATATGATAATGGATCAAAAAACGATGGATGCGATGATGCCTCATAATCAAGGGGTTATTATCGAAATGGATGATTATGAATATGCGTCAATAGAGGATATACGTGGAGATTTTATAGTTGTTTTAGATCATTTAGAAGATCCTCATAACTTCGGTGCCATTATTAGAACCTGCGAAGCGAGAGGAATAAAGGAGATTATTATTCCTAAAGATCGAGGAGTACTAGTAAATGATACCGTTATGAAGACAAGTGCTGGAGCTCTTAATCATGTACATATTATTTTAGTAACAAATTTGCACAATACGATTGAAAAACTAAAGGATCAAGGCTATTTTATTTATGGAGCAGAGGCTGATGGTGTAAATTATCAACAAGTAAATTATGCTAAAAAACGTGTATTAGTCATTGGAAGTGAGGGGAATGGTTTATCAAGACTTGTTAAAAAAGATTGTGATGAAATCATTTCTATCCCTATGAAAGGGAAGGTTAATAGTTTAAATGCCTCTGTAGCAAGTGCTATATTAATCTATGGAATAGGTGATGAAGATGCCTGATTATCCTGACAATGAACTTGTGAATATGGTATGCGAAGACAGCGAAGATGCTAGAGATATCCTATATAAAAAATATGTTGGCATCGTGGATTATCTTGTGTATAAATATCGAAATATTGCTAAAGCTATTGGCATTGATAGTCAAGAATTGCGTCAAGAAGCCATGGTAGGGTTTTCACATGCTATTGTTAGTTATAATCAAAATAAGGAGACTTCTTTATCTACTTTTATCTCTTTATGTGTTGAAAGAAGAATTCGCAATATTGTAAGAAATTTTGATTCGCAAAAGACTAAATTATTTAAAGATACGTATTCTCTTGATGAACCTCTTACAAATGATGAAAACACTTTAACTGATTTTCTAGGAGATTCCAAAACGGATCCTCAAGTGTTAATGGAAAATGAAGAAGAAAGAAAGCGATTAATTAATCAAGCGCATGATGTATTAAGTCCAAGTGAAAAAGATGTTTTCGATTTGTTAATCAATGGTTTTACTTATCGAGATATAGAATCTATTTTACAAATTGATACAAAACAACTTTATAATTTTATCAGTCGTATTCGTAGTAAGCTGAAAAAATGGATGTAAAGCTACGTTTCCTCCGAATAATTAACAATATAAGAAAAATGAAGAAAAAACGCTTCATTTTTTTCTATGTTTCCTTTATAATACTTCCTTGAGAAAGAGATAGAAAGGAAACTATGATTGTACTAGATCACATTTGTTTGCAGTATAAAGGCAGTACCCGAAATATCTTAAATGACATAGAACTTATTTTACCTGATAAAGGACTTGTGATGATTGTAGGGCCATCAGGCTCTGGAAAATCAAGTTTGCTTCATGTCATTGCCCAATTTATAAAACCTTCAAAAGGAAGAATGTATTTTTATACACAAGATGTAACTGATTTAAAAGGAAAAGAATTAGATGAATACCATCGGAATATAGGATTTGTTTTTCAAAATTATAATTTGATTCCTTACCTAAATGTAGAAGAGAACATTTGCCTATCTAGAAACATTTGCTTTTTAAATGAAATTTTAGAAGCTTTAGGACTAGCAAAATATAAAAAGAAAAAAGTGAATCGATTATCAGGAGGAGAATGTCAACGTGTTGCTGTTGCAAGAACCATTACAAGTGATAGCAAGATTTTATTATGTGATGAACCAACAGGTGCATTAGATGTAAAGACAGGAAATGAACTTATGAAGTTATTGCACTCTATTGCTCAAGATAAACTTGTCATTGTTGTAACCCATAATAAAGAACATGCTAAAAAATTTGGAGATCGTATCATTACTTTAGAAGATGGATGTATCATAAAGGATACGGATCCTAATCCAATGTGTTCGTTTGATCATCCCTTTTCTGAACAAAGGAAGACGTGTTCTCTTTTTAAAATAGTGAATATTGTGAAAAATAATTTAGTTTACAAATGGAAACGGAATGTTTTAGCAATCGTTGCTTTTAGTATTGGCCTTTTAACTCTTTTATTTGTTTTAGGCATTAGTAGTGGATTTAAAGAGGCTATACTTTTAGAAGAGAAAAACTCCTTGAGTGAATATCCTCTTTATATATCAAAAGACAGTCAAGATTTGAATACAGAGATAAAACAAATATTTAAAACAAAGAAAGTGCATGAAAATAGCATTGAAGTAAAAGAGGGATTTCATGAAAATAAATTAACGAATGCTTTTATAAAAGAACTTGCCTCTTTAGAAACATATACCCATACGATTGACTTTACTTTCTTTTATGATGAAGTTTGTTTAAAGCAGATTGGTACATCTTCCTTTTTTGACGAACAAGTTGAAGTGTTGAAGGGAAGTAAGGAAACAAAAGAAGATGAACTCTTACTTTTAGTAAATCAAGATAATACGATTCCTTTGGAGTATATCCATTTTCTAGGACTAAAAAAAGGAAATTATTCTTATGATGATTTTTTAAATAGGAAGGTCAACATAGGAAAGAAAACTTATAAAATCATAGGACTTGTTAAAGGAAAAGAGGATTCTTATTATCAAGATGTCGTGGGGTTAATGACAAAACAGAAAACAAAGATAAACAAAAAACCAATTGAAGTTTATATATATCCTAAAGATTATGAAAGTAAACAATTCATTTTAAAACATTTAAAAAACTATCCTGATATTTTCTTTACAGATTATTCTGAAACGATAAAAAATGTAACAACAACGATAATAGATGGAATACGTATCGTTTTACTAATCTTTAGTTTTGTTTCTCTTTTTGTGACGATGTTCATGATTGCAATTATTACCTATATCGCGGTGATTGAAAGAATGCATGAAATTGGATTACTTCGATCTTTAGGATATTCTAAAAGCGCGATTAAGCTTATTTTCTATCTTGAAAATGGAATCGTTTCAAGTATTGCTTTTTTAGTAAGCTTTATTATTCTAAGTGGATTAAAGTATCCTTTGAATCACCTCCTTTTTCAACTAATCGGAATGGATTCCATTTTTAAATTAGACCAGCATACACTTCTTTTAGTATTCTCTTTCAGTATTTTAATTAGTATGATGGGAAGCTTTATTCCGATTCGTAAAATCAAAAAAATGAGTATCATTGATACTTTAAAATATGAATAAGTATGTTAAAATGAAATAAACGAGGTGAAATCATGAAAGTAGAAGTAAAAGTTGGTGTTAGTAAAAAGCATGTCCATTTGACAGAAGAACTTTGGAATGCTTTATTTCCTAATAAAGAAATGGAGAAGAGAAACGATTTAAGTCAACCAGGGAAATTCGCGACAACGACAACAGTAAATGTAAGCATATTTGGTAAAGTCATTCAGGATGTACGTGTAGTAGGGCCTTTTTGTTCTTATAATCAATTCGAGATTTCAAATATCGAAGTAGGAGAGGATAAATCTCTTCCTGTTAGAAAAAGTGGCGATGTATTTAATTCTCCATCTTTTACAATCATGAGTGAGAATCGACAAGTTGAATGTATGGAAGGAACTATAAAAGCTCAAAATCATATTCATATAACGCCTGATCTTGCAGAGAAGTATCAATTAAAAGAGGATGAAAAAATTGCTTTCTTTACAAAAAGTAATGAAAGGGGTTATGCGTATATTAAAATAAGCAATCCTGCTGAATTTGAACTTCATCTTGATGTAGAGGAAGCTTTGAAATATCAATTGAAAAATGGGGAAAGTGTCTATATTGAAGTAGAAGCAGGTGAGTGAAAATATGGGTTTTAAAATAGGAAATATTGAAATAAAAAATCGTATTGTTTTAGCCCCTATGGCAGGAATAAGCAATACCTCATATCGTAAAATCATTAAAGAAATGGGAGCAGGCCTTATTTTTGCTGAAATGGTGAGTGATAAAGCGATTATGTATGGGAATAAAAAAACAATGGATTTACTTAAGATGAGTGAAAGTGAACGTCCTATTGCGCAACAAATATTTGGAAGTGATGTTGAATCATTTGTCAGTGCTGCGAAAACGATACTACAAGAGATGAAACCAGATATCATTGATATTAATATGGGATGTCCTGTACCTAAAATCGCGATTAAGTCTCAAGCAGGAGCCTCTCTTCTTAAAAATCCCAAAAAGATATACGAGATTGTCAAAGCAGTTAAGGATGCTGTCTCTGTTCCTGTTACCGTTAAGATTAGAAGTGGATGGGATGCTAATAGTATTAATGCAAAAGAAGTAGCGTTAGAAGTCGAAAGAGCAGGTGCCAGTGCAATTACTGTACACGGAAGAACGAGGGCACAAGGATATTCGGGAAAAGCGAATTGGGATATCATTAAAGAAGTAAAAGAGGCAGTTTCTATTCCTGTTATAGGGAATGGGGATGTAACGGACTGCTTTCTTGCTAAAAAGATGCTTGAGGAAACGGGATGTGATGCTGTCATGATTGGAAGAGGAGTGCTTGGAAATCCTTGGTTAATTAAAGAGTGTATAGATTATTTAGAAGATGGAAAACTTCCTGTGCCTAAAAACGCTGTTGAAAAGATTGAAATGCTAAAAAGACATTTTAGTCTACTTGTAGAAGATAAGGGAGAAAAAGTAGCTCTTTTAGAAATTCGTATGCATGCCTTATGGTATATAAAAGGTCTTCCAGGAAATGCAGCAATAAAAAATGAAATTTGTGCTTCTAAATCAGTAGATGAATTATTTAATATTTTAGAAAATTACCTTTTAACATTAAAGGATCAAAAAGAAAAAGACAACTAGGAGTAAGTGTTGCCTTTTTTGTTTCTATTAAATAAATGAATTCATTTCCTAAATGAGAAAAAAAGGACTTGTAAAAACAAGTGAAATAACATAAAATATAAGTAGGAACACACATTTTGTGAGTGCCTAAGTTTTTTAGACTACCCAACAAGGTAGTTTTTTTACATTAAATGTAGGATAACCACAATTAACATAAAAATAATAGTTAATAAAGAGGATATAAGAATATCTTTCTTCATCAAACCACCTCCATTTTGTCAACTTGTAATGAATTAAATCCAAAACCCCCTGACGAAATGGCAACTACAAAAAACATATGTTCCTACTTCTTATATACACATAAAAAAGCTTGATTACTCGTGAGTGAGTGAAATTATTTAGAAAATTGTTCATAAATAGTAAATTATGAACATAAAATTATGGAAAACACTAAAAAGAGTTGTTTTTTTTAAGTATTTGTGTTAGTATCTTAAGTGCTAAAGTTTATTTTAGTATGTGGGAGGGAACGCGGATTAGCCCAAAACCACAAGCGAAAATACGAAAGGAGTGTTTTACGTGGCAAAAGAAGTCGTTAAGAAGATTAAATTACAAATTCCTGCTGGAAAAGCAACACCAGCTCCACCAGTTGGTACAGTTTTAGGACCTGCAGGGATTAATTTACAAGAGTTCTGTACAAAATATAATGACGCAACAAGAGATAAAATGGGGGATATTGTCCCAGTAGAAATCTCAGTTTATGAAGATAGAACTTTTGATTTTATCCTTAAAACTCCACCAACAGCAGAATTAATCAAGAAGTATGCTAAGATTAAATCTGGATCTAAAAAAGGTGCTCACGAAATTGTAGCAACTTTATCAAAAGATGATGTAAAAGCGATTGCTGAAATCAAGCTACCAGATTTAAATGCCTATAATGTTGAAGCTGCTATGGATATTGTAGCAGGAACTGCTAGAAATATGGGAGTTGCAATTAAGGGAATGAATGATGCGGAGTTAGCTGAAGAAGCAGCTCAAGCGGCAGAAGCTGAAAAAGAAGCAGAGAAACGTGAAGCTAAATTAGAAGCAATGGAAGAATCTGCTAAAGAAGAAGCAACTGAAGTTGAAGTCATTACTGAAAAAGCAGCTGACGAAACTGAAGAATAAAATAAGTAAAATTATATCCGCTAATAAACCACGATTGGAGGTATAGAAATGAGAAAGTCAGGAAAGAAATATGTGGAAGCTTCTAAAAAAGTTGAAAAGAATAAAAACTATTCTTTAGTAGAAGCAATTAAGTTAGCTAAAGAGACAAGCATTACTAAATTTGATAGTTCTGTTGAGTTAGCAGTAAAACTTAATATCGACACGAAGAAAGCTGATCAACAATTAAGAGGTTCTCTTGTATTACCTAATGGTAATGGTAAAACAAAAAGAATTTTAGTTTTAGCAAAGGGAGCTCAAGCTGAAGCAGCAAAGAACGCTGGTGCAGATTATGTTGGTGAACAAGAAATGATTGATAAAATCGCGAATGAAAATTGGTTTGATTTCGATTGTTTAATTGCAACGCCAGAAATGATGCCTGCTTTAGGAAAAATTGGTAAAATTTTAGGACCAAAAGGACTAATGCCAAATCCTAAGACAGGAACAGTAACACCTACGCCTGAGCGTGCTGTTGAAGACGTAAAAAAAGGAATGATCGAATATCGTGCAGATGCTTATGGAAATATCCATTGCTCTGTTGGTAAAGTATCTTTCGATGATAAAGCTTTATTAGAAAATATTCAATATGTTCTTACAACTTTAGTGAGAGTAAAACCCGCTACAGTAAAAGGAAAATATATTAAGAATATTTCTGTTTCAACAACTATGGGTCCTGGAATCCATGTTGACCAAGAAACAGTTGACATGTAATAAAAACATGTGTTATATTAATTGAAATAAAAAACGAGTACCGAAGACAGTAGGGGACAACATTGTCTTAATTATCCTACCGAGGGAGAGTTATATTCTTTTTAAAAGTATAGAACTTTCCTTTTGTGGAAAGTTTTTTATATAAAATAAGGAGGACATATATGGCAAGCGAGAAGATTCTTAATGCAAAAAAAGAAGTCGTAGCAGAAATTACAGATAAGGTAAAGAATTCTGAAAGTGTTATTCTTTTCCAATATGCTGAAAGTTCAGTTGCTGACATGCAAGAATTACGTAGAGACTTAAAAAAAGTCGACAGTGAAGTAAAAATCCATAAGAATACTCTTGTAAAAAGAGCCTTAGATGACTTGAACATTGATTTAGCAGAGTATCTAGAAGGACCAAATGCCATCGTTTTTGGTAAAACTTTATTAGAGCCTATTAAGGCAATTGATGAGTTTGCTAAAAAACACAATAATATTAAGCTTGTTGCTGGTATTATAAATGGCGAAGTTGTTACACTTGATACAATTAAAGAATATGCATCAATTCCATCTATGGAAGGATTACTTACAATGTTTGCTGGTGGATTGATAGAACACGTAAAAAATCTATCTATTGCACTTAATTTATATGCCGAAAAATTAGGTGAAGAAAATTAATAGGAGGAGATTATAATGGCAAAATTATCTACAAATGAAATTATTGACGCAATTAGTGAAATGACTATTTTAGAGGTTAAAGATCTAGTTGATGCAATGAAAGAAAAATTTAATGTTGACCCTAGTGCTGTTGCTGTAGCAGCTGCACCTGCTGCAGGAGCTGGAGCTGAAGAATCAAGCACAAAAACTGTTGTATTAAAAGATGCTGGAGCATCTAAGATTGCAGTTATCAAAGTGGTTCGTGAAATTACTGGTCTAGGATTAGTAGAAGCGAAGGCTTTGGCTGATAATGGTGGAAACATTAAAGAAAACGTTTCTGCTGATGAAGCAAATGAAATTAAAGCTAAATTAGAAGAAGCAGGAGCTACTGTAGAATTAGCTTAATACGAAAGACTCACATTGGTGAGTTTTTTTGTGGAAACCTTTACAAAAAACAAATAAAATGCTAGGATAGGGCGACGAAGGGGCAAGAAAGTATGAAAATAGAACTGATTGATGGAAAGACCGCTGTTGTTTTTGAGAATATAGGAGAGCATTGTATCATCAAAAATAGTGATGGAGCCATGGTTGTCCGAAATGAAAAAATGGGAATGACAATTACGATGAATCCGATAGTTAATGCTCAAGAATCAATTGAACAGATAAATAAGGCAACAGAAAACTTCATGGAAGTTTCAAAAGAAGAAATAATAAAGATATGTGATACTTGGTTTAAACTGTTTGAAGATATATTTGAAAGTTATTATCTCTTGTCAGAAGAGACATATAACCAATCAAAAATATATATAAAATTTATAACAGATGAAGACAAATACGAAAAAATAGCAATAAGGATGTCTTTAGAGGAAGAAGAAAGCCAATATAGTATGCAACTTAGAATTCCTGATTGTAATATAGGAGCATATCTAATGCTTAAAGTTTTTTCCTTTCTGCAAGAAAGTTTTGAAGAAGAATTCACATTAGAAGAGGGAGAATATATTGCTACAGTCGATTCAGTTGAACGCGTGATTTTGCATATTCAAGATGAGTATTATGGCTTCAAACAATTGATGATGATTCTTTATGCAAGTTGCCTTAATTCCCTACAAGTTGATAGAAGTCAAGCATGCTTTATTCTTATGAATTGTCGTGAATTGATAAAGAGTCAGACGATTGGAATTTCTTTTAGAGAAGATATCGAAAATGCTATAAATCACCAAAAACAGTTAAAGGAAAAAATAAAACAACTTTATTTAAAAGAAAACTAATTGCTAAAGAGAATGGATAATTGATTCTCTTTCTTTTGTTTACAATGCTTGTAAACCTTGTTAAAATAAAAGTAATAATAGGAAGTGATCTGTTTGAAAAAAATGATGTTGGCTTGGATGTTCTTAGTTGTCCTTTTAGTTGGAGGATTGTTGTTTATTGGTGTGCGATTTAAAGATTCGATTCGCGAGTATGAAATTTTAGAAATTGATATGAATGAATCAGCGAATGCCTTTTTAAAATTGAGAGAAATTAACCTTAATCCTGGAGAAAGTATGAAAATATCCGCTAATGAATTGATAGAAAGTGGTCTTTTAAAGTCAATGGAGGTAGGAAGTGATACTTGTGAGGGCTATGTTTTTGTGAAAAAACAGGGCAAAAATATGAATATAGAATCGAAGATAAAATGCTCTCAGTATACTTCTTTGGAATACGAAGAAGAGTAAATACATATAATAGGTAGTAAACAGATGTAAAAATGCGTTTTATATATTGACTTTTTAAGAAATGATTGATATATTATAAGCGCGTTTGAAATTAGGTTCTGCTTAGGTGGAACCTAGTTTTAAGGGGAATTTGATACACCGGGAAGTGTGTATATAGAAAGGAAATGTTATGACGACTATAAACCAATTAGTAAGAAAGAAAAGAGCTAAGAAAACTCGTAAGGGAAAAAGTCCAGTATTAAATGTTGGATTTAACTCAATGGAAAGAAAAGCTACGAAGACTGACCATCCACAAATGCGTGGTGTTTGTACTCGTGTAGGAACAAAGACACCAAAGAAACCTAACTCAGCTTTGCGTAAATATGCTCGTGTACGTCTATCAAATGGCCGTGAAGTCGATACATACATTCCAGGAGAAGGACATAACTTACAAGAACATAGTGTTGTACTTATTCGTGGAGGACGTGTTAAAGACTTAATCGGTGTTCGTTATCATGTAATTCGTGGTGCATTAGATACACAAGGTGTTAATGAACGTAAAAAAGGTAGAAGTAAATATGGTACAAAGAAACCTAAAAATTAAAAATATATAAGGAGGAAAGAAAAATATGCGTAAAAGACGTGCTGAAAAGCGTGACGTTTTACCAGATCCTATATATAAATCAAAAGTTGTTACGAAATTAATTAACACCATTATGAAAGATGGAAAAAAGGGAACAGCAGAAAAGATTTTATATGGGGCATTTGATATCGTTCGTGAAAAATTGAACGAAAATCCAATGGACGTATACACTCGTGCGCTTGAAAATATTAAACCAGTGTTAGAAGTAAAATCTCGTCGTGTAGGTGGAGCGAATGTTCAAGTTCCAATCGAAGTAAGCGAAGAGAGAAGCCAAGCACTTGCATTGCGCTGGTTAGTAAATTATGCTAGAAATGGTCATGGAAGAACAATGGCTGAAAAATTAGCAAATGAAATTATAGATGCAGCAAATGGAACAGGCGGAGCTGTTAAAAAACGTGAGGATACTCACAGAATGGCAGAAGCAAATAAAGCATTTGCTCATTATAGATGGTAGGTGGTTTTTAAATGGCTAGAGACGTTACAATCGATAAAATTAGAAATATTGGTATCATGGCTCATATTGATGCTGGTAAAACTACAACTACAGAGAGAATTCTATACTTAACTGGTAGAACTCACAAAATTGGTGAAACACACGATGGTGCTTCACAAATGGACTGGATGGAACAAGAGCAAGAAAGAGGTATCACAATTACTTCTGCTGCTACCACATGTCATTGGAATGGTTATAGGTTAAATATCATAGATACTCCAGGACACGTAGACTTCACAATCGAAGTACAAAGAAGTTTAAGAGTACTTGATGGAGCAATTGCCCTAATCGATGCTCAAGCTGGAGTAGAGCCTCAAACAGAAAATGTTTGGAGACAAGCAAATGAATATAAAGTTCCAAGAATGATTTGTGCTAACAAGATGGAAAAAATGGGAGCAGATTTCTATTTCAGTTTAGGAACAATCAAAGATAGATTAGGAGCGAATGCAGCGCCTATCATGTTACCAATCGGTGCAGAACAAGATTATATTGGTTATGTTGACTTGGTTACAATGAAAGCATACAAATATGATGGAACTGATAAACAAGAATTAGAGGAAATTGAAATTCCTGCAGATATGACTGCTAAGTCAGAAGAATACAGATCTAAATTAATTGAAGCTGTAGCTGACTTTGATGAAGAATTAATGATGACTTACCTTGATGGTGGAGAAATCACAGTAGATACATTAAAGAAAGCGATTCGTACTGCTACATTGTCTGTTGGCTTCTTCCCAGTATTATGTGCTGATGCCTTAGGAAATAAAGGTACTCGTACATTACTTGATGCTGTTATTGATTACTTACCAGCACCAACTGATATCGAAGCTATTGAATGTACAGATAAGAATGGAAACGATGTTAAGCGTCATCCAAGTGATTCTGAACCGTTTACTGCCTTAGCATTTAAGATTATGACAGATCCATTCGTTGGAAGACTTTCATTCTTCCGTGTTTACTCAGGTAAATTAACTAGTGGTTCTTATGTTCTAAACTCTACAAAGGGAGAAAAAGAAAGAATCGGACGTATCCTTCAAATGCATGCTAATAATCGTACAGAAATTACAGAAGTATATGCTGGAGAAATAGCTGCTGCTGTTGGACTTAAGAATACAACAACTGCTGATACATTGTGTGATGAAAAGAACTTCTGTATCATGAAAGGTATGGAATTCCCAGAGCCAGTTATCGATATTGCAGTAGAACCAAAGAGTAAAAATGATCAAGACAAGATGGCTATTGCTATTCAAAAACTTGTTGAAGAAGATCCAACATTAAAAGTTAAAACGGATTCTGAAACTGGACAAACTGTATTATCTGGTATGGGAGAGTTACACTTAGATATCATTGTGGATCGTATGAAACGTGAATTTGGTGTTGAAGTAAATAAAGGTAGACCACAAGTTCAATATCGTGAAACGATTACACAAGCTGCGGATTGTGAAGGTAAATATATTAAACAATCTGGTGGACGTGGACAATATGGGCATGTTTGGGTTAAATTTGAACCTAATCCAGGTAAAGGATATGAATTTGTTGATGGAATTGTAGGTGGAGTTGTTCCTCGTGAGTATATTCCGGTAACAGATAAAGGATTACAAGAAGCAATGCAAGGTGGTATTCTTGCTGGATATCCAATGGTTGATATCAAAGCAACATTATTTGATGGATCATACCATGATGTAGACTCATCAGAAATGGCCTTCAAGATTGCAGCTTCAATGGCTTTGAAAGAAGCTAAGAACAAATGTCAAACCGTTCTTCTAGAACCAATCATGAAAGTTGTTGTTGATGTTCCAGAAGAATATATGGGAAATGTCATGGGAGATTTAACTTCTCGCCGTGGTAGACCACTTGGACAAGAATCTATAGGAAATACCTTAAGAATTATCGCTATGGTACCATTATCTGAAATGTTTGGATATGCAACCGATTTAAGAAGTAATTCTCAAGGACGTGGAACTTTCCAAATGGAAAAAGATCACTATGAAGAAGTTCCAAAATCAATCGCTGAAGAAATTATTAAGAAAAACAGCGTAAATTAATGAATAATTACTTGATTTAATATCAAGAATTAGATAAAATAAATTTGTTATAAGAAAAGAAAGGAAAGAAAAATTATGGCAAGAGAAAAATTTGATCGTAGTAAACCACATGTTAATATTGGTACTATTGGACACGTTGACCATGGTAAAACAACATTAACGGCTGCTATTTCTAAAGAGTTCTCAAAAGAAGCATTAGCTTATGCTGATATTGATAAAGCTCCAGAAGAAAGAGAACGTGGTATTACTATTAATACTGCACACGTTGAGTATGAAACTGAATCTAGACATTATGCTCACGTAGATTGTCCAGGACATGCTGACTATGTTAAAAACATGATCACAGGTGCTGCACAAATGGATGGTGCTATCTTAGTTGTATCTGCAGCTGATGGTGCTATGCCACAAACAAGAGAACATATCTTACTATCTAGACAAGTTGGTGTTCCAAAAATCGTTGTTTACATGAATAAATGTGACCAAGTTGATGATAAGGAAATCCTTGAATTAGTAGAAATGGAAATCAGAGAATTATTAGGAGAATACGGATTTGATTCTGAATGTCCTATAATCAAAGGTTCAGCTCTTAAAGCACTTGAAGGAGATGCTGATGCTGTTAAATCTATCCACGACTTAATGGATGCTGTTGATAGCTATATTGATACTCCTGAAAGAGATACAGACAAACCATTCTTAATGAGTGTTGAAGATGTATTCACTATCTCAGGACGTGGAACAGTTGCTACTGGACGTGTTGAACGTGGTAGATTAAATCTTAATGACGAAGTTGAAATCGTTGGATTAAGAGATACTAGAAAAACTGTTGTAACTGGTATTGAAATGTTCAGAAAATCATTAGATTATGCTGAATCAGGAGATAACGCAGGTGTATTACTTCGTGGTATCGCTAGAGAAGATATTGAACGTGGACAAGTATTAGCTAAACCAGGTTCAGTTACTCCTCATCATAAATTCAAAGCTGCAGTTTACGTTCTAACAAAAGAAGAAGGTGGACGTCATACTCCATTCTTCACAAACTACAGACCTCAATTCTATTTCCGTACAACTGATGTTACAGGTGTTGTTGAATTACCTGCAGGTGTAGAAATGGTTATGCCAGGTGATAACGTAGATATGACAGTTGAATTAATTTCAACAGTTGCTATTGAACAAGGAACTCAATTCTCAATCCGTGAAGGTGGTAGAACAGTTGGTTCTGGTGTAGTATCTGAAGTTATTGAATAATACTAAAAAAGCTCACAATTACTTGTGAGTTTTTTAATGTTTATCTATTTAAAAATTAGTTTTTAAATGCAAATGTTTTTCTTTTCTATGTTCATTTATCATATTCAGTGTCTTTTGTTTAAAGTGCAATACAGTTTCATAATCAGTAGCGAAAGAGATAAAGGTACACAATGTCTTTTCAGCTCTTTCAAAATCATCAATGTTTAAATAATGCGTAATCACTAATGAAATATTGTCTTGTGTGTGTAGTGGGTCAGTATATAAAACGACATAGCACAATATATCGATTTCTTGTTTGTCAAAGGCATAACCCATCGTAGATAGTTTTTGAAATTTTTCAAAATAGGAATGACATACATCTTCACTAGGGACCTTCCCCCAATACATCTTAAGAAATCTTTTTTTCTCTTCTAAAAAGTCTTTTTTTCCTTTTTCCAATTCTAAGTTTTGTTTATTTTGGATAGCTTCTTGGGCAGATTTGCGTAAGTTTTCTAATTCATTAATACTTAAATTTCTATGTTGACAAATGCCTACAATTCGTTTTTTTACGTATGCAATAGATGAATTAATCTTGTTAGCAATCTGATGATTAGAAAGCCCATGACGAGTGATGTAATTCCAAATCTCTTTATCTTCTTTAAATTTTTTTTGTCTGCTTAATTTTTTTAATCTTTTCTTTTGATATTTAAAAATTTCTTCCTTTGTTATTTGCTTATCAGCAATTAAACGAGCTTTACTTCGACGAACACGACTTTCAGTTAACATTCCTGATGCATCTGATGCGATTATTTCCTTAACAGTTAATCCATCTTTTAAAAGAGGTAATATACGAGCGTCAATCGCTGTATAACTATCGTGATTGGCATCGACCACTTGTTTAACTGACTCGTCATCAATTAAGCCTTCATATTTTAAAGCTTGAATAATTCTATAAATGCTTGTCTCAGAAATTTCATCTATATCATCTTTATTTATCGTTCGATAAATTTCGCATGTCCCCATTCCAAGATTATATAACTCCTTAGTTGTTTCCCTATAATATAAACGTCTATTGTTAAGTGCTTCATTGATAATCTTTTGAGAAATGTAGTGATTTAGTTTTAAATATGTAATTTTTTCCATCAAATCTTTTTGAAGAAGTTTTGTTTTCTTACTAATATAGGTATATGAATATCCTGCTTTAAGATAGTTAATAATGTGTACTTCCGCTTCCGTTAATTTATCATCAATCTCTTTTATTTCTATATCTTTTTTCTTTCTTTTTCTTTCATTCTTAGACGTTTTTGTATATTTGCGCTTTATACCCGCGATCGCGTTAATACTTATGTCGAAAATGGCGGAAATCACTTTATAAGGGACATTAAATTCGATTAAGGCTAATATCTTTTCATTACGTAAACGAATCTCTTCCGATTTATCATCAAAATCTCTTTTTATCCGTTCAATACTAGAAACAGTTATATTAAATATTGCTCCAATAATGTCATAAGGAATATTGAACTCAACTAAAGCGAGAATAATTTCATCTCTCCTTTTTAACTCCTCTTGTAATTCTAATTTGCCATTTATTATTTCACTTCTTTGTATTTCATTATTTTCGATTAATATTTCAAAATATCGAGCAATTGTAGTCATAGGAATTCCTGTAATGTTACTAATTTCAGTCTTTGTTTTTTTATCTTTAACTAGCTTTTTAATTATGTTCAATTTTTCGATTTTCTCTTGCTCTTCTAAAGGAATAACGTTTAGATTGGCAAGTCTATCTTGTATTCTTTCGATCGAGGCATTTATATCCGCATACTGATAATGATAAACCTTATTAAGATAGCTCCTGCTTTTTCCCGTTGATAAGGCTTGATAGGTACGTTCATCAAGAATTAAATCTACATCTCTTTGTGCTTTCTTTTTTGCATCATCAATCTCTTTTTGTGTAATTTTACCCATTTGAATTAATTTCTTTTTTATATTACAACAATACTGACGTGATCGACCTAAATGTTCACTCATTTTTGTATAAGACCAGCCAGTTCTCAACATGTTTTCTATTTCCTTATAATCTTCTTGTTTTTCCTCTTTGCTAAATCTAACATTCGACATTTTGCATCCCCTCAAATTAGTTAATCCTATTATAATAAAATTATAGTAAAAATCAAGTAAAATAGGGTATAGTTTTTATGAAAAAAAATTGTATTTTTTTACACAAAGCCTTTATTTTGAAGCATATAAGTAAGATTTTAAAGTTAATTTACTACCAATTTACTACTTTATATAGACGACATATTTTAATAATTCTTTTTTCATTATCGAATATGTAGTATAATTTTATTAGTTAAGAAATCTTCTTGGAGTTAATAATACTAAACTTTAAAGAAACTAAATGTTATCAGTTACATTAAATAATACTGATACATTTTCACTTATACCATATTAACTTGATTTTTATTTTTTTTCAAATAATTAGGTTAATGTTAAAATTAATATAATTTGTAAAAATTATGGAGGTAAAAAATGGAGTATAAAAAAGAATATAAAAAATATTTAATTTCTTCTACATTAGACACTGCTAATAACAGAATTGCTAGTGCTTCTTTCATATCTGCATTTGCCATATATTTAGGTTTGTCTGATTTAGTTTTGGGAATATATGCAGTTTTAGATACAATGACTAATGTAATTCAAGTTTTGGCAGCACCATTATTTTCTAAAATTGGACAATCCAAAAAAATCGTATTAACTAACTATTCAATATATAGAATTTCTTCTGTTTCTATGGCATTTATACCATTTTTATCAAACGATATAGGCATTAGAACTATATTATTCTTGATATTAGCAACAATTTATGCAGTTACTGGTGAAATGGGGTATATAACTTTTGTTAATTGGAGAATGACTTTAATAAAGAAAGAAGATAGAACTAAATTTGCCGTCAAAAGAAACTTTCTAAAAAATACAATTGTATTATCATTTAGTTTAATTATGGGAATTGTTCTTGATAAATTTGCAGCTTCTGGATATGAATTATATGGTTTTATTATATTATTCGTGATAGTATTTATCATTGCATTTATAGATATTGCAATTAGAGTAAAGACCTATAAGCCAGAAATAATTCAAGAAAAAATCAGTATAAAAGATAATATAATTATACCAGCAAAAGACAAAAAATTTAGAAGCGTTCTTATAACAGGTGCTTTGAATAGATTTGCTTATGGTATTGGGACAATGTATTTAAATGTATTTTTATTAAGATATTTAAATATTAACTATTTATATTATAGTGTCTTAAATATACTAGTGAATTTATCAGAGGCTTTTTCTAGTAAATATTGGGGAAAGAAATCTGAAAGTAGAAATTGGTCTAAAATTATAATACCTATGTGTGTAATATTTATTATTGTGTTTGTAATATTATTATCATTTAATAACGAACAACTTTTATATTCATTGCCTATAATATATATACTCATAGGATTTGGGAATGCTTCTTATGAAATGTATGATCATATTGCAATATATGAAACAGCAAAGGATAAATTACAAACTTCTTATGTGACATTTGAAAGATTTATTGAGGGAATAGTAACTATGATACTTCCAATGTTATCATATACAATCTTTAAAGAAAGTAATAATGCAATAAAAGTCACTTTTATAATTGCAATATTCAGTTACATAGTCTTATTTGTATATTATAAGTTAAAAAAAGATAAATTAATGAAATCATTGGGAAATAATTAAAGTCATGACTAATACTTATATTTTAGATAAGAATAACTTTGATAATTAAGAAATAAAATATTCTGCTACATGCTTCATGCTACATAATAAGGGTAATACTATCCTTATTATGGCGAAGACTTTAGTGGCTACGCCACTAGTCTCGCTCATGTATATTTTTAAATACTACGCAATCTCATAGTATTTTTTATTTGAACTTATAAAATTAATAATACAAACTAATTTTTCTAAAAATTTACTACCAATTTACTACTTTTGAAAGTTAAAATATAAGAAATTATAAAAATATATGTGAGAATCTTCCAAAACAAGAAAAGCTACAAACCATTGTAAAATCAAGTTATAGTAGCATTCAAAAATTTATAAAAAGTTATTAAAAAAAGATGTACTATTTTCTCTCTAAAAAAGTAAGTTATACTTTGACTAAAAAGTCTAATAATAGTAAAATAAATTTAGGAGAATAGAGAAAATGAAAATATTAAATGATAATATCTTAGAACATATAAGAAAGAAAAATAGAATGATGCGCATTATGGCTCTTGCGATAGGTGCATTTATTGTTGCTTTTATGTATAATGCCTTTATTGTTCCAAATAATCTTGTCTATGGAGGCATGGGAGGTCTTGCGATTATTATTCATAATCTATTTGGAATCTCAACCACCTTCGTATTAAACATCATTACCATTTTTTTAATTATTATATCTTTACTAATCATTGGATTAAAAAAGACAAGTTATGCAATTGTTGGGTATGGCATGTATACTTTGATGATTAATGTCACAGCTCCGCTTGTTAAATTTACAAATTTAAACTTAGATAGCTTTCTTTTTTCCGTTGTCATTTATAGTGTCATTATGGGAATTGGATATGGTCTTATATATAAAGCAGGCTTTAATACAGGAGGATCGGATACGATTATTGCTATTATTCAACATTTTAAAAAATCTCCAGTTGGTAAAATTTCAAATGTCATCAATGGAATTATCATTTTAATTGGAGCTACTAATTTTGGTATAACAAAATCCTTATACGCTTTAATCTTTTTAAAAATGAATAACTTTATTTCTGATGCTATTATCTTAGGAATTTCTAATTCAAAAATATGTTTTATTAGAACGAAAAAATGGATGCAAATAGAAAACTATTTAGAAAGCGAATTTGAGATTGGCTATACTGTTTTAGAATCAACAAATGGAGTTGGTATTCTAAAGAAACCGCTTTTATTTGTCGTTATTCCAAGTGATCGTTTTTACGATTTAAAAAAGGAACTATTGAATATTGATAGAAAAATAGAACTCTTATCAACAGATTGTTATACAGTGGAAAATGGACATACAAATCGTCTCATAAATATAACGTAATTTACTTCTTTTGCCTAACATGATACAATTTAATTAGGTGAAAATAAATGATTGAAAATAATGAATTAGCGAAAACAAATAGAATAAGTATGATTGATACCTATGGCGAAATTTTAACAGATAAGGAGTATGTTACAAATCCTGCAATTGCTAGAGATACAGAGATTGATCAAATGATACTTGCTTTAATTACGCCAGATAAAAGTGCGCTTTTAGTAGGAAAACCAGGAATAGGTAAAACTGCATTGGTAGAAGGTCTTGCTTATCGAATTCATACGAACCAAGTACCAGATGTTATCAAGGGATGGAAGATTATAAAGATTAATCTTCCTGCTTTACTTGGGAAAGTAAATGTTGATGGAACAGAAGTAACAAAGTTACAACTTTTAATTGAAGAGATTGATAATATAGAAAAGACCATTCTTTTTATTGATGAAGTGCATCTTCTTGTTGCCAAAAATAATAGTTCTCTTGATGTTGACTTTGCCAACATGTTAAAACCATATCTTGATAGGGGAAGAATTTTAATGATAGGTGCGACAACTTCTGAGGAATATGAAGCATATATTTTAAGAGATCGAGCTTTTGTACGTCGCTTCTTAAAAATTGATATTGCAGAGTCAGAAGGGGAAGATGTCGTAAGAATAATGATGGGAACACTTCCTAAATTTGAGAAAAAAATGAATGTAAGATTTCCATATGCTGATTTTCAGCAAGAGAGATTATTTGCTTGGATAGTGGAATACACGAGCGAATACAAACGAATTTACGAAATTCAAAGTCGTTATCCAGATATATGTTTGACTTTATTGTCGAGTGCATTTAGCTATGCCGTATTTGAAAATAGTGAAACTGTAACTTTAAAGCATCTTTATTTAGCAATGAAAAACACGAATGCGATTTATGATGATGCCAAAACAAAAGCCTTACTTGACTTTAAAGATCGGTTTAATGATATGTTAATAAAAGAGGGAATAGAGCTAGATACCTTATAAAGAAGTTATCCAAAAGATAAACTTTTTCATTGAAAAGAAAGGAAGAAGAGCAGATGCAAAAAATGATTGAGGTAAAACATTTAACAAAGTATTACAAAGATTTTAAGGCAATAGATGATTTATCTTTTTTTGTAAAAGAAGGGGAGATACTTGGCCTTCTCGGACCTAATGGTAGTGGAAAATCGACGACAATTAACTGTCTTTTATCCTTGCTTCATTTTAAGAATGGAAGTATTCAAATTTTAGGAAGAGAAATGAAACCAGAGTCCTATGATATAAAAAAACAAATTGGTGTCGTATTTCAAGAAGTCGCTGTATTTGAAGAATTAAATGTCTATGAAAATATTGATTACTTTTGTGGTCTTTATATTGAAGATGAGGAGACACGCAAAAAATATGTAGAAGAGGCTATTTCGTTAGTTGGGTTAGAACGTTATAGAAAGTTTTATCCTAAACAGTTGTCAGGCGGACTTTTAAGAAGACTTAATATTGCCTGTGGAATTGCTCATAAACCTCGTCTCATTTTTCTTGATGAACCAACTGTTGCTGTTGATCCTCAAAGTCGAAATAATATTTTAGAAGGAATAGAGAAATTAAGAGAAAAAGGAGCTACAATTGTATATACAACTCACTATATGGAAGAAGTAGAAATATTGTGCGATCGAATTATTATTTTAGATAAAGGACATATTATTGCAGAAGGAACGGCTACTGAATTAAAGGAACATGCAAACATTGAAGAAAAGATAACCGTAGAAGGTTTGAAATTGACAAAAGATCAGTTTGAAAATATTCGAAATTTAAAAAATGTAGACAAGGTACGATTTGTTGAAAATGTATTAACGATTACGTATAAAAGCGGACAAAATAATATAAGTGTACTTATTGAGTTTTTAAGAAATCACAATATTACTTACCAAAGTATTTTCTCAGAACGCCCAACTCTAAATGATGTTTTCTTAAATTTAACAGGAAAGGAATTGAGAGATTGATGTTTTGGCATAATTTTAAATACTCAGTAAAAACTCTTTTAAAAAATAAAATCCTTCTTTTTTGGGTCTTTGCCTTTCCTATCGTATTAGGTGTCTTCTTTCATCTTGCTTTTCAAAATATTGAAAAGAATGAAAAGTTGAAGATTATTGATATTGGAGTAGTCGATGATTTGCAATTTCAAAATAGAAGTATTTTTAAAGAAGCATTGAACACTTTAAGTGAAAAGGGCGAAAATCAGATGTTTTCTATCACATATGGAGATGAAGAAGAACTGCATGAACAATTAGAAAAGAAAGAAATTACAGGATATGTTTCCTTTGGAAAAGATGATGTCTATCTTTTTGTTAGAAAAAGCGGTATTAATGAGACTATTTTTCGATATGTTATTGATGAGATCGCAAGTAATGAAAAAATAATTAATCACTATATATCAGATGGAATGTCCTATGTTGGGAATGAAAATGTAGATTTCAATATGATGATTCAAAATATGATGCAAACTATAGAAAGTAGTCAAGGAAATATTGAGAATGTTTCAAATGAAAATTTGAGTTATACGATGATTGAATATTATACATTAATTGCCATGGCTTGTCTTTATGGAGGAATTTTTGCTATGGTCATAATGAATAGTAAATTAGCTAATATGAATGCGACAGGAAAAAGAACCGCAATCTCTTCTTTATCGAAAGGGAAGTTGATTATCAGTAGTTTACTTGCGAGCTATATTGTTCAATTGCTAGGAATTGTTTTGTTATTTTTATTTACTATCATCTGTTTAAAAGTAGATTATGGACATCATTTACCATTTGTTATTTTGCTTTCATTTGTAGGATGTTTGGGAGGACTTTCATTAGGTATTTTTGTCTCAGCGATGTTTAAGAAAAATGAAAATACAAAGACAGGTATTTTAATTGCCTTCACTATGTTAGGTTGTTTCTTATCGGGAATGATGGGGATTACAATGAAGTATACTATCGATAAGTATATTCCTATTTTAAATAAAATCAATCCAGCAAGTATGATTACAGATGGCTTTTATTCTCTCTATTACTATGGTCCAAATAAGAGATTTTTCTTTAATATCATCAGCATACTTCTCTTTACTATAGTTTTAACAGCAGTTTCTATTAGAGAAATAAGGAGGCAAAAATATGACAGTATTTAAGACGTTTTGGAAAGTCGTAAATCATTATAAAGGGACTATTATTCTTTATACTGTACTGCTTATAGTATTTGGTGGAATGAATATGAAATCGAATAATCAAATGGATTTTGTTGATAGTAAACCTGATGTTTTTATTGTAAATAAGGATGTATCAAATAAGATAACAGATAATTTGATTTCGTATATGGAAAAGAATAGTCATATTGTTGACTTACAAGAAAAAGAGGAAAAGATTAAAGATGCTCTTTTTTATCGAGATGTAAATTATGTCATTTATATTCCCGAAAATTATGGCTCTTTGGTTTTAAATGGTCAAAATCCCAAAATCGAAATTGAATCGACAGGGGACTATCAGGCTTCTCTTGCGGAAATGCTATTAAATCGTTATTTAAAAATACAAAATCTTGAGCAAATGGCGTATATGGAACAAAATGAATTGATCAATGCTATTAATGAAAATTTAGGACATCAAGCGAGTATTACTTCAATTTCATCATTAGATGAAGTTGGTTTAACAAACGCTAGTAATTATTTTAATTTTGCAAGTTATAGTATATTAGCTGTTGTTATTTTAGTCATTGGTTTAGTTTTAGCAAGTTTTAATGAACTAAATATTCGTAAGAGAACGGTAACGAGTCCTATGCCTTATCAAAAGTATAATTTTCATCTATTACTTTCAAGTTTACTTTATGCAGGTTGTGCTTGGTTTCTTTTTTGCTTTTTAGGAATATGTCTATTAGGTAAAACCGTTCTTTCTATAAGAGGAATATGGTATATGTTAAATGCCTTATTTTTTACAGTAAGTGCTTTAGCATTAGCGTTACTAATTAGTACTTTAACAAAAAATAAGAATGCTATGAATGGCATTGTCAATGTTGTTGCTCTAGGTTCTGCCTTTTTATGTGGGGCTTTTGTTCCTGCAGAATGGTTGCCTAATTTTGTATTGAAAATTGCTCATATATTACCAGCTTATTGGTACATTAATACAAATAACTGTTTAAAAGAAATAGAGAATCTTTCCTTTGGAACTTTAAAGCCTATTTTATTTAATTTTTTCATTCTAATACTGTTCACTGTTGGTTTTATTTTAATTAATAATTACCTATCAAGAAGAAAACAAAGAATAGATTAAAAGCAAAGAAAAAGTCATTTTTATATGACTTTTCTTTTGTATAAATGGAGTATTTTAATTATCCAATTTTTTCAATTGATCAGAAAATAAGATAAGAAGAGCAATTCCTACGAAGATGAGTCCATAACCACCTATTAATAAATAGTCTTTCCGCTTTGTTTCCTTTTTCTTTTCATTGGAAGTTTTTTCTATTTCTTCATTTTTACGCGTGATGGTTAAATTGTACTGTTTCATTGTTCCATCTTCTGCTGAAACATTCACTTGTATTGTATTTACTCCTATTGCCAATTTCTGTTCTTCTAACGTTTCTGTCTTTGCCTTTATATCTTCTGTTTTTGCAGTAATTGTAATGCTTTCTGTTTCATATGGCACTTCTGCTGTATAGTCAAATATTTCTTTTTTAAGCTCTACTTTTTTATCATTGATAAGAAGTTCACTTAAGTAAGCATTATTGGACATCTTTATTGATGGTGTTGTCGAAGTTATAGTTGTTTTTGTTGTAGAAAGAGTCGTTGTTGTCATCTTTTGGGTTGTAGTTGTTTTAGGAATATTATCTAAATAAATATAACCGATTAAATCACCTGGAGATATCCAATAACTCGCATTTTTTTCACAGGCAATGGATTTAGCATATTTACTGCAAGCTCGACTAGATTCTTCATCAACTGCAAGATCATTGCACTCTTTCCACTTCTCATCGCTTTCATCAATACATGATGAATCAGAATCCCATACATAAATTTTATTTCCACTTACACGTTCGACATAACCAACATGTCCATACTTATCCCATTCCCAAACGACAATAGATTTTGCTTTGGGTGTTTTTCCTACCTCAAATCCGGCTTTCTTTGCTGAGGCATACCAAGTTCTTGCATTTCCCCATCCTGGAAGCGAAACTCCTGCTTTATCATGTGCCTGTTGCCAAGCATACCAAGTACAATTTGTTCCCCACTGTGTTGCCTTCTTATAGGGATTCTTATCTGCATATACAGTGGAAATATTTACAATGCTTATAATTAATATTAAGGCAATAAAAAGTAAAAAGCTTTTCTTTTTCAAAATAGACTCACTCCTCTAAAAACTATATTGATATCTTTAAATAGCTTGTAAACTAAAACAAGTATAGCATTATTTGTTTTCTACGGCAATGGGAAAACGTATTCTTTTAAAGCAAAAAAAGCAAGTGATTTTAACTACTATCGCCCGCTTTTTTCACTTTGTACATACAACAACTGTTTTGGAATATCCCTCTCAGCTTCTTCTTTAATTTCCACTTTTTCTCCAAAGAGGACATCAAAAATATGATGGTAATCTTCATTTGTTAGTTTCACGATTCCATTATTTCTTTTATAAATAATGATACTGATTAAAACTTTTGCAATATAGGAATCAAATGGATGAATGGTAAAATCAAAGACATCTTTAATCCCTTTAATATTATAGCCACCAGCATAATTTAAATGAGATGATAAATAAGAGCTAAATACTTGTTTCTCTGAGGATAACGGCAATGTCATATATTCGCTATAGCCTTCATTATAATAATTGATAAGACCCTCTCTATCCCAAAAGCGATGAGTTGGACATTCGATTCCTAATGTATTTTTACTGTTTTTATCTGCTTCTATACAAAGTAAGTTTTTTCCTTTCGCATATAAATCAATCTTTGTATTTACTTTATCGGAATTGATATACTTTCCATTAAACTCTTTAAATGGAGCTAGCGTAAATGCATTTCCTACTAAAAAATATAGATGTGCTACATTACTAAAAGTTTGACCTCCATATACGGGCATTCCCTTTAATTCAGTAGCGCCTACTGTTAAGATTTCAAATTCTTGATCTGCTCTAAATTGATATAGATGCTTGACTATTTCTGCAAGTTCTTTTACATTTAATTCTCCATCTTGTTGTAGTGGGAAAGACCCTCTTCTAGAGACATAAATCTGTAATGCATCCATATTTGGAAATCTTTCATATAAAACAAATTCTTTATTCCTTTTTCTATTATAGAAATTTTCATAGGCATCGGCAATATATCCATAAATATCATTTTGTAATGTATTTACTTTTTTTAGAAAATGATTTGCTTCTTTTCTTTTTTCTTCTAAAGACTGTATTTCTTTTTGTAATGTTTTTATTTTATCCATAGTATATCCTCTTTTCCGATTCGTTTAATTGTGATAACTCTTTATTTTATCGTCAGTACTCTGCGTTTTTTGTCTCTTCTCGATCGTTTCTAACGTATTGATGATGTACTGCTGTTTATAAGGCGTTGCATTTATATAGTCTTCTTTTACTTTTTGTTCTCCGCCATAACGATCGATCGTTTCAGTAGAATATACTTTTAAACTTTCTGGTAGCTTGTAATCATTTTGGTAAAAGGAGAATAACGCCTCTTCATCATCTATTTTTACGATTTCTTCATTTTCAAGTTCATTTGATGAAGCAAGTGCCTCTAATGCTTTTTTCATATGTTCTTTTGTCCACTTCATCACATAAAGTGCATCTGTTGGTCCTAGTTTACATACTAAATCTTTAAGTGTTTGTTGAATCATTTGATGTAATTCTCTTAAAATTGGTTTCATTTTTTGTTTAAAAGATGGAGTAAAATATTGCCAACTAAAGTAAAGTGCGACTGTGTGAATCCATAAATCAATACAGTCATTTTCTTTTGCTAAATAAAGACGTGTATTAAATGGTTTGCTTTTCATTTCGTGATAAAAACGATTTGGTATTTTAAATAATTCATTTGGCAAAATGTGATTATATAATTCTTTAGGAAAGTTTCCTTTTGCATTGAGATGCCATCCTACATACATTCTCTTAGCACGGTTTATTTTTTCAATCAAGTCTAAACTTTGAAAAGAGAGGGGGAGTGTAATAATAACACCATTTTTATTAAAAGAACCAAATTTGATTTCATTTTCTTTAGAAATATTTGATGCAATCAAAACACTAGAACCAATCAGTAATATATCGTTTGTCATAAATCCTACTGTTCTTTCTTTTGGATAGGGGCTTACTAAAGCATCTTGTTTTGTAAGATACATCGTTTTCTTCTTTGGAATGCATTCAATAAGCTTAATAGTAGCAGATCCATTAAAGAGCATTTGTTCATGAATGGTTAAATCAACACCATTGTTGATTTCTGTAATTGTGTAATATCCTTCCTGAAAACCTTTTATATAGAGAAGATATTGCTTAAATAAATTACAAGGCAATTCGTGGAGTTTTTCTTTTTCTAATTTTTTTAATTCTTCGTATGCAGATTCAATTGATTTGTGTTGAACAAATAAAGGAAGCGCACGAATGTCATTGCCAAATATACTATTTTTTGTATATTCAAGTTCAGAAATATCATGTAGAGAAATTTTACCTGTACGGTCAATCGCTTGATAAAGACAAGGTTCATTTTCATTTTTATAGTAAACTGTTAAAATTTGAAAGTCTCTTTCTTTGTCTTTTTTATTCTTTTCAGTTACTAGAAGTTTAGACGTATCAAAATTGCCTTTCATATATTCCAGTGGATATTGCCTAGGATTTTTATAATTGCAAACATTAATATTCTGACATTCTTTTAGAATGTGACTATTCACAAGCTGACTATGCACAGTCTCCTTTTTATGTTCAGTATCTACCATATCCACATAATACTCTCTATTTTTCTTATATATACTTAATAGTAAAATCATGGCCTCACACTCCTAGATGTATATTTATTATATCACATTCAAAAGTATTTAAAATACAAAAATATTATTTCTTTTTTGCAACAAAGTCAAAGTAATGCCACTTTTTATTTTCTAAGTCTTTTATATACTCTTGTTCTTTCCATTTTATAATTTCATAATCTTTTAATAACTCTAAAACTTCTTCTTTGGTAAAGGTAGAAACCTCTTTATTTTCTTTATGAAAACATCTATCTCCAAAAAGATTTGCGGCGAAAATTCCTCCTGAAGGAAGAACCTCATAGATAGTATTCCATAAATCATTAAACTTAGAAGGAGAACAAAATGGCTATGCAAAAGTTGTTAAGATGCAATCTGTTTTTGGTAGCTTTATTTCCTCAAACTTTCCTTTTTGCATTACTAATGCCTTTTTTTCTTCTTCTGTTATTCTATCTAAAATATATTCTTCTTTTAAAAAAGCATTTAATCGCGATTACTTTTTTTCCTTTTTTAGCATATAAACCGTATTATTACCGCTTCCGCAACCTAAGTCAATAATCGATTGAAAAGACAATTTATTTGCTAGAAAAACGGCTAAATAATTGGGCTTTGTTCGATAGGTACTTTCTTGATATTCCTCCCATTTCAACTTCATTACCTCATAAACTATTCTATATTATTCATAATAAATTACTTAACTTGATAAGATTTCATCGGATCTTTTATTAATTCTCTTTGATAACCAAGTACTCTAGTCCCTTCATGACGAACTTGACTATCTTCATATATTAAAAAATTTTTATAATCTTTAGCTGTATAATTTGTTTCATATCGTAAGTCTTTATCTTCATAGTATAAAGCATTACGATAACTTAAAGCAAATCCATCTAAGTAAGCTTTTAGCACATCGTCAGTTAATTCAATCCACCCATATTTATTAATAACTGTAGCTACTTGAGTGCGCAAATGATCTAAAGTCATATAGATACCTGCAAGTGGTGGGAAAACATACGGAACTCCCATTCTTTCCAATCGCGTATCATTTTCTATAAAAAATTGTTTATAAGATACATCGACTAAATAATAAGTATTCCCATGTTCAATAATATTGAAATAATGGTAGCCATTTCCATCAAATAGAGTTGCCTCTTCATCAAATCCAGGATCTATTCTTACTACATGACATTTTAAATCACATCGTTTAGCAGCTTCCTTAACGTGATTAGAAGCAACCTCACACATATTCATTACATCATATTTATCATAGTGTTTGCGAAGATCTAGATTTCCAATTAATCTTTTCCTCGTATAGTAAACGACATAATCCAAATAGTCTAAAACGGAATAAGTGGTTCTATTTTTACTATAGTTAACGTTATTATTAACGCCTCGTAAATCTCTAAAAAAACCTTTAGTATCACAAATATAGTCAGTTCGCAAGTTTATCAGTTCAACATTTAATTTTCTTATATACTGACGATACTCATCATTCATTTTTATTCCATCATAATAATATGGTGCTACTATTTTTATTTTCCTTAGTATTTTATCTAAATTCTCATATCGTTTATAAGGTTTAACTAATACAGCTTTTGCTTCCTTTATAATTTCTTCCACAGTCATTTCTTCCTTTTTTTATAGAGTATTATATATTATTTTGAGGAAGTTCGCAAACTTTAATAGTTAAAGATGTTATTTCCAAAGTTAGGAGAAATAAAAGGCATATAAATAAAAAGGTTAAAATCTAAAAAATGCTTTATAATTGAATTGTAACTAAACAATGGAAGCAGGCTTTAACCCTATGAAATGCATATTAGTTTTCTAATCGTCTAATCTACTCATTATTTTATAGTTATTGTCCCTTCATCCCCGTCAAGCACTACTTCTAATTCATCTTGAAGAGAAAGTTTTTTTACCACTTCACCACCAACACCAGTAATACATGGTATTCCCAATTCTCTAGATACTATTCCTGCGTGACACAAGAAACCGCCACTTGCAGTGATTACGCCTTTTGCTTTCATCATATGAGGAATCCAATCAGGATCTGTAACCCAAGCAAGTAATATATTTCCCGTTTTAAATTTTTCTGTTGGAGAATTTAAAAATTGTATTTTACCTTCCACTTTTCCACTAGAACATGCAAGTCCTTTGATCGTATGATTAGAAACGGATTTTGTTTTACGTAATTGTTTTTTTACCTTTACAGTTACTGGTCTAAATTGAAGCATAACAAGTTTATCATTTAATACCATCCATTCAAAATCGGAAATCGTTTTTAATTTCTTTTGCATGTTCGTCAGTTGTTTTCCTACTGAATTTCCATTAATTGTTAAACAATTATTTAATTCATTCATAGAATTTTTAAAAAATTCATTTTTAGGAATGACCTTCCCTGATACTAGTTTTTCTCCATTTCCTTCTGTATATTCTAATAAACCACTGGTTAAGTTATTTCCCATCCAAACGCCTGAAAGTTGTGGTTCAATAAATTCTTGTATAATGACTGCCATATGTGGTTTTTCCAAATTGTTTTTCTTAATATAACTTTTTAAACGAGCATTTTTTACTGAATCTTTTACTTTTTTTATATTTTCAATTAGCATTTTTCTTTCTACATTTAAATATGAATCAAACATTCCAGCAAAGGAATAATTTTCCCCATCTTCAATATCGGCAGAACTTCGAACCGAAAAAAATCTTATTTCTTGAGGGATATTTGCATCTATTTCTTCATAGGTAATATTTTTACCGATAGGAATGATGACAGTCCAAGGAATTGTGGCGCCTATGGTTTTTAATTTTGCGAGACCATAACTTTTTCCACCAAACAAACTTAAAGCCTCTTTTTTCATATCTAAATTTACTAATAAACTTATGATTTCGATATCCACAATTTTCTTTTTACTTATTCTTTCTAAAACAATTTTAGTCAATATGGCATTTTCTAAATCTTCCTTTTCTGAAAATTCGGCATAACATTGTTTTAAATAGGAAAAAGAAAATTTTTCCAATGTATTATAATAAAAATGATGTTGTTTGTCTTGCCATTCTTTAAAAAGAATATATTTTTTTAAACATTCCACATTTTCAATGGATAATAGATCATCCGTTTTTTTAGTTGCTTGTATTTTTTGAATATCATCGGATAAATAAATTTGATCAACAAGTGCAATTGTATTTAAATAATTACTACCATACATTTTCTGTAGTTCTCTTAATGTCTTATCGTTTAATTTACAATGTTCATCAAAAGCTTCTAGCAGATAGAAATAGGATAGACTTAATAATACATGATTTCCAATAGAACGAGTTGGCAAAGAATTCTTTTGAGCCAATTTTAAATGCATGACTGTTTTTTCATGAAGGTTTGTAAAAATCGTATTTATTGTTTCTGCTTTTATTTTTTTATTTAACTGTTGAATTAATTCTAATACAGTAGCATTAAATTCGGTATCGACAAAACATTGTAATAGTATTCTCTTTTGTAAGTATTCATCTGTAATGAACTTAAATATTTCGTTTGCTGTTGTTAAAATTTCATTTTTATTATTTTTCATATCTTCTTTTCCTTTTCTTATTTCTTCCTAATGCTATTATAACATATATGTTCATATTGTTTCTCTTGAATGTGTGGATAGTATCCCAAAGAGTTTTCTTTTTTAATTATCAAATGACTTACTCGTAATTATTTTTAGATTATATTTAAAATAATTAAAAATTTATACCCAAAAGAAAAAGGTAAATTTTTAAAACTTACCTTTTCTAATAAAGGAATATATTTAATATAACCTTCATTCAATTAATTTACTTTATTATTTTCTTTTCTAAATGAATGTGTTTAATTTTTTCATCTGTTTTTATTATACTCGGATTAAGTCCAAAGAACCTGTTATTATTGTTTCTAGTTGTTTTTCCAGGAATAATGATTTCTTTATCGATTAACGGTTCTAGTACTTCTTGATATATCTTTTGAGGATTCCTTCTAGGATTTAAATGATTATAAAAAGTTGTGAAATCATAGTATGTAAGAATACCTTGCATTGATAAGATATAGTATAATGTTTGTAAATTTGCATCGGATAATTCAAATCTAGCACTATCAGATATTATTTCCATCGCGTATTCTTTTTCAAGTTCAATTAATACATTTCTTAACATGTAATTTAGGAAATAAGTGACATTATGATATTTTCTACCATCTCTAATGACAAGATAATATTTGCTTTTGTCCAGTTGAATAGCACGATTAAATATTATATATGGGTAGGCTTGATTTTTTAGCAAGTACCACATAGCTGTCGTTCTTGCTGCTCGTCCATTTAGATCATAATATGGATGAAGGTATGCAAAATAAAAATGGGCAACTTGTGAACGAATAAAATAATCCGTCATGCAAGTAATATTATTTGAACTATTTAAGTATTCTATTAAAATATTCATTTTCTCGTCAAGTTCACTTGCTTCAACTCCTAAGTCTGGTTCTTTGGTAATTAAACTTGAATAGAAAATGTACACGGGATTTTTTCGATAATATTCTCCCATATTAGATTTATCCTCTTCACTTAACAATTGATCTGAGAGTATACTATATAATTCTTTTAAAGTGTCTTTATTTATCTCTTTATTCTGTAGGATAAATTTATATCCATAATATAAATTTAAAATCCTGCGTTGTTGTTCTTCATCTAACTCGGCTGTAGGATGTTTGATGATTCGTTTTACTTGAGTAATATCATCTAAATATCCTTCTATTGTATTATTTGATTTTATTTCTTGACCAAACAATACTCTTTTTGAAAAATCTCTATTATTCATATAATTGATATCTTCTAAAAATTTTTCTAATTCTTCTTTATATTTATTTAAGTCATCTGCTATTAAATAAAGTCTACTCGATTCTAGTGGTAATGGTAAATAACTTCTACTCTTTATTACTTGCATTCTGAATCCCCCTTAAATTGGGGTATATGATACCATGAATTCCCTTATTTTTCAAATTGTTCTAAAAATATATTAGTATTAGTTTTTTACCCTTTTTAGTAACATCTACTTTATGTGGCTCTATAAAACTAATATTAGTACCTGCTATATAAAGAATTCTTCCTTGCCTAAACTCACACGTAGCATTATTAAAACTACACGTAGTTCTTATTCTTTTTTCTAGTTCTTCTGATTTTATAAATTTTTCTCTAAAAAATCTCCATTTTTTACACCATTTTTTAGTAAAAACAAAAACCGTGGATTTTCCTTTTATTTCCACGGCTTTCTCTATGTTTTAACTCCATTTTTTGAAGCGTATTTGCACTTGGCAGAGGATGAGAGAATCGAACTCCCAGCAAAAGTTTTGGAGACTCCTATGTTACCATTACACCAATCCTCTATGTCCGACGACAAAACTATTCTATCACAATTTATTCTGTAATTCAATAAATATTCTAAAAATCTAATACGTATGTTATACTAAACAAAGAAAGAGAGAAATCATGATTATAATTAGTAAAGAGTTAGGTAGCGAATTTTCTTGTATGACATCTTGTATAGAGGAATATAATGCTGGAAATAAAGACTTAATTGACTATATGTATTATGTAGTAAGCGAATTAGAGGAATGTAAAAATAGAGGACTAAAGTCATACTATAAATATCTTCTTTCTGTTTCTTTCTTTTCTCTTTTTTATAAGAAAGCTTCTCTTCAACCTTTACTTGAGTTAAGTAAAAAAGAATTAAAACTTTTTAAGGAGTGGGTAAAATTATTATCTCATTATATAAAAAAAGTAAAGAAAAGTGAGGATTATACTTATCTAAATACAGTGAATCTACTTCTTTTAGGGAATGATTCATTAGATAAAGTTAGCGAATATGTTAAGTATTTTACTTCTATTCAAGAAGATAGAGAAATACATATAGGAAATACGTATTACTTAGAGCAGAAAGAACATCAAAAGGAGATAGAAAAGAACTTAAAAATAATGAAATCAATTACAATGAGTGGAGGTAAAGAAAATGATTAAAAACTTGTTATTTTCTTACATATATGTATAATCTTTTTCTTTTTAACGATATGGACATGGCTTAGTTGGAAATATGTGGCTATTTTTGGCCTTTTCTATATTGCTTTTGAAGAAACTTGCAATGGCTGTGTACTTTCACATTACCAATTTTTAGGAAAATTAGGCATAAAGAACTATAATCGTGACCATTTATTTATTTTTATACGTTACTACTTGCCTTTATTACTTGTTATGATGGGCATTTTATTTCAAGACATTTTATCTATTATTAAACCGATTATTTAAAGGAGCAAAAAGAGATGAAAAAGTACTATAAGTTTCAACTTAATATGAAAGTAATGAATGTTTTATGTATTGTGCTATTTATTTTAGCTTTTTTTCTTTTTGCCTTGTTAGATATTCAAATCAATGCAATTTTACCAAATAATTCTTCCTTTTTCTTTTGGATTATCTTGATTTTTTATTTGTTTCTTCACGAAATATTTCATGGAATTGGTTTTTCTCTTTTTTCCAAATATAAAAAAAATATAAAATTTGGTGTCATGTTAGAAAAAGGTGTTTTTTACGCGATGTGTCAAGAGAAAATTTCTAAAGTAGGAAGTTTAGTCTCTTTAGTATTTCCTTTATTTTTCTTAACAATACTGCCTTTGTTCGTTTGGATTATTGTTCCAATAGATCTTTTCTTTGTTCTAGCTATCTTTAATTTAATAGGTGCGATTGGTGATATTTCTCTTTGCCTACTCGTCTTAAAACTTCCTAAAGGAATTCAATATATCGACTATGATAATGCCGTTGGTGCGTACTTTTTAAGTGATGAAGATTTATCTAAAATAACAAGTATTGGTCTTAGATGTACAGAAGTGGGTGTAGACAATGAAAGTTTAGTAAATCAAAATATTCCAATGATTTATATTTCTAAACCATCGAAGATCCTTGGAATTGTTTTGATTCTTGTCGTTTTGATTAATATCATTATAAATTATATTTAAAGGAGGAAGAAGATATATGTTAAAAAAATCAAGTGCGATTGATCGTTTATTAAGAGAAAATCCTCAATTAGGAGAGAGGAGATTTGGTTTGCCAGATATTGGCTTACGATTAGATGGAGAATACTTCAATCCAACTGTTCAAGCGATAGCGGATGCGATTGATTTTTATGGTTTTGAAGTAAGAGATGAGAATATTACGACGATTCCCGATATTGATTTAGGAAATGGAAATCCAACAAACTTTAAACCATTTCCATTATCCATCGATCGTATGAAAGCATCATTGGATTCTAAAAAGTTGTATAAATATCCTTATACAGAAGGTGATGATGAATTACGCACTATTCTTCTTGATTATGTTGAAAAGTTAGGATTTATCAACACCCAGCCTTATAATTATGAAGACATTGATGAAAGAGGATTGACCGTTCATAATTTGACATTCTTACCGTCTACATCGATTGCCTTTAATATGATTGTTGATATCATTTCAAAACCAGGGGATGTCATCATCGTTCCAGGACCAAACTATGGTTTATTTACAATACGCGCAGAAAGAGCGGGTGCCGAGGTTGAGATATTAGATTTAGATGAACGTGATGAATGGCTTGTTAACCCAGAAAAATTGGCAAATAAAATAGATGAAATTAATGATTCTTTACAAAAAGTATATCATCGTCGAAAAGGATATGTTCCTCGTGTTGTTGCTTTCTTAAATATGAATCCAAGTAATCCAACGGGAAAAATCATGAGTGAAAAAGATACAGAATTACTTACTCAAATTGCTGATGTTTGTCAGGAAAGAGGCGTTTTCATCATTGATGATTTAGTATATCGTGATTTAGCCTTTGATGAAGAAAATGTAGCAAAACCTATAGCTACTATACCTGGATATTTTAGAAATACAATTTCAATGTTTGGCTTATCAAAAAGTTATGGAATGGCAGCTTTACGTGCGGGTTTTGTCGTAGCTGATGAAATCATTATTCGTGAACTTATTAATCGTATTTTTCAAGAAATGGATTCTGCTCCTGATATTGTAGGACAAGCTTTAGTAGGAGCTTTTAATACGAGTGAAGAAAGAGAAAAAGTATACCAAGAGTACTTTACAGAACTAAGAGGTATTTATTCTTTTAAATACAATTTATTAAAAGCCTTAGTTGATGGGATTGGGGCAGCAGATAGAAGTTTACAAAATAAAATAAAAGAAACTGTTTTAAAAGTAATAGGTGATGAAGACCTTACAAACAAACTATTAACGGGTCTTCCTTATGTAACATTTCCTAAGAATTTAGTGCCTGATGCGGCATTCTTCTGTATTCTTGATTTTACAAAAATTAAGGGAATGAAATACAAAGGGAATATGATTAATTCAGAAAAAGATTTATTAAAGTTTTTTTATAAAACAGGACGTATACGCTTTTTAGTAGGTCAATCCATCAGTTGGCCTTATAAAGATGAACTTGTTGGTAGAATCACTTATGCATTAGATGATGTTATTACTATCAATGCTTTAAAACAGATGCATCTATCTTTGGAAAAATTATCACCTAAGGATGAATACGTCATAAGAAAAAATCGCCTAGAAGATCAAGAACAAATGGCTAGGATTAAAGTTGATGGTTGGCGAAATGCTTATGACAATATTGTCTCTTCTAAATATTTAAAGAAGTTAAATTACGAAGAACAAACAAGAAGATATATAGCCTCTTTTGATGAATATAAAGATCTTGTTTTAGTCGCTGTAAAGAATAAAGAAGTATTGGGATATTCTTGTTTTAATCCTCAAAATGAGAAGTATGATGCTGAACTTGTGAGTCTTTATATAAAACCAAACTATTTAAATCAGGGAATAGGAACTACTTTATTTAAAGAAACGGCTAAAGAGTTAGGAGAACAAAATAAAAAGAATATGATTGTTTGGTGTTTTAAAGATAATCAAAATGCTCGAGTGTTTTATGAGGATTTAGGAGGAAAAGTAGTCGAAGAAAAAATCGTGACGATAGGCGATGAGACTTACGGAGAAGTAGGATATTATTTTGATATAAATAGATTAAATGAAAATCCCTTTTAATTTACTGTAGAAGAACGATAGTTCTTCTTTTTTGTGATAAAAAGCGCATTTTATATTCCACTATTTTCTATTGAAAAATACCTTCTGATTTGCTATGATAAGACCTAAATGTGAGGGATTAAAATGGAATATTACAAGATGGATGAAGTGGAACTGCGAATAAGACGTATAAAGAATTTAAAAAGCATTCATGCCTTCTTTCTTCAAAATCAAGAAAAATTTGTTCTTTCTGTAACAACAGAAACAGATAATATCATTGTTGATAATCATCATCCTCATTTTATGCTTTTTCTCACCTCTCTTGCCAATGCTTATTTTGATGAATGTGATACACGTAGAATTTTAGTGCTTAATCCTGATGTTATTAGTCTCTTAAAAGAAAATAAACAAAATCAAATAACAAGATCATCTTTTATACCTGTTGAAAAAATAGAGTATCAAAGTAATGAACTTCGTTTTTTCACTACCTTTATTTATGAAGCTTTAGCAGTTGTCTTTGGATGTAATGGAGTAGAAATTACTCGTTTTAGCCCGATGAAAGGTATGCGTACTTTCTTTCATATGTTTGCAGAAACAAAGGGCAATACGTATATCTTACCTATAAAGTATAGTAAAAAAAGTGAAAATAAAATTGTCCTTGAGATTGGCAATGTTGTAGGAACCTCTCTTCATTTGGAAATTCGTTATTCTCCTTCAGGTGTACGTATTTATTTCCATGGAGGATCTATTCCTTTAGTAGGTACCATTATATATGAACTAGACCAGGAACCTACTCATGAAGTAGAAGTGATGTATGAAAATCAAATGAGTTTTTATAATCGTGAGAGTCTAGTAGGCGAAGAAATGAATGGGAAAATGGCTTACTCGCTTTCTCCAGAATTTACGATACTTTATCAGGAAGAAGAAAGTACAAAGGATACTGAATATCGATTGGAAACAGAAGAATTTAAAAAGTGTGTTCATTTAAAAGAAAAGTGGCGTTTCATTGGAGAAATAAAGTGTCCTGTCTACACCGATTACGAAGGCTATGAAGAATATAAAATAGGTAATAATTTTTCTCTTGTTCAAAAATATAATATCGATAATCAATATAGTATTGACGATATTCATTTGATCTTAAAAGAGGGGGAAAAAGAGATTATTCCTCCTAAAGGCATGACAGAAGAGCTAAAGAGTTTAGATGAACGAGTTATTCGTTTACGATTAGAAAGGAAAGAGTAACAGTGGCAAATAAATTTAAAATTCCATTTCTTAATAAAAAAGAAGAGAGTGAAGAAAAGCAAACATTTAGCAATGCTTTTGAATCTCTATACGCACTAGCAGAAACTAAAAGAGCAACATCCATTATGGAACATATGAATAGAATAAAAGGGCATTCTGAAAATTGTTATTTTGAAAGTGAAGAAGCTTACTTAGAATTTGTAGAAACTGTTTTAAATAATCCTGTTTTGATAACAAAAGATTTTAAAACTCTTTACGAAGAAGGAGAAGGTATTTATCGCAGTTTAAAAGAACATAAGAAACTATTTAAGCACTTTTATCAAACCAAAGGACTTTATGAAAATGGTGCTGTTTTAAAAGAATGCCTTTCATTATTTGAAGATCCTACCAATTATATGGCAATTATGGAAGCCCTTCTCTACAAAGGGTATCCTTTTAAAGATCGAAAGACTTTAATCGAGTTATTTACCAATATAGCTATCTATACAGTAGGCGATAATGATTACTGTGCCGCCTTACTTTACTTTGCTAACCATGCGGAGATGAAGGGAGACTATCAAAAGACAGCAGATGAAATTATCGGAATTGCAAAGAAAAAGATTGGTTTATATGATGAATTAGATGAAAAAACACTTGCTAAATGGCAAACAATCATCAAAGAGGCTGCTAAACCAATTGTTGATTTAGAAAAATCCCGCAAAGAAATTGCCTCTTTAATGCAAGATCTTGCAAGCTATAAAACGGAAGCACAAATTGTTGATAAAACAATTAATGAAAAATTAAATCAATTTGAAGATTATGTTGATCATTCTATTTTAAAACATCAAGAAGAAATGAAAGCTGCTTATGTCGAACTTGTAGCTAAACTTCGTAATGTTTCGTTCACTTTAGAGGGAGAACTTAGTCGTTCGGCGGAAAGAAAAGCTTTAGATATTGCCAATCGAACACTTGAGAAAATGCAAAATGAGGCGCATGAACTTTCCTCTGTTTCAACTAATGTAAAATCTTCTATGCAAGATCTTGAGAAATTAAAAGCAGAACTGGAAACAAAATTAGAAGAAGGTTTAAAATCTATTGAAAAGTCCTTGTTAGGTTCAGAAAATGTTGATTTTAGTAAAATAAAAGAGCTTATTTCAACGAATTCTAATGAAGGTAAAACAACGGAAAAAATTATTCTTCCAAGTGCGCCTATCACTTTCCAAGGAGAGATATTTGCCAAAGAAGAAACGGAAGTGCCAAAAGTTTTGCCTTGCTTTGATCCAACAATCCCTTTTAAAGAAAGATACCAACAATTGATGAAGATAAAGAAAAAGCAGCAAGAAAAAGGCATTATTTATAATGAACGTTTAGAAGATTGCCTTTATGCCATTCTAGCCAATAGAACCATTTATCTTTATGGACCGACAGGAGCTGGGAAATCGACTTTAATTAAACAACTTGAAGATTTCTTTCCTGTTCCGTTTATTCCTGTTGATTATATCGATGATAAGTTTGAAGTGAGCGGAGGAAATACGGCTAATGGAGGATATTCTCGTTCAAAAATATATGATTGTTATCGTCTAGGGTATATTGCTTATTATGATGAAATAGATAACGGTTCCGCTAAATCTACGATTAAACTTCATCCTTTTATGGATGGATTAAGAGATTCGTATTCATTTCCTGTTGTTGGAAAAGTAAATCGTCACCCAAATTTTCGCGTTATTGTTGCGGGTAACACTTCTGGTATGGGAGCAACAAGCGCCTATAATACGCGTGCCAAATTGGATGAAGGTACTATCCGTCGAGTTGAATATATTCCCATTGATTACGATACGAAATATGAAAAATTCATTTTAAAAGAATATCCAGAATGGTTTGCTTTTGTCATGTTATATCGCAAAGCAGTTAAGAACTATTGGATCGAACAAGATGATCAAATTCGTGGGCAAATATCAACAGCACATGTATCACATTTAGCCTTTGATTTAAGTCAAAATATTCGCAGTGAAGAGAAAATTTTAGAAAGAATGTTTGTTGAGCCAAAATCTGATGATTATCTAAATTTCATTACTAAGTATATGGAAAATCACAATGATGAAAAAGCAAAAAAATTAGTAAAAGAGTTTGCCTCTTTAGTAGAGAAGCGATCATGAGAGATTATCTAAACATTTATGAAGATAAAGAAGGCTATCGCCATTTTGACTATTATTTTCCTTCACTATCTTCCTTTGTAAAATATACAAGAGAAGCCCCAATTAATGAAAAGATTTTTACGCGTTTTAAAAGAGCTTCAGAGAGTACTTTGCTTGCTTATGGGGCTGACACCTTAGAAGAAACTTTTGATCATCTAATCAGTGGATATCACAATCAATATCCTGAATATCGGAGGATTAGCCAAATAAAAAACATCTCTTTTTATCGTCCTATAGAAGAGATAAATGAAACAACGGTTCTAAGTTATGATGGTGGATATGTTGATATAAATGCTTATTTAGCAGGAGAGGCAAAATGTATGCGTAAGACAGTTTATCAAGAAACAAGGAGCTTTATCAATTTTTATATTCAATTGCTTTTTTCGTCCGATGTAACAGAAAAGGAAAATATTCATCGCGGAATTATTGCTTTAGAAATTATTAGAGCATTAGAACAATCGGGAGTTTCTGTAAATATTATAGGAATTGCAGGATTGGTTACTCAAAATGATAATTACAGAGAAGAAATGATGCTTAAGATTAATTTAAAATCGTCTAATATGCCATTTAATGAGTCAAAATGTATTGGACCTTTAACTCGTATTGAATTTCCAAGGAGAGCTATAATGCGACTTGTCGAGACAACTCCATTTGACTTTAGTTTAGCTGACGATTTGAGATTAACATATGGAAGAGCGAAAGAATTTGATGATTTAAAACCAATTCTTCCTTTGAAACAAGGAGATATCTATTTAGGAAATCCTCGTTATCTAGGAATAAGACCAGGATATACAATTGAGAAAAAAGAGCGTTTTAAAAAGTCAAGTGAAGCCAAGCGATATATAATTCGTGGAGAAGACATCTATAAAGATTTTGAAACTACTTTAGAATGCCTCCAATTGGAGAATGTAATAAAGTTAAAAAAAAGATTGAAATAAAGAAAAAATAAGGTATAATAAATTCTTAAGAAAGAGGGCCTATACATGACAGATATTGAAATAAAGCCACCAGTATTACAAAAACAAGAAACAGAAGTTACGATAACTGCTCCTGTATTTAGTGAAGAAGATGAAAAGGAAATCACAGAATTAGCAAGTCTTATTGATTTTAATGACAGTACATCTGTTTTAGAATATGGTGTTGATTTTATGCAAACTTTTGGAAAATTTTCTAATGAGGCATTAAAGAAACATCGTTCAAAAGACTTGGGAGATATTGAAAAGGAACTTTTAGAGTTTTCAACTTCATTAGTCGTAAATGAAGAGGAAGACTTATCGAAAAATATCATTATTCGTCTCTTTCAAAAGGGGAAACAAAAAGGGAAAGAGTCGGCTACAAAAGTTGCATTGTCACAAATTTCTATAGAAAAGCTTCTAAATCAAGCAAGCGAAAAATTCTTAGATAAAAAAGAATGGCTCCTTTCTAGTATTAGTGGGATTGATACTTTTTATGAGTATAATCTTCAATATCACAATATGATAGAAAAATATACCGAAGCAGCGAAAAGAGAGTTAGAAAAAGGAAGAAGAGAATTACCAACTATGGTTGAGAATGCAAAAATATCTGGTGACCAAATGGAAGTGCAGAGAGTGCGAGACTTTGCTGAGAGAATGAACGATTTAGAACAAAAAGTGATTAACTTTAATTCATTAAAAGTACTTTCGGAAACACTTTCATATGAGTTACGAATTGAGCAAAAGGCATTTAAAGATGTGGCTGGGGGTATTAACGAAATTATTACAACTAGTATTCCTCATTGGAAATTATATCTTCAAATGCAACTTGTGGCAGAAGAAGGAAAAGAAGCAGCAAGAATTTTAAAAGGTGCTCAAGAGTTGACGCAAACACTTGCTAAAAAGAATGCTGACACGATTCACGATTTATATATTGATGCAGTTGATATGAAAGGAAAGCCAACTTTTGAACATGAGACAGTAGAATATGTTATAGAGCGATTACAAGATGCTATTCAATATGAAATTGAAAAGACTAGAATTCGATTGGCAGACTTAAGAGAAGGAGAGTCAAGATTAGAAACTAAGTATGAAGAATTTCAAAATGTATTGATAAACTATTCAGATGAAATGGGAAAAACGACAATTGACAGTGCTTTAGATGGCGAAAAAAAATATAAATTACCAACAAAAAAAGTGTAAAGAATATTCTGCACTTTTTTTGTGTGGTATAATGTAAAAAAGGATTGATGAATAATGGAATTGAATTTTGACGAACAAGAGATGTTAAAATATTTCCTTTTAAGATGTATCCCCGATTTTTATGATGAAAAATATGCAATGAGTTTCTTAAAATTTGCTTTTAAAGAAGAAGACTTTGAAAAGATTATGCTTTATTTAACGAAGTTAAAAGAAGAACGTAAAGCGATATTTCTAAATTTGAAAACAGAGGTTTCCAATCGTACCATTATGGTATCTGAATTTGACCAGATATATGATTTTATCCAAGAGTTACAAAAAGAGGCAGAGACACCGCGTGATGAAGATATCTATATTTTCATTCCAGATTATCATAAATTTTTTTCTCTTCTGCACAAGATGATGATGGCGTTTGATACCAAGTCGCGAAATTACGAATTTAATGCAGCAGACTTATTACATAGTGTGTGGCTTCGGATGGGATCAAAGGATATAGAAGATGTCTTTTCCTTTTTAAGAAAACAAATTGCTTTTATTAAAAATGATGATAAGCTAAGTTTTGAAGATACTTTCATTGGAAAAATGGGAGAACTTGAAGTGTCTTGTGAAAATGCTGCAAATGACAATTTCTTTGAAACAAATCGTCATTTAGCAATACGCTTAAATGTTTCTTCATTATATAGTTGGTATAGTCTTCCTGTTATTCACTATGGATTCGCGATGGAAGATGAGCCTACTTGTTATATTTATGGTCTACAATCATTAGATAAATATCATTGTGATCAGAGAGTAGGCGAGTACATAAAGCCATATAAGCGAAAACTTCGAAATAAATATGTTTCAGCTGATTTTATTTTAGCTTTAAAAATCGCGATTGATTTTTTGCGAAAGAAGGGCTTTACGCGTATTAAAGTTCCGCTGTTACAAGTTTACAATTATGCCTATCATCAAAACTTAGGAGCGCTTACAAAAAAAAGAATGGACGCTTATTCTCCTGAAATGGTAGAACGTATAGAAAATATGGAAGTATCAGAATATATTATAGAAAAATATGAACGTGATAAAGAACAGTATAATAGATTCTTCCATAAAGAAGATCTCATCAGTGAAAATAAAACAGAAAGACTCTTGCAAATATTTTCTTGTGTAGCTCTATTTTATGGTGATATTGAACTAATAAGTGACCCTTTTATAGAAGATGATATCCTTATCTATAGAGTTAAGCAAAAAGAAGTGGATAAAACGTTATAGAAAATCCCTTCTTTTTTTGTTAAAGATTTTACTGCAATTTACTCTTATTTTTGATATAATAAACAAATAAAGAAAGAAAGTGATTTATTATGAAAGTAATTTTGCTAACAGATGTAAAAAAACAAGGAAAAAAAGATCAAGTCATCGATGTTTCAGATGGCTATGCAAATAACTTTTTAATTAATAAAGGTCTTGCAGTTCCCTATAATGAACAAAATAGAAAAAAGTTAGAACATGACCTTAAAACACGAGAGGAAGAAGAAGACGCTCTTATAAAAGAATGCGAAGAGAAGAAGAAAAAAATAGAAAAAGAAACAATTAAATTTAAAGTAAAAACAAGCAAAGATGGCAGAATGTTTGGAACCATTTCCAATAAACAAATTGCTGAAGAATTAAAAAAATTAGGGTATGAAATAGATAAAAAAATAATAGAAAGTGATCATACGATTGATTCCCTAGGAACGCATATAGTCAAGGTGAATCTTCATAAAAAAGTCGTAGCAGAAGTAAAAGTAATCGCAGAATAAAGGAAGTGAAAATATGCCTGAAATAAAAAGAGATGAACCAAAGAATTTAGAAGCAGAGATGAACGCTTTAGGTTGTGGCTTTTTATCAAGTGTGGCTCTTGAAAAAATTACAGAAGAGTTAACTTCAGACATGTTTTATGATAAAAAAAATGGAATAATCTTTAGTGCAATGACGGATATTCATAAACGTCATGAGCCAATGGATTCGACCATTCTTAGAAATGAAATTGAAAAAACGACCCCGCTTAATA
Source organism: uncultured Bacilli bacterium (assembly GCA_949841325.1). Taxonomy (GTDB): domain Bacteria; phylum Bacillota_I; class Bacilli_A; order RF39; family UBA660; genus CAG-582. Next base: position 59,408 of record CATKZK010000001.1, read on the forward strand.
CAATTGGGGGTTATGAATACGTGAGTGAGGTTATTGATTCAGTAGTCTCTGCTTCTAATGTAGATACTTATATTACGATTATTCGAGATAAGGCACTAAGAAGAAAGTTAATTCATGCATGTGAAAAAATAGAAACAACCGCTAGAGATGAAAGTGACGAAACTGGAAGTGTTATTGAAAGTGCAGAAAAACAAATCTTTTCCGTAACGAAGGCAAGAAAAGCGGGGGAGTTTAAATCCAGTGCAGAAGTTGTTAAATCAGCAAGAGAACAATTGGAAGCTTTGTCGAAAAATAATCAAGAGGTGACAGGAATTGCCACTGGCTTTTATGATTTTGATAAAATGACAAGCGGGCTTCATGCCAATGAACTTATTATTATTGCGGCAAGACCAGCCATGGGAAAAACGGCTTTTGTTTTAAATGTTGCTGTTAATGCTGCTTTGACAAGTGGGAAAAGTATTGCTTTGTTCAACTTAGAGATGTCAGCAGAACAACTCATGTTTCGTATGATTTCTTCACAAGGAGCGGTAGAAGGAAGTAAGTTGCGTACAGGAAAACTTACTCATGATGATTGGAAAAAGGTCAATGAAGCGATGAGTGAACTTGCAGATGCTCCTATTTATATTGAGGATACTCCAGGAATTACAATAGGGGAGATAAGGGCAAAATGTCGTAGATTAGATTCTCAAGGAAAAGGATTAGGACTTGTTTTAATCGATTACTTACAATTAGTAAGTGGAGGACCTGGATATGGAAATAATCGTCAACAGGAAGTATCTGATATTTCTCGTAGTTTAAAGACAATGGCTATGGAGTTGAAAGTTCCTGTCATTGCCTTGTCCCAACTTTCTCGTAATGTTGAGGCTCGTGAAAATAAACGACCAATAATGTCTGATTTACGTGAGTCTGGGTCAATCGAGCAAGATGCCGATATTGTAGCTTTCCTATATCGTGATGATTATTACAATAAACAACCAGGAACAGAAGAGAGCAATGTTTCTGTTTCAGAACTTATTATTGGAAAACACAGGAGTGGAGCAACAGGAACAATTGAATTATTATTTGAAAAAAATATCAGTAACTTTAGAAATTATGTAAAAAATGTTCAAGAGAATTAAGGTGATTATATGAAAAGTAAAATAATAGGATTTTTTATAACAGTACTATTAGCAGCTGTTATGTTCTTTGTAGGAACAGATAAGCGAATGGCAGGAACGCCAGTAGAAGGGTACCAAGTATATTTAAATGGAAATAAAATTGGTCTCATCCAATCGAAAAATGAATTATATAAACTTATTGATACAGAACAAAAAGAAATTAAAGAGGAATACGATGCTGATACAGTATATCCACCAAATGGTTTAGATATCGAAAAAGTATATACCTATAATAATGAAATGGTCTCAGCAGAATCGATTTATAATGAGATTAAAGACATTGAACCATTTACGATTGAAGGATATACAGCAACCATTAAGTATACAGAAAAGCAGATTATGAACGACGGAGATGTGATTGAACCAGGGCCACCTGTAAGTGTATATCTTAAAGAAAAAGATATTATGAAAGAGGCCTTATATAAAGTAGCTTCTGCTTTTATAGGAAAAGAAAATTTAAAAGATTATGAAAATAAGACCCAAGTAGAGATTACAGATGTTGGTGAGCGAATTAATTCTGTTTATTTTGAAGAGACCATTACTGTAAAAAAAGATTTAGTTTCTACAGAAGAATTTATTTTCCAAGACGCAGATACTCTTTCTCGTTACTTATTATTTGGTACATTAGAAAAACAAAAAAGCTATATCACCAAAGAGGGAGAAGATTTGGAAAAAATCGCGGATGCCAATAGCTTAAATATAGAAGAACTTTTAATTGCCAATCCTCAATATCCATCAGGAAGTGTTTTGTTAAGTGCAGGGGAGGAAATTAATGTTGGATTGATTAAACCACTTGTACGTGTTGTTTATCGTACAACGGTTATTAAAGATGAAAGTGTGCCATATAAGAGCAAGACAGTAAAAGATAGTTCTAAATATATGAGTTATCGAGAAGTGACGCAAGAAGGAAAAAATGGAATTTCAAGATTGACGCAGGAAATTAAATTTATTAATGGTGAAATTCAATCTCTAGATATCTCAAATGCTGAGGAGTTAGTTGCTCCAGTTGATGAAATTATCACAAGAGGATCTAAAAAAGAACAATCTTACTGGGGTACATATGAAAATACAGGAAATGAAACTTGGAGTTGGCCAACCTTGACACCTTTTTATATTACTTCACGTTATAAATGGCGTTGGGGAAGACAGCATCAGGGAATCGATATTGCCATTTCTAATGGGCATGGGTCTCCTATCTATGCTGTTAAAAGTGGTGTTGTAACTAAAGTAAATTATGATAAAAATAAAAACGAAGGATTGTCTGTAACTATTAATCATCGTGATGGATGGTATACAATTTACATGCATCTATCAAAGATTAATGTCAAAGAAGGTCAAGAAGTCTCTAAGGAACAAAAGATTGGTGGAATGGGATGTACAGGATCATGTACAGGAACTCACTTGCATTTAGGAGTTTACAAGGGAGAACCTTATCGTGGTGGACAAGTTGTAGATCCATGTAATAAGGAAGTATACGGATGTTAGTTTCTGTTTTGGCAAGTGGATCAGAGGGAAATTGTACACTGATTCAGACAAAGTATAAAAAAATATTAATTGATTTAGGAATGAATAACAAATATATTGTAAGTCAATTATCTGAACTTAATATATTACCAAGTCAAATAGATTGTGTGTTAATTACTCATACACATTCTGATCACACGGGTGCCATGAAAACTTTTTTCAAGAAGAATACGCCGATGATATGTTTAGATCCAAAGATGATGAGTGAACTTGATTTTCTTGAAAATTATTCATTCCTTTGTTTTGATGAAACTCCCATCTATTTGGGAGATGCTGTTATTGAAAGTTTTAAAACAAGTCATGATGCTCCAGGGAGTCGTGGGTATATTATAAGAGAGGGAGAATCCTCTTTTGTATATGTAACAGATACAGGATATATTAACTATAAACTTTTTGATAAACTTTCTAATCACTCCCTTTATGTATTTGAAAGCAATCATGATATAGAACTTTTAATGCATGGAAAATATCCCGCTTGGTTAAGATCTCGTATCTCAAGTGACGTTGGACACTTATCAAATGGGCAAGCAGGGTTTTATTTAAGTAGATTGATTGGTCCCAAAACAAAAGAAGTCGTTCTTGCCCATCTTTCAAAAGAAAATAATGATCCTGATATTGCCTTAGAAACTGTTAAAGAGAGTTTAAAAGAAAATCATGTGGATTTTCATAATATTGTCATTGCTAAGCAAAGAGAAAGAACGGATTGTGTAGAGATATGATTACAATACTATGTGTGGGAAAGATTAAAGAATCATATTTATGTGAAATGGTAAATGATTATTCTAAAAGAATAAAAAAATACCACAAATTGGAAATAATTGAATTAAAAGATAGTCACAAGAAGGAAGAGGGAGTATTGCTTCTAAAACATATACAAAAGCATTCATTTGTTGTAACATTGGAACTTGATGGGGAACAATTAAGTTCACCCGAGTTTGCCAAACAGATGGATGAGTGGCTGATGCATTATGCGAATATAACATTCATTATTGGAGCCTCAGAAGGCTTAGACGAAATCGTGAGCAATCGTGCCAATAAGAAGATTTCTTTTGGAAAAAACACTTTTCCACATGGATTATTTCGTGGGATTTTACTAGAACAAATTTATCGTGGATTTAAAATTAACAATAATGAAACTTATCATAAGTAAAGGAAGTGTAATAAATGATAGGAAATGACTGGGATACTGTTTTGTCCGTTATTTGGGATAGTGATGGATTTAAAAAGTTTATGGAGAAAATTGATTCAGAATATAAAACAAAAACGATTTATCCAACAAAAGAAAACATTTTTAATGCTTTGAAATTAACTCCTTTTAAAGATGTAAAAGTAGTCATCATGGGACAAGATCCTTATCATGGCGAGGGAGAAGCTCATGGACTTTCATTTTCTGTTCAAGAGGGAATCAAGTTACCACCAAGCTTACAAAATATTTATAAAGAATTAGAAAGCGATTTGGGAATTCCACCATCTTCTAAAGGAGATTTAACAAAATGGACAAAAGAAGGAGTTTTGCTTCTAAACAGTACGCTTACTGTCGTAAAGGACACGCCAAACTCTCATAAAGATTTGGGGTGGGCTCTTTTTACTGATTATATTATTAAAGTATTGAATGCACGAGAAGAACCCGTTGTCTTTATCCTTTGGGGAAATTTTGCGAAATCTAAAAAGGCTTTTATCACAAATCCGAATCACTATATCATTGAAAGTGCGCACCCCTCTCCTTTCAGCGCTCGTTATGGATTTTTTGGTAGTAAACCATTTTCTAAATGCAATGAATTCTTAAAAAGCAAAGGAATAACGGAAATTGATTGGAACTTAGATAAAGAATAAAGTTTTTTATGAAATAACTCATCAAAAAGAATAGAAAATGTTGTTTTTTTCAACATGCTCGCATATAATATTAAATGGATTTGCGCGTTGGGGTGATTTGTTGTATTAAAATTTTGTTACAAATGATATGTCTATTAGAGTGTAAAGGTGCGCTTTTCTTTACATAGAAAGTGCCAAACTGTTGTAAAATAAAAACAGTAGAGGTGAATGCTATGAAAGAGAAGATTAATAGTTATCAAAGTGAATTAGATAAAATTCAGACAGTTTTAGATAAGCTAGTAACTAAACAAAATTCAAGTGTATGTGATAAACTTTGTGTTATGACAAATTCCCTCTTTGAAAGAATCATTGACTATAAAGAAGTGGAGTTAACAAATGAGATACGTAGTGGCTTAATAGAGCTATTAAAAAGACTCCGCGAAATTTGTGTACAACTTAAGCATTATCAAGATTATTTGATTGTAACAATAAATGATAATATCGAAAATCTTCAAAATAAAGAAGCCATTCAAAATGAACCTACGGGACAACAAACGCAAAACATGTCAAGGCAATTGCAATACACGAGTACTCCTCGCGCTTCAGTAATGCCAATAAATACAAACTTAAAAGAAAATCAAGAAAAAAATGCCGCATAGGTGTTTTTTTCATATATTCTTCACAAACTTTTTATATATTTTTACCGGGAGATGTGATAGAATTTAATAAGGTGAGACTATGGGAAAGAAGATTTTTAAGACCCTAGATGAACAGATAGAAATCTTAAAAGAAAAAGGACTCATTATAGACGATATTCAATATACGAAAGAAGTCATTCTTCGTGAAAATTACTTTTTCTTAATGGGATATAGGCATTTGTTTATGCAAAGTGATCATGCGAAATGTTTTTTGCCAAATACAAAATTTCGTGAACTGTATTCGCTTTTTTACTTCGATAGGCAGCTTCGAAATATTCTTTTTAAAAATATTTTAATTATCGAAAATAATGCAAAGAGTATCTTCTCTTATGCTTTATCTCAAAAATATGGATTTCGCGAAGTTGATTACTTAAAACCAAGTAATTTTAATCAACATCCAGAAAAGGTAAGACAAGTTAATGACTTGCTTAGAAAAATGAAAAGACAAATTCGCGTGAATGGTGCTCAGCATGAAGCGACAAAACACTATATGAATAATTATGGCTACATCCCTCTGTGGATTGTCGTAAAAGTGTTATCTTTTGGAATTACTAGTGAGCTTTATACTATTTTAAAAGAAACTGATCAAAAGGAAATTGCTAATTACTATCAAGTTTCTTCTGATGAATTACTTGTCTTTTTACCAATACTCTCGAATTATCGAAATCTCTGTGCTCATGAAGATATTCTATTTGAACATCAAACACAGAAAAAGATTCCTGATAATGTATATCATGAGGCATTGAATATTCCACTTATAAATGGGGAATATATTTATGGAAAGGGAGATGTGTTTTCGGTTGTATTAATTTTTAAGTATCTTTTATCAAAAGATGATTTCCGTTTGTTTATGAATGAAATATCGTATGAGATAGATCGCTTAAGTGGACGCTTGGAAGTCATTTCGATAGATAAAGTCTTGGATAGAATGGGGTTTCCTAAAAATTATAAAACAATATTAGAAATGGATTAGGTGAGAACTATGGAAAACAAGAAAAATAACAAAAGTATACAAGTATTGATTATTTTACTCGTCATTGTATTAGTGGCAGTAGTAGCAATTGATTTAATTGCAAATTATGTTCCTTTAAAAGAGATTTTCTCAAACACTGTGAATTATACGTCTTCAAAAGAAGTCACTGTAACAGATAAAGGAATAGCTGACGCTGTTGATAAGCTATATAATGCAACCGTTATTGTAAAAATTGAGGCGAATGGAAAAACGACAGGATGGGGAAGTGGTGTTGTCTATAAAAAGGATAAAAAATATGGATATATTTTAACCAATCACCATGTAGTGGAAAAAGCAAACAGTATTAAAATTGGATTCCCTGATGAAAGTGAAGTAGATGGAGAAGTTATTGGAAGTGATGAATATGCAGATGTTGCATTAGTTCGTATTCCTGTCAATTCAGTTTTAGAAGTCGCTGAAATTGGAAAAAGTGAAGATGTTCGTGCAGGAGATACTGTATTTGCTATCGGAACACCAGTAGGCCTTGAATATTCTTTTACCGTAACGCGAGGAATTTTAAGTGGTAAAAATAGAATGGTAGAAATGTCAAGTAGCTCAGGAAATAACTTCTTCAATCAAACGTCTGATTCATGGGTAATGAAACTTTTACAAATTGATGCTTCAATCAATCAAGGAAATAGTGGTGGTCCTTTAGCGAATTCAAATGGGGAAGTTATTGGTATAACTAATAGTAAACTTTCAAGTTCTTATTCTTCAGCAAGTATTGAAAACATGGGATTTGCTATTCCTATAGAAGATGCTGTTAGTGTGGCTGAGAAAATATCTGAAAATAATGGTAAAGTAAAATATCCTGTATTAGGTGTTAAAACATATACAGTAGAAGGTGCTAAGTATAATAAATTGCCAATTGATGATGATGTAACGTATGGGGCAGTTATTGCTGAAGTCATCAGTGGTTCAGCTGCAGCTAAGGGTGGACTTAAAGAAAATGATGTAATCATTAGTATTGAAGATAAAAAAGTGGAAAATACGCTTTATTTAAAATACTATTTAAATCGCTATAGTGTTGGTGATAAAGTCACTTTAACAGTCATTCGTGATGGAAAAGAGAAAAAAATAAGTGTAACCTTAAAAGATTAGTTTAAAACTAATTCTTTTTTTGTTATAATAACAAATAAGAAAGAGGGAACTAGGGATGTCTTTAAAAGCGGGAATTGTAGGTTTGCCAAATGTTGGAAAGTCTACCTTATTTAATGCAATTACGAAAAAAAATATATTGGCGGCGAACTACCCATTTGCAACGATTGATCCAAATGTAGGTGTCGTTACTGTTCCAGATAGTAGGTTAGATTTTTTAGAAGAGTTATATAAACCAAAGAGTTTAGTGCCAACAGCTTATGAATTCATCGATATTGCAGGACTTGTAAAAGGTGCTAGTAATGGAGAGGGACTCGGAAATAAATTCTTAAGTCATATTCGTGAAGTAGATGCGATTGTTGAAGTTGTAAGATGTTTTGATGATAAAGATATTACACATGTGGAAGGTTCAGTAGATCCTATAAGAGATATAGAAATATTAAATGTAGAATTGATCTTATCCGATTTAGAAATTGTCAATAATCGATTAAATAAATTAGGCAAGAAAGTGACGATGACAAAAGATAAACAGGAACTTCTTGAAATCAATACATTAAAAAAGTGTATTGAAAATCTTGAGAAGAATATTCCGTTGAGGCTTGTTTCTTTTGATGAGGCAGAACAAACCGTTTTAAAAGCATTCTCATTTATCACAGCTAAACCTTTAATTTATGCTGCGAATGTTTCTGAAGATACGATTGCTGTAGGGAAAAATGAATATACGGAAATGGTGGCAGAATATGCAGCGAAAGAACAAGCTGGAGTTATTGTGATGTCAGCTAAGATAGAAGCTGAACTTGCCGCTTTGAGTGAAGATGAGAAAATCTTATTTATGGAAGATTTAGGAATTCAAAATAGTGGACTTGATAAGCTTATCTATGCCACTTATCATTTACTAGGACTTAAAACTTTTTTTACAGCAGGTACAGATGAATGTCGTGCATGGACTTTTAAGACAGGAATGAAAGCACCTCAATGTGCAGGTATTATTCATACTGATTTTGAAAGAGGATTTATCAAAGCTGAAGTTATGAGTTTTGAACATTTAAAAGAATTTGGATCAGAATTGCGTGTAAAGGAAAATGGTAAGGTGCGATTAGAAGGCAAAGAATACGAGATGCAAGATGGGGATATTGTCTATTTTAGATTTAATGTCTAAAGCATAATCGGGTGGTTTATGGAAAGAACAATATGTGAATTAGTCATAAGTGTTAAAATCTATTCGTTTTTTAATACCACAATAGAATATGTCTTTAAAAGAGATTCACTAGATAAACTTGATGAAATGACGTATTTTAACCAAGATGCCAAGACCTTCTTTGAAAAATATAAAAAGGAAGTATATGTAGGAGTGCGACCTCAATATGAAAGAGAGTATGTTAGTGCAATTACTGATATAGCGTTAGGAGAAAATGGCATTTATATACGAAAAAGGACAAAAAAGATTCGAGCATTATTTAAAAAGATAGATTATGGCAACCGTCAGTTTGATTTAGAATCGGTGGTCTTAAGTCGTCTTTACAAACAAAATCTAACCGTTCTTTTTGCCTGTGATCAATACAGAAAAAGAATAGAGGATTATGATTCCTTTTTTGAAGACTTTTCAGATGATTTTTTAAAAAGAGCTCAGTTTGTTCAGTATAGTGAAGAGGACGTTTTATTCTTTTGGGAATATATCAAAGGTTTTAAAAGATTTTATCCATTACTTCGTTTTTTACTCGAAGATTATAGTCATTATGATGGAGATATAAGTGAGTTTTTTATCAGAGAAGTTCCTGCAAAAGAGATTCAGTTATCAGAAAGAAAACCATCAAAAGAATTAACGTATAGATTACCGTATAAAGATAATTAGAAGTAATTCCTCTTTTTATACTATTGATAGAAAGAAAAATAGTAAGGAGGGTATAAAGATGTATAAAAGAAATATTAATTTGAACCTTTATAAAACTTTCTATGATGTTGCACTTTATGGCAATATTTCGTTAGCTGCAAAAAAAACGTATACTTCACAACCAGCAATAAGCAAAGCAATAAAAAAACTAGAAGAAGAATTAAATGTCCCTTTATTCTATCGTACTGTAAGTGGAATGGAGCTAACGAGTTATGGAAAAGAGTTATTTGTCTATGTTGAAAAATCTTTTAATAATTTATTAACAGCTGAAAGAAGATTAATTGAAGATACCTCTTTAAAAAGAGGAAAACTGTCTATTGGAATGCCTTCTAATATAGGTTCTTTTTATCTCTTTGATAAAATAATGGATTTTCATAAAAAATATCCGGCTATTGAAATCACGATCATGACAGGATCAACAACAAAACTGATTGAACTTTTGGATGCTCACATAGTTGATTTTATCGTTGATACAGAACCATTTAAACCTAAAGATAACGATATGATTGTGGAAAAACTAACGGATGTTAGCTATGCTTTTATTGTAAAAAAAGACTCTCAAATTGAAGAGATAGAGAAAATTCGTTGTTTAAAAGATTTGCAAAATAAACAACTTATTTTGCCAGTGCCTAACACAGCTAATCGACTAGCGCTTGATACGCTTCTTTTTCATAAAGGAATAGAATTTGAAAATGTTTTAAATATTCATACCAGTGAAATGATTATAAGTGCTGTAAAAAAAGATCTAGGAATTGGCTATGTTATTGAAAACTTACTCGATAATGAAACACGTGCTTTAAAATTAGAAGAAACTCTTCCAAAAGTAGGAATTATTATGTGTTATAGGAAAGCTTATTTAACTCCTGCATCGAAAACTTTTGTAAAAGAATATATGCATCTTTCGATTTCGTTATAGGGGTATTCAAAATAAGCTTTTTTAATTCCATAAGATTTACTTTATACTAAAAAAGTAAGGAGTGAATTTTATGTTAAAAAAAATAGGTGTTTTTAAAGATCATCAAGATGGGTCTTTAAAAAGTGTTTTTGTAAGCGGAGAGAAGAACATCATTGAAATGAGTTTTTTGTTCAATAAACCAACGATGGATGTTCTTTGTGTTCCAACACATCATTTCTGTAATTTAGGGTGTAAAATGTGTCATCTTACAAATAATCGTTTAAATAAAAAAATGTTGTCTATCTCTTATAGAAATTTTGAAGAGGCCCTTTTTAAAAGTGTAGTAACTGAGGAAGCTATACGACTTACAGAGAATAAAAAGTTACTTATCTCATTTATGGGAGTAGGGGAGCCTCTTTTAAATTTAGAACTTATAGAAACTCTTTTTAAAAAGGAAGAAAAAATAAAAAAACTACTAGGTTATGAAAAGATAAGTTATGCAATTAGTACAATGATGCCAAATGATTATGTATTAAAACTGACAGAACTTGTGAGACAGTATCATAAGCCATTAAAACTTCATTTTTCTTTGCATACGCCAATCGATGATGAAAGAAGAGATCTTATCCCATCTACTCGTTTACAAGTAGAAGAGGCATTAGTTCTTCTACTTCATTATCGTCACCAAATTCAAAAAGATGAAAACATAATGAGTGCTTATCAAGAGTTTCATAGGACAGATGATCCTATCGAGATTCATTATACATTAATAAAAGGGATTAATGATGGAAAAAGAGAACTTGAAATTCTTACAACTTTGTTAAAGCAATATAAAATACCAATTAAGTTTATTCATTTTAATCCAAAATCTGGAATGGAAGTAAGTGAGTCTGAGAAAAAATGGGTAGAGTATATTCAAGAAAAAGCAGATGTTCGTGTTAAAACCTATACGCCACCAGGAAGAGAAATTGGAAGTTCATGTGGAGAATTTACAAAACATTATTATCATGAAGAAATCGAAACAGAAGAAGAAAAGGAAGAATATTTAAAATGGAAAAAGGAACATGAAGTGGTGTTAAACAAATCTTATAAAAGACAATTTTAACATATTCAAAAGTGTATACGAATATGATATAGCAGACAAAAAAGATTTATATTTACATTGAAATTATTATTTGTTATAATACATACGAGCGAAGAGCTCCTTGCTTAAACTCGTTTTAAGCCGAAAAGACCATAAGGAGGTGTAGAGAATGAACAAGTATGAAATGATGTTCATCGTAAAGGCAACAATTGATGAAGAATCAATTAGCAAATGTGCTGAAGCTTTAAAATCAGTTATTCCATCTATGAAGGGTGAAATTACAGATGAAAAAGATTTAGGACAAAAAAAATTAGCTTATCCTATTAAAAAGGAAGTTACTGGACATTATTATGTTGTCAATTTTAATGCAAATAGCGAGATTGTAAATGAACTTGATCGTAAAGCTAGAATTGATGAAAACATTATCAGACATATGATAATTAGATTAGATGAGGAATAAGAATGAATAATGTATGTTTAGTAGGAAGATTGACGAGAGATCCTGAACTTAGAACGACTTCAAGTGGAATCGCGAATTGTCGTTTTAGTATTGCCGTAGATGGTAGACCAAATGCCAATGGCGAGCCTCATACAGATTTTATCAATATCGTTGTATGGCGTAATCAAGCAGAAAACGTTGCAAAATATTGTAAAAAAGGTTCAATGGTAGGTGTAACTGGGCGTATTCAAACAGGAAGTTATCAGGCTCAAGATGGAACTACAAGATATACTACTGATGTAGTAGCAGATAATGTTCGTTTCCTAAGTAGTAAAAATGGTGGAGATGGTTCTTATCAAGAACAAGCTCCTGATTATGCAATGGATAAAGGAGATTCACAACCGACTAATTTAGAAGAAGATCCATTTAAAGATTTTGGTTCAGAAGTCGTATTAAGTGATGATGATTTACCGTTCTAGAAAGGATGAGGAAAATGGCTGAATTTTATAGAAAGAAAAAGAAAATATGCCAAATGTGTGCTGGAAAAAGTGTTGATTATAAAGATGTTATGATTGTTTCTAAATACATTAATGAAAAGGGAAAAATTATGCCTAGACGTATGACAGGAGCATGTGCAAGACATCAAAGACATATTGCTGAGCAAATTAAAAGAGCGCGTTTTATGGGATTAATTCCATTTGTTAAGTAAGAGAGAAGCATTGCTTCTTTTTTTTGAAAACACTTGCTATTTTTTCAGTTTCCTTTATAATAATAGGTAAAGAAGGAAGTAGGAAGTAAAATGTTATATGTAAAATATAAAGAAATGACGAAAAATTTTGATTTTTCTGACTATATAAAACTAGAAGATTTACCAGGATATATTCGTCATTATGTAGCAGAAGATGAGACAATTCTTTCTGCCTTTAAAACAATAAGGGATCATGGTGTGTTTACTGACATGAAAATTGTATTGTTTGATAATTATAGTAAATCTGGAGTACACAAACAAATCTATACAATTCCATACAATACAATTTCAACAATGAGTGTTGTATTTAGAGAAAAGAGTGCAGAAATAGATATCCTTTTAACAAGTGGATATTCAATTCGCTTAACTTTTGTTGACGTAAGTGTAAAAGATAAAGTGAGATTGCGTGTCCTTTATACAGTCATTACAAGAATTATCAGCAATCAAGAACCAAATAAGGTAGATGTGAATCGACTAGTTGAAAATGATTTTTAAGAGAGAATGTAAAGTCCTCTTTTTTCTTTACGCTAAAATGTTTAAAACTTAAGACTTTTCAACATTTTTCCTATATAATGAAAATAGGTGGTTATTATGGACTTTAGAGAAATTTTAAATGAAAAAAGAAATAAAAATGAGATTTATCTTGGCCAAAATGAAGAAGGACATCTAATAATTAATGCGGACTTACAACCGTCTATTGTTATTACTGGAGAAACAGGAGCTGGAAAGTCCATTCTTTTAGATCAAATCTTATTAGAATTAATGTCCACACATACCTCTTTAGAAATGGGATTTATTCTTATTGATACTTCAGGAGTAGAATTAAATCATTATCAAAATACCAATTATACTTTGACGAGTGTATTGAATGATAAAGATAAAGCTATAGTCGTTCTTTCGCGAGTGTTAAAAGAAATTGAACGAAGGAAAAAACTTTTATATGATGCTAAAGTAATGACCGTAAGTGAATATAATAAAATAAGTTCTGTAAAGCTTCCTCTTTTAGTCGTAGCGATTGATGATAATAAATCCCTTCTAAACAGTGAAGATATCGAACATCTTTTAAGTGGTATTATTTCAGGACTTAGTGGCATAGGTGTTCTCTTTATTTTAGTTACAGGAAATGTTCATACACCTTTCTTTGAAACAGATTTAAATACCCTTGCATCTGTTTTGATTTCTTTCGATTTTGCTGCTCCAGAGGATTCTTCTAGAGCCAATCTCTATGGTGCAGATAAGTTAAAAATAGGCGAATTTATGGTACGTCAAAATGATGAACATAAGATTTATCAAAATTATGAATTTGATGATGCCATCATTCAAGAAATGGTAGAAAGATAATGAAAGATACAGTCATTGAATCTTTATGGGAAGAAAGTACTTTTTTTGTTCCCTATTACAAACAATTTAAAAAGTACTTAAATGGAAGAGAAATTCTTCTTGTTGAAAGGAATAAGTGGCATCAAGAAAAGAAACTTGAAAGTCTTAAACTCAATGTATCAAAATGGGCGATAGGAACCTCCAAATCCTTAAATAGTACATATGATGGTCTTATTTTCTTTTGTATATCAGATCAATCAGGAGATATTTCTACTATAGTTGAAGAATTAAAAGACCAACTAAAAGAAAAGGGAATTCTTTTCCTTATTTTAAAAAACATTCCCTATACCCAAGAACAATTAGATATCCTTCTTGATAAAGAGTTCCAATTTATTGAAGAATTGGCATCTAATGAAGAATGGAAATTTTATTTATATGAAAAAAAACTCTGTTAAATGCGTTTTTTTTTTGATATAATGAAATAGATAATAGAGGAGGTGTCTTATGGATAAAACAGAAGTGATAAAACAAGTTGAAATGAACTTGCCTAAAGAGATTCTCTATGGAACAATGAATGGAAAACCATTTAAATTATTTTTAGAAACGAAATTCATTGAATGTGTTAAAGAAGGTGCTCAAGTAGACAAATTAGTTGAATTCATTTCTACTAAAATTTCTCCTCAAGTTGTGAAATCTTCCAATAAAGACATCTTCATGAGTTACATTAAAGAAAATATAAAAAGAGACGTCTTAAAAAGACCTATTAAACATGGTACAGTAGAAGATTATATAAGAGATGTCTACTTGGTGGAAGTAGAAGATTTAGAAATTATCGATGATGCTACTTTAGAAATTGTAGTAAAAGAGATAGAAGAAGTTGTTCTTCCAAAGCTTCAAGAAAAAACAAGGGATAAAAAGGAAATATACGTTGAAGAGTTTATTAAAACACAAAAGAATTTTATTGCACAGATTATGATTGGTGGAGAACTAATTGAAACTCGAGATTTTCTAATGAGTAAGCTCTCCTTTATGGATGATGATTTCCTTATTTCAGTAGGTCCGAATAAAAAGACCATTGAAGAAGTCTATCATACCTTTTTAAATAATCAAGAAGAAAAAGTAAGTCTTATCGATAAAATGGAATTATGTGCTGATTTTACACGATACATGGAGGAAGAAGTTTTAGATTCTTTAATGGAAGAATATCAATGTACATTCAGAGAATATATAGAGGAAATTGTTCCAAGTATCATGAGCTCAGCAACAGAAGTTACTATTGGTGGAAATACTTGGAGTGTTTCTGAATTTGTCGAAGAAAAGTTAGAAGCACAAAAGCAAGTATTGTTAGAACAGAAGAAAAAAGACGAATTAGAGACCATTGAAAAGTTAAATAGAACAGGAGAAAATCCAGGACTAGTTACAGAGATAAAACTCGAATTAAGTGGTGGAAAATTAGAAGCAACGGGAGAAATTCCCATTGTTTCAAGCAGCTTATTAACCGAAGAAGAGATTACTGCTTTAACTCATTTGCCATTTGATCAAGTAAAGGATATCGAAAGCATTTCAATACGTCTTTTAAATGCTTTGAAGGAAAGTATTTACCATACAACAAATGAACATGATTTACAGACAAAAGAAAAAGAAGTACAAGACATTGTATCAGGTTTAGGTACTAACTATTCTCTTGAATTACAAACTCTTGTGGACTCAATTGTTGCTCTTGTTACAAAGAAGAGAAATGATATGATTAGAATTGAAGGAAATAAAGAGGATTATGCAGAAGCTTTAGTAGATGAGTTAAAGGCAATTCAAGGAACTATTAAGCTTGCAGATAATGTCGATAGTTATAGCATCATTAAAGTGCAATTAAATCGTATTTTATCTGAAATTAATGAAAAAGGTATTCGCGATACAATGGTGATTGATACACTTTATGATACAGAAAAGAAACTTCATCGTGTCTTTTGGAAATATTATTATACGATGGAAGATTTTGATCTAAAGAAAAATGCGGTAATTGCTTTAATCAACGATAGCTTAAGTGTTATTAAGAATAATGAAATTCGTCTTGCTACTGTCATAGAAGAAAGAGAAAGACAAAACATTATGATTGATACAGATGTTAAAAGGGATGTTATACTAAATGCTTTTGAAGAAGCAAGAAAGGGTAGAATTTTAACAGAAGCTGAGATTGAACAATTTTCAAATGAATTAGAAACAAATCAATATGCTGCAGTCGTTTTATAGAAATAAGAATGAAATGTGGGTGAAAGCAAATGACTGATGAATTTAATGAGCTTTATAATATGCTCGCAAAAGATCGTGATGATATAAAAAATATCAAGAATAATTATGAAAAAGATTTAAATGTATTATTAGGAAGAATTCGTGCCTATCACATAGAAGATTTAAATACAGAAGAAGAATATGATTTAGAGGATGACTTTTTAAAATACAAAACCGATAATATTTTTCTAAATTATAATTTGCATAATGATGCAACAGATTATAAAATTAGTATTTTACAAGGATATCTTCAAGATTTATTTATGGAGAAAAAATTCAATTTATTTCGTAAAGAACAAGAAGAAAAGTTATCTAAAAATGAGTATCTAGAATACATTCATAATCCTGCTGTAAGGGCTGATAAGATTGCTGCATGGTATCAAGATTTTATGCAAAGATAAGGGAGAGATACTCTTCTTTTTTTATGTCAAATATATTGTCAAAAAAGACTTATCTTATTGTAGGTAAGTCTCTTTTCTTTTATAATGAAAATAAGAATAAACTTTGTAGGTGATGATATGAGAAGAAAGAGTATAATAGCATTAGCTATTCTTTTGATGTCTATTGGATTTGCAGCAGTGAGTGCAACACTTTATTTAAACGGAACGATTGGAATCGGAACGAATCAAGCAGATTTTGATGTGTATTTTTCTAAAGCAGTAGAAAATGGAGTTGAGAATAATAGTTTAATTCAGGATAAGACACATATTAGTTTTAGAACAGAATTATCTAAGATAGATGAAACTTATACAATTGTATATGATGTTACCAATGCGAGTAAACAGTATGATGCCAATCTAGTCATTAATTGTACAGAAAGTAATGAGTATCTAAGAGTGACCAATTTATTTGATATAACGAAACCTTTAAAAGCTCGCGAAATAAGAAGTGGGAAATTATTATTGACAGTTATAAAAAGTGTATTAGAAGATGTAGAAATAAACATTTCTTGCGAGATAAGCGGAAGTGCGATAGAAAGAGATACCTTAGGTGGAGACGATATTGATGCAGAGAGTCTTGACAGATTAACTTATACGAGTAATTCTGATACTTTAATTTTTGGTCACTCATTTGATAAAAGTAAAATAGAGAGTATTTCTATTAAAGACGACAATACAGTGCCCGTAAATGCACTTGATTCATGGGATGCATCTTCTGCGAGAAATGGGAGTATCATGGCCTATACGTTGGATGAAGATAACGACGATTTATATGAACTCTATATAGGACAAAATGGAGGAGTAATTACATTTCGTTCAATTTCTTCCTATCTATTTGCAAATTATAGTAATGTAACTTCAATTACGGGATTAGAAAACTTAAAAATTGTAGGAGATACAGCAATGCATCTAATGTTTAAAGGGTGCGGTAGTTTAGTCGATCTCGATTTAAGTGGATTAGATACGAGTAATATTACCAATATGGAGGGAATGTTTGATGGATGTAGTAGTCTAATCAATTTAAATTTAGGTAATTGGAATACAAGTAAAGTAAAATCTATGAGATTAATGTTTAATAATTGTAGTAGTCTTACTAATTTAAATATAAGAAGTTTTGATACAAGTAATGTCACCAATATGGATTATATGTTTAATAATTGTAGTAGCCTCATTAAGTTGGATCTCAGTAGTTTTGATACAAACAAAGTAACGAACATGAGTTATATGTTTTATCAATGTAAAAGTCTCACTAAGTTAGATGTTAGTCAATTTGATACAGGTCAGGTAACTGATATGAGTTATATGTTTTGTTATTGTGAGAATTTATCTTTACTAGACGTAAGTAATCTTGATACAAGTAATGTAATAACGATGTCTTTTATGTTTTATCGTTGTGTTAATTTGTCCTTTTTAAACTTAAGCGACTTTAATACAAGTAACGTAAAAAGTATGTCTTATATGTTTTATAGTTGCAGTAATTTAGTTTCAATAGATGTAAGCCATTTTGATACAAGTAATGTAACTGCTATGGACTCTATGTTTGATGGTTGTACCTCTTTAGAGAATTTAAACTTAGATTCTTTTGATACTTCTAATGTAGAAACAATGATCAGAACATTCTTTAATTGTTACAGATTAAAAACTACTATAACTATAAGAGGAAATAAATGTAAGTATATTCAATATCATGGTTATGGTATATTTGAAAATGCAGCAACGGAAAGTGGGGCACAAATTATTATTCATTATACAAATGATGCAAATGAAGTTGTAGAAGCAATGTTGAAAACCAAATCAAGCAATTCTAATGTAGTAAAAGGGAATATATTGCCAGAACATCCTATTAAAACAATAGGCAATGAAAATGTTGTAGCAGATTATGCATCAAGTTATTCTAAAAAGTTTATAACTTTATCTTCAAAACTAGAAAATCAGATAGTTACTTCCTTTAAATTAAATGGAGTAACAATAAATGGAAATACTTTTAAAATGCCAGATGAGGATGCTTTCATTACAGATGTTGTCACTGTAGTAGGAGTAATAATAGAATCAGAACATGACCCATATCCATATAATTTAGATAATAAAGTGTATGGAGAGAATACTTTTGAAGGAGCAACTTCTCTAACTGTTACGCTAAACTATGAGACAGAAGGCCAATATTATGATTGGATTTATCTATATGATAGTGCAGAAAATGCCTATGGAAAATATGCAGGCTCAAAAAAGACAGAGACCATTACAATACCAGGAGATTATATTAAAGTAGTCTTTCGTACAAATGACAGTAAAAATAACTACTATGGATTTAAAGCGACGATAATACCAAACTATGACTAAGAGAAGAAAATTTTCTTTTTCTTTTTTATGAATTAATTATTGTTATTTGATATCATTTTAGAAGAATATAGACACACTTCTTAATCTTTGTTATACTGTATTTAGTTAGAGTGTAAAAGAGGCTTCTGAGATATGAAAAACTTAATTAATGGGTTATATAAAGTGTTTATTTATTGTATGTTATTTTTATGGGGAATCATTACTTTCACAACAGCTTTTGATATGCATGAACATAAGATTCCTTTCATTATTGTAATAGGAGGAAGTATTGTCCTTATATGTATCTTATGTAACATTTATAATTGGGTAAAAAAGCTCCCTAAGAATACCATTAACAAACTTGCTTTTTGCCTTTTTGCCATTGTTTTTACAAGTATGCTTTTATGGGGGATAAATTATCAGGTAGTTCCAAGTTATGATCTAACACACATTATAGGAAAGACAGACAGTTTGCTTTTAACAGGAGTCTTTGGAAGTGATCCTTACTTCTCTTTATATCCTACGCAGATTCCCTTAACTATCTTTATTTATCTCTTAAAGTCTGTAGGTGTGTTTTTAGGCTATGCAAATCCTTCTGAATTTGTCATTTTATATAATGCTTTTATGACTTCACTTATGTTATATATTTTATATAAAATTGTCTGTAGATTTAGTGGTAGTTGTAATGGTTTTATGGTAATGCTTTTAGCTGCCATATATCCAGATTTTTACCTTTATGTTTCTTATTATTATACAGATATTATCTCAATGCCATTTGCAATATTTGGTTTCTATTTCCTAATAAAAGCGGAAGGAAGTACTTCTATAAAGGAGAAGAGTTATTTATTACTTTCAGGAATTCTTTTTGGGATTGGTTTTAAATTGCGAGTTGTAACACTCATTCTTCTTATTGCCTATATTGTCTCTTTAATAGGAGAATACAATTTAAAATTATTTATAAAGCGTGTTTTCTTTGTTCTCTTTGGCATTATCATCAGTATAGGTTTATATAGTAGGGTTCTTTTTCCTATGTTTGATATTACAATAGATGAAACTTTAAAGCTACCAGCAACTCACTGGGTTATGATGGGACTTAATTATAAAGAAAGTGGCGGATATTCGACAAGAGATTTGATGTTCTCTTTGAAAAGTCAAAATAAAAAAGAAGACATTAAAGAAGTCATAAAGACGCGTATAAAAAAGGTTGATCCACTTTTTTACTATCGCAAATTAAGGAAAGTATGGTCTGAAGGAGATCATGATATTGAAAGAAAATATAATCATATTTCGAGAGTAGATTGGACACATCAACTCTTTAAAGGAAAATTAAATGGTATTTTAAGGTGTTATGTACAAAGTTTAAAATGTATTATTTATTTCTTCTTCCTCATTACGATATTAAAGGAACGTAAAAACAGATTTGAGACAAGTAAAAATAAAGTATTTATTATTGCTATTTTTGGTGCCATACTTTTCTATCTCATATGGGAGGCATTAAGTCGTTATAGCTTCTCATTCTTACCGATTGTATTACTTGGCTCATCAACGGGATTAAGCACAGTATTTCATGTAGTAAATAAAAGAGAAATCTCTTTTAAGAAAAAAACAATAAGTTTAAGAAAAATGAGAAAACTTGCAGGTTATACAATGATTCTTGGAGCGTTCCTTATCTCTGTTTTAGGTTATTATGTCTTTGTACAATATAAAGAACCAACGGATGTTATAAGAAACATTCAAGGGTATTCAACAGGTGCAACAATTCCAGTTATTGCCTCTGAAATAAAAGAAGTGTTTCGAGTAACTGATGGGTTTAATCGCATAAGATTGACCGTGAATCTAGCAAATCTTCATAAGAAAACAGATTACAAATATTTCTTATATGATGAGAATCATGAACTCATATATGAAGGGAAATACACTTTTGAACCAAGAAAGAAACAAGAAAAAACAATTCGCCGAGCAACTTTAGTGTTCCCGTATATTGAAGTACAAGGAAAGAAAGAATTTACATTAAAGATAAAGAGTGAAAAAGCAACTAATCGCAACTTTGTTGCATTCAATACGTTTAAATTTTTTACAAAAGTTGAAAGTTTACCAAATTTTGATCCTGAATATTTGGGAAATAAATTTGATATGAATCCTAATGCAGAAACATATGTTGATGATATTTTATATGATGGTAGTTTATACATCAAAGTGATAGATCGACAAAAAAGATCGATGTTATCGAAGGAAAATTATTTAGTTCTAGCTATATTGATCGTATTGATAATAAGTTTCAATAGTTATGTATTATTAATTAGAGAAAGAAGGAATAAAGTATGAAGAATAAACCTGTATTAAATCTTGTGATTCCTTGTTATAATGAAGAGCAAGCTTTACCTTATACAGAAAAAGTATTAAATGAAAAGATGAAACAGTTGATGGAAGATGGTCTTGTTGATAAAAAGAGTCGTGTCGTTTTAGTTAATGATGGATCAAAAGATAGGACATGGGAAGCAATTACAGAAATGCATGATACTAATCCTATGTATGTTGGAATTAAACTTTCTCGTAATAAAGGTCATCAAAATGCTTTATTAGCTGGGCTTATGTATGCCAAAGACCATGCAGATATTGCAATTAGCATGGATGCTGATTTACAAGATGATATTCAAGTTATTGATGATATGATTGAAAAATATAAAAAAGGAGCAGAGATTGTCTATGGTGTTAGAAGTAGTCGTGTAAAGGATTCGTTCTTTAAACGATTTACTGCAGAAGGATTTTATCACTTTATGTCGCTTATGGGTGTCGATGTGGTCTTTAATCATGCAGACTGTCGATTAATGAGTCATCTAGCTTTAGAAGGCCTTGCAGAATATAAAGAAGTCAATTTATTTTTACGCGGTATTGTGCCTCAAATTGGCTATCAAACAGACATTGCTTACTATGAAAGAAATGAACGTGTTGCTGGAGAATCAAAGTATCCTTTGAAAAAAATGCTCTCCTTTGCTATGGATGGTATTACATCATTCAGTGTAAAACCACTTAGAATGATTGCCTCGATTGGCTTTGTAATTTTACTCTTAAGTTTTATCATTCTTATTTATTCAGTTATTATGAAACTAATGGGGAATACCGTTTCTGGATGGACGTTTATTGTTTGCTCTATTTGGTTAATAGGAGGTATTCAAACTCTTTGTTTAGGTGTTATTGGAGAGTATATCGGAAAAATATATAATGAATCAAAACATCGCCCAAGATTTATTGTGGAAAAAACAATCGATTAACTGTATACATACAGTATAATTTACTTGAATAAAGAATAAAACATTGTTTACTTCCATAATATTTGTTAGAATAGGATTAGGAGGAAGTACCTATGCATAAGAAAACTATACCACCAAAAAATTATGCGATTTTATTTGGGGTTATTGTATTAATTATTTGTGCTTGTTTTGCAAGTTTTAATTTATATTCAATCTATAAAGATAATAAAATTAGCGCCTCTCCTTTAGCTAAAACAGAAGTAGGATATGATGATTTAAAGAATACAACAAGTGAAATGAATGCTGATGCATTTTTGGTAATCAGTTATCTTTATGACGAAAAGGTGCATGCAAATGAATCACAAATTCGCAAATTATTAAATCGAAAGAATTTGCTTGATAATGTGATGTATTTGGATATAACAGAGGAAAAAAATGATGAAACGTTTATAAATGAATTGAATAAAACTTTGAGTTTGAAAGATAAATTGAAAATTGAACAGTTTCCTGCTGTAGTTTATTATAAAGAAGGAGTTCCAGCGGTGACAATGGATTCAAAAGATCATTTGTTAAATGCTGATGATTTTGAACAAATTATTGATATGTATCAATTAGCAAGTTAAAGCTTGCTTTTTTTAGAGGAGGTAAAAGATGATTCATGTTGTTTTATTTGAACCTGAAATACCAGGCAATACAGGAAATATTATGCGTACTTGTGTAGCGACAAATACAAAGTTACATTTGATCAAACCTCTTGGATTTTCTTTAGATGAAAAGTATATTCGGAGAAGTGGTGTAAATTATATTGATAAGTGCGATTATACAGTGTATGAAGATATAGAAGACTTTTATAGCAAGAATCAGGGTGTATTTTATTATTTGACAAGATATGGGCATAAACCACATACAGAGTTTAACTATCAAAATAGTGAAGAGAATCTTTATTTTATCTTTGGAAAAGAATCCACGGGGATTCCTCCTCGTTTATTAAAACCTCATTTAGATCATTTGATACGACTTCCAATGACCGCGAATGTTCGTGCTCTCAATTTGTCTAATACAGTTGCTATAGTGGTTTATGAGGCTTTAAGACAACAAAATTATAATGACTTACTTAGGGATGAGCCTCAGGATGAATCTCATAAGGGAGCTAATTTTATAGAAGAAAGTGAGTAAAGAAAATGAAACAATATCCTATGATTAATCGTGAAACTATTGATTTTACCAGTGATACAGAAGTGTGTAATATTGGATTTCAAGAGGGGACTTTAAAAGACGGACGTCCATTTCGTATAGAGGTGTGGGAGTCGTATGGTGTTATCAGCGCCACCCTATTTCTTTCTATTATTGATCTAGAAAATAAAAGTGAAGATGAGATTAAGAAATACATAGTAGAAAATGAACTCATCGATATTATCGAAGATAAAATCTATATAACAGAAGTAGAAGACATTGAAGAGCATTCGTTTCTTTCGATTAATGTTCCTATAAGTGACCATGAGAAAACTTTGAACCAGTATCTTGTTTCCTTGAAAGATTATTTATTTTAAAGAAAACCTTGAGTTGACCGAGCAAACATTTTATTTTATAATAATGATAGTATAAGATAAAGGGAAAGATTACCATGTCAAGAGATAAAAAGTTAGAAGAGTTAAAAAGAAGTATTAACCAGTCTATTGATTTTGAACAGACTATTCACTTAGTACGTGAAAATGATGTTGAATTGCCAGATAATAATGAACAAACAGATTCATTTGAAGTGGAGCCTCTTGAGAAGACGATTGCTCTTACTGAAAATGAGCTAAGCGCCATTGAAGAGGGAATGTCTGAAGAGGAAGAAGAACAAGAGGCTATAGAAGATGAGAAACAAAAGAAATCTTCTAAAACAATTAATATTGTCATTATTTTTTTGCTTCTTGCGATTATGGTGCTTCTTGTTTTACTCCTTGTAAACTATCATAAGAAGAAGCAAGATGACAACCGAAAATTGATGACAACACGTCCTAAGACAACGACAACGACGACCACTTTGCAGACAACCGAAAAAACGATAGAAACAACAACGACTTCAACTAAAAGTGTAAAAACGAAGAGAAAAACGACGACTACAACAAAAAAAGTGGTGGGGCATATTCCTGCTAGTGATGAATAATAGACATAGATTTATAGGAAAAAGGCAAAAATGCCTTTTTTCTTTCTGTCATTACATGATATACTATATATAGTTGGGAGTATTTGGTAATGAACAGTATAGAAGATAAAGAAATGAACATCACTCTAAAATTAAATGGAATAATTACTTCCATTATTGGTCCGACAAATTCAGGAAAGACAACTTTTTTAAAAAAATTGTGCCATCGTATTAAAAATGCCAGTATAACGATTGATGAGGTTTGCATTAGTGAATATGATATTACTTTTCTTAAAAATAACATTGTCGTTGTATTTGATGATAATTTTTATCATTGTGATTATGTAGCTGAGGAACTCTATTACTATTTGCGACAATTAGGATATCGAATTGATGAGATAACCAAAAAGATTGAAGTGATTTCCAAGGTTTTTAAGATAGAAGATATGTTAGATATGCGAATTGATATGCTATCAGTGGAATATCGAATACTGGTTAAAATATTATCTTACTTGATTATTAAACCTAAAATCTTTGCATTAGATAATCTATTTGGTTACTTAAGTGAAAAAAGGATTCAAGAGATTATTAAGTATTGTCGGAATAATCAGATTAGTCTTATCTTTGCCACTTCTAAAAGTGATGAATTGCTTTTAAGTGATGAAGTCATTATTATGCATAATTATAAAGCTATTTTATGTGCCGATGTAAAAAGTGTTTTAAATGGAAATACCATTCTTCCTTATATGGGAATTAAACTTCCCTTTATTGTTGATTTATCGCACAATTTAATTTTGTATGAGTTAGTAGATAAAATCTATTATGATAAGAGAAAGTTGGTGGATAAATTATGGAAGTAATCGTTGTAGTAGATCTTTTAAATTTAGGTTTAGATATTGATGGTATTATTTATAATGATAATTGGACAGTTAAACGTTTTTTAAATGGTATGCGTTTAACAATTCATTCTCGTATTGCTGGGATATTTTCCTATTTAGAACTGGACATGAAATATTTAAATGTACGAATAGGGGATTTATCAAAAACTATTTTTAAATATGTTTTATTAGCATATATATTGATAAACAATAAAAAAACAGTTCTTTTCGATTATTTTGATGTAGGATTAACGTATAAAGAACAAAAGAAGTTAATCCGAATTATCCGCAATTTGAAAAGAGATGGAAAGAAAGTATTCTTTATCAGTCGTGATCCTGTTTTTTTAAATCGAATAGCAGACCGTCTTACAGTTTTTAAAGAGGAAGAGATGAGCTATCAAGGAAAAATAAGCGAATGGTTAGAACACGAGAAAATAGAAGAGAAACCAGAGATTCTTAAGTTTATTGAACTTGCTAATGAAAAACAGGCAAGATTAACGAAAACATTAGACAGTGGAGAATTGTTAAAAGATATCTATAGGAGTGTTTATTAATGAGGTATGTTGCAAGTGTAAGTTATGATGGTTCAAAACTATATGGTTTTCAACGTCTAAATCGCCATAAAACGGTGCAAGGAGAATTAGAAAGAGTATTAACTAAAATAAATAAGACGATAGTTTATGTCAAAGGAGCAGGAAGAACAGATCGTGGTGTTCATGCAGAGGATCAAAAAGTCCATTTTGACTTAGATGTGAATATTCCTGAATCTCATATAGCAGAAGCGATGAATAGTATGCTTGATAAAGCTATTCATGTCCGTGAAGTAAAAAGAGTAAATGATGATTTTCATGCGCGATTTGATGTTAAATATAAAATTTATGAATATAGTATTACTATAGGAGAATATAATCCTATAATGAATGATTATACTTTTTATTATCCAAGTTCACTCTCTATAAGAAAAATGAAAAAAGCGTCTAAGTATTTATTAGGATGCCATTCTTATGAGGCTTTTACATCAGGAGAAAGAGAATCTTATAATTCCATTTTGTACTCGATAAAATTTAAAAAAAGAAAAGGGAATATTTCGATTACTTTTAAGGGGAAAAGTTTTTACCGATATATGGTGCGCAATTTAGTGGGTGCTTTAATCGCTGTAGGAAGCGGAAAAGTGGAAGCGAAAGAGATGAAAAAGATGTTTGGAAGCAAAGAACAATATTTCCCTTATACAACGGCACCTGCAAGTGGATTGTGTTTAAAAAAGGTAGAATATTGAAAAAAATAGGAAAAATTCGCCTTTTTCTATAAAAAATAAGCGAAATTGTTTGACTTTTAAACATTCATACCCTATAATTTTAAATGGTACATTTTTTAATTCGATGTTCAAATGGATGTGGGAAGTTCAGGCGAATAGAATGAATGAAAGGAATTAATTTATGAAAAGCACATTTATGCAAAAAAAAGAAACTGTTGAACGTAAATGGTATGTCATTGACGCAACTGATTTACCTTTAGGACGTGTAGCAACAAAAGCAGCTACGATGTTAAGAGGGAAACACAAAGTGACATATACACCACACATTGATTGTGGAGATTACATCATCATTACAAATGCTAACAAAGTAAAACTAACTGGTAATAAATTGAATGATAAGATGTATTATAATCATTCTGGTTATCCAGGAGGATTAAGAGAGAGAAATGCTAAAGAGATGATTGAAAAGTATCCAGTTGAAATGGTGGAAAGAGCTGTTAAGGGAATGCTTCCAAATGGACGTTTAGGACGTCAAATGTATAAAAAATTGTTTGTCTATGCAGAGGCTGAACACAAACATGAAGCACAAAAACCTGAACAAATTAGCATATAGTAGGAGGGTAAGTTATGAATAAAAAAGTAATTACAGCAAGCGGTAGAAGAAAATCAAGCGTTGCTCAAGTTAGAATGGTTCCAGGAACAGGAAAAATTATTGTTAATGGAAAAGATGTAAATGAATACTTACCATTCGAAGTATTAGTCATGGATTTAAAACAACCTTTAGTATTAACAAATAATGAATCGACTTTTGATATTACAGTTACTGTAAGAGGTGGAGGATTCTCTGGACAAACAGGAGCAATTAGACTAGCAATTACAAAAGCGTTACTTGCTTATGATGAGAATACAGATCCTTCTTCAGAATCTTCTTATCGTAGAATATTAAAAGAAGCTGGATTTATTAGACGTGATCCAAGAGTTAAAGAACGTAAGAAATATGGTTTAAAGAAAGCTCGTCGAGCACCACAATTCTCAAAACGATAGATTACAGATTTCGTTCAAAATCCATAAACTCAAAGTTTATGGATTTTTTCTTTGCATAAGAATATCGTTATCCCCCATTAAATTCAGTTCATAGCCAACAAGTACATACATATTATTATGATGAAATGCTTTTATAATTGTAGACATTAATATAAAAATCTAGTATCATATTTATACGGAAGTGAGGATATGAAGATATATGTCTATTTAGATGAAAGTGGTTCAATTCATAAGAATAGCAATACAAAGTATTTTGCAGTTGGAGGTTATTTTGTATTTAGAGAAGATAAAAATAAAGTAACATCACTATACAAAAAAATAAATAAGAGTATTAAAGATAATAGAAATATTTCTTTGGATAGGGAAATAAAATCATATGATATGACTGATGCTGAGAAAATAGAAATCTATAACAATATACAAGATATTGATACTTTTTATGGTTGTGCAAAAATATTTGAAAAATCCTCCATGAAAAAAGATATTATTGAATCTAATATATTTTTTAACTACGCAGTTAAATTGCTATTTAAGGATTGTATTGTCCCACTTCTAAATTTAAATCAAATAAATGATAATATAGAATTTATAGTGAGTGTAGATAATAGAAATATCAGGGTGGGAGACTTAAATAATTTAGAAACATATTTAAAGACTGAGTTTTGCTTAGAAAATTTTGGATTTAAAATAACTTATTATGATTCATCAACTAATTATGGAGTACAACTAGCGGATTTAATTGTTAACACATTTTATAATTCATATAAAGATAGAAATATAGTAAAAAAAGTATTGCCACATTTAAAAGGGAAAAATTTTAGAGTAAGTTTATTTCCTGGTCATAGAATTAAGGGTAGAATTCAAAAAATTGAATATAATATTAATGAGAATATTTGACATTGAGAAAATCGTGTGCTAAAATATTCTTACAAGACCTGAGGTAGGTAGCTAAATGCTAAGCGTATGTTAAGTACGCTGCCCCTCAGGCATTTTTTTGTTTAAATGAAATAATTATTAGATTTTATTTAGTAATCCACAAGTAGCCAACAGGTAGACAACAAGTAGACAACAATCACCTTGAAAGCCCTTTATTTTAAGGGCGAGAAAATTCTCAAGACGTTAATATTTACGAGTTTCATGATCTCAAAAGCTCGTATTTACGGGCTTTTTTTCTTTTTCGTAAAAATGTCAAATAGATAAGATAAAATGTGCTATAATAAAGTTAAATAACAGTTGCTATGGACTTGATAAAGCAAATATAAATAAAATCCATACGACTCTTATGGGAATGGATAGAATTAGGAAAAAGTCATAGATTAAGTAAAGATATCCAGGATATAGTAGAAAACTGCGGAAGGGATGATGAGATGATACCAACACATTTAAAAAAGGGAGATAAGATAGCGATTGTCAGTCTATCAAGAGGATTATTGGGTATGTCGTTTTGTAAACATGAATTGGATTTAGCTTTAAAAAGATTAGAATCGTTTGGGCTTGTTCCTGTTATTATGCCAAATGCCATGAAAGATATGGATTACTTAGAACAACATCCAGAAAAGAGAGCTCAAGATTTAAAAGAAGCATTTAGAGATAAAAGCATTAAAGCTATTATCACGGCTATCGGTGGAAATGATACTTATAAGACGATTCCTTATCTTATGGATGATGAGGAATTTAGAAATTCAGTTACGGAAAATCCCAAGATATTTATAGGTTTTTCTGATACGACGAATAATCATTTAATGCTCAACAAATTAGGCCTTTCAACTTTTTATGGTCCTTGTTTATTAGTTGACATCGCCGAACTTGATAAAGAAATGTTGCCCTATACTAAAGCATATTTTGAAAAATTATTTATGAATGAATATAGTTTTGAAATTACATCTAGTCCTGTTTGGTATTTGGACCGTGAAAGTTATGGAATAGAACAATTGGATATTCCTAGAAAACAGAAGGAAGAAACACATGGATATGAAACCCTAAATGGTAGTGGGAAACATAGTGGAAAATTGTATGGTGGTTGTATGGAAAGCTTATACGATGCCTTTGTAGGAAATTCTTGTGATATTTATGAAAAATACCATATTTTACCCTCTGATGAAGAGTGGCAAGAAAAGATATTATTTCTAGAGACAAGCGAGTCTAAGCCAACTCCAGAAGAATTAGAAAAAATGCTCATTGAATTTAAAAAGAGAAATATTTTCCATTTAGTAAAAGGAGTTATTGTTGGGAAGCCTATAGATGAAAAATATTATGAAGAGTATAAAACTGTCTATAAAAAAGTATTAAAAGACATTGAAACGCCTGTTTTATACAATGTCAATTTTGGACACTCTGTTCCTAGATGCATTATTCCTTACAATGCAGAAGTTACGGTAGATTTTGATCAAAAAAAGATCGTTGTGAATACACCAGTGTTGAAATAATGAAGTTTTTTTGAAATGAAATGTTTAGCTAAGTTTTTCTTGTGAATTTCATAAACATAAGATATACTAGGTTTGATTTGAGTGATTTGTATGAAAGAAGCCGAGAGTATTATCGCGAATCTTACCCTTCTAGATACCCCTGTAATTGTTGCTTGTTCAGGGGGACCCGATAGTATGTACTTACTATCTCTTCTTTGTGAAATGAATATCGAAGTCATTGTTGCACATGTGAATCATAAGATACGTAAAGAAAGCGATAAAGAGTACCAGTTTTTGCAAGCGTATTGTAAACAGAATAAACTTTCCTTTGAGGGAATAGAATTAATGGAGACTGTTTATGATAATTTTGAAAGTTATGCTAGAAAATTTCGTTATGACTTCTTTAAAAAAATGGCGAAAAAATATAAGACAAAATACATTTTTACGGCCCATCATGGAGATGACTTGATGGAGACTATTCTTATGCGTCTTGCTCGGGGATCTTCTTTGGCTGGGTATGCTGGAATTAAAACGATCTCATCATTTGAAGAGTATATTATTATACGTCCTTTTCTCTATTTGACGAAAGAAGAAATATTAAAAAAAGTAGAAGAAAAGAATATTTCTTATGTCATTGATGATTCCAATAATAGTGACCATTATACGAGAAACCGATATAGGCATCACGTCCTTCCCTTTTTAAAAAAAGAAAAACCTAACATGCATCTTAAATATATAAAGTTTAGTGAGGAAATCTCTGAATATACAGATTACATAAAAGAAGAAACAGAGAAAAAAGTAAATGAAATCTATCAAAAAAATACCCTAGATATCACGTCTTTCCAAAAACTTCATCCTTTTATGAAAAAACAGGTGCTAAGAATGATTTTAGATTCTCTATATAAAGACGATGTCTATTTGGCAAATGATCATCATATTGAAGAGATATTAAAAATATCGAATAGCAAGCGTCCAAATTTAGAGTTAAATTTGCCAAATGGATTGCATATTTTAAAAAGATATGATACATTATTATTTACTTTCATAGAAAAGAAAGTGAGTGCTTATGATGAAGTATTAACAGAGGGACTTCAAGTGGAATTAGGAAGGTTTAAATTTCTAAATGAAAGTTCTGACTTTAGCAATAATGTCCTCCATCTTTCAAGTAAAGAAGTCACTCTTCCTCTCCATGTTAGAAGTCGAAGAGTTGGAGATAGAATGTCTGTAAAGAACTTGCAAGGGAGTAAGAAGATTAAAGATATCTTTATTGATTCTAAAGTCTCTTTCGAGCTGCGAGATTTATGGCCAATTGTAACAGATGATCAAGATAATATACTTTGGATTCCAGGCATAAAAAAAAGCAATTTTGATGTTTCAAATAAGGGGTTATGTGATATAATAGTAAAGTATGAGAAAGGAAGAAATATAGATGAATAGAAAAGTAAACGCAAAACAGACAATGCCTTATATCGTTTTATTTGTTGTAGTCGCTTTAGTGCTTTTCGCTTTTACCTTTGGTAATACCAAATACAATACTTTAACGTATAATGAACTTTTGGGAGAATTGAGTAAGGGAAATGTTACTGAAATTACGACAACAGAACATAGTGGAAATGGAATTTACTATATTACAGGTAAATTAGAAGGCTATAAAAAGAACGAATATTTTAAGACAAATGCACCACTTTCAGAGACAGTTCAAGAGACACTACAAACACAACAGACAAATCATGAATTTAAGTGGACTGTAGGAACGAATCCTGAAAATAGTACTTTTATGGTGATTTTGATTAATTTTGTACCTATTATTATCATTGTGGGCGCAACCATTTTCTTGTTTGCAAGGTTAAGTGGTTCTAACAAAAATTCAATGGATTTTGGAAGAAGCCGTGCTAAGTTAAGTGAAGATGGTGGAAGAGTAAGATTTAAAGATGTTGCTGGTCTTGAAGAAGAAAAACAAGAAGTGGCAGAGTTAATTGATTTCTTAAAAAATCCAAAGAAGTTCCAAAAATTAGGGGCTAGAATTCCAAAAGGAGTACTTTTAGTAGGGCCTCCAGGAACAGGAAAAACGTTACTTGCTAAAGCCGTTGCTGGTGAAGCAAATGTTCCTTTCTACTTCATTAGTGGTTCTGACTTTGTTGAACTTTTTGTAGGTGTTGGAGCAAGTCGTGTAAGAGATATGTTTAAACAAGCAAAGCATAATGCTCCATGTTTAATCTTTATTGATGAAATTGATGCAGTTGGGCGTCAAAGAGGTACTGGTTTAGGTGGAGGACATGATGAACGTGAACAAACCTTAAACCAATTATTAACAGAAATGGATGGTTTTGGTGCCAATGAAGGAATTATTATTATTGCAGCAACAAACCGCCCTGACGTATTAGATCCAGCGCTTCTACGTCCAGGAAGATTTGATAGACAAGTAACGGTTAGCTTACCAGATCAAAAAGAAAGACACGCTATTTTACAAGTACATGCAAAGGATAAAACGTTTGCACCAAGTGTAAATTTGGAGAATATTTCGAGAAGAACTCCTGGATTTAGCGGAGCTGACTTGGAGAACTTGCTTAATGAAGCGGCACTATTAGCTGTTAGAAGAAATAAAAACGCTATTGGTATGACTGAAATTGACGAAGCAACAGATCGTGTTTTAATGGGACCTGCAAAGACTTCTCGTAAAATTACGGAAAAAGAGAAACGACTTGTTTCTGTTCACGAAGCTGGACATGCTGTTGTTGGTTTGAAATTAGAAGATGCCAATGATGTTCATAAGATTACGATTATACCACGTGGTATGGCAGGAGGCTATACAATGATGCTTCCTAAAGAGGACAAGATGATGGTCACTACTCGTAATGAATTAGAAGCACAAATTACAGGATTACTTGGTGGACGTGTAGCTGAGGAAACTTTCTTAGGTGAAATTACAACTGGAGCAAGTGATGACTTTAAAAAAGCAACAAAAATTGCTCGTGCTATGGTTACAGAATATGGTATGTCAGATTTAGGAACTGTACAATTAGAAGAGAGAAGTGAAGGGGTTTTCTTAGGACGTGATTATAACAAATCAAAGAACTTCTCAGATGCGGTTGCCTTAGAAATTGATAAAGAAGTTCGTAAAATTATTGATGAATGCTATAAGAAAACGACAAAGATATTAAAAGAAAACAAAAAACTTGTGATGTTAATTAGTGATACTTTAATGGAAAGAGAAACCATTACAAAAGAGGAAATTGAAGAGTTAGTTTCTACTGGAAAACTTGCATCGAAGGATGAAAGTGAAGTATTAAAAGAATTAAAAGATCAAGCAAAGGAAATTGGCATTAAAGGCTATACGAAAATGAGTCGCGAAGAATTAGAAGATGCCATCAAAAATGCGAATTCAGAAGAATAGGAGATAATGAAGAGTTATCTTCTTTTTTTAATAAGTAGACTTCCGAGCAACATTTTGATAGAATAAAAGAAATATAGGAGGTTCATGTATGAAGAACTCAAGGCGATTAAAATCATCAACAATTGTTTCCTTGCTTGCTGTTCTCTTTCTTTTGTGTATAGGGATTTATGCCATTATTATGATTGCCTCCTATGAAGAGAAAGCAAGACCTTTGAAATCAACTGCTAAGACACAAATAACGACGACAGAAAGTATGGAAAATACAAATAAAACTTTTTCTGCTTCTTTATATAACATTGTAGCAGATCAGTATATTTCAGAGAGTCAAAATCAAGAGATTTCTTATCATAATGTATTATTCCAATTTACATGTGATGTCCAAGATAAACAAATCTGTTCTAAAGGGAAAAACATAATGAAGTGGGATGATAATGAAATAGTACTTTATTCTTTTGAGAAGGTAGATGATAATTATTTGAATAAAAAGGAGGATTATTACATTATTTTTGCAGAGGAATATATTGTACTAACAAATAGAGAACGTACGAAAATCTATGATAAAATGGGAAGAGAATTAAATATCATAGAGAATAGTGTTACAAGATATGAAGAGAACAAGAAAGAGATTTTACTTATGTATCCAGTTTTAAGTGAGAATAATCTATATTTATATCGATGTGATAAAAAAACAGTGAATTTTATAGAAGTTTCCTTAAAAGATCAATTTAGAATAAAAACAATAGATGTTTTAAAAGAGGCTTCCTGTTAATTGCTTAGAACTTTTAGGGTTCTAGGTTTTATTTTTTTTACTTAAGAAAAAACCACATATAAAAAAGAGAGTTTTTATCAAAAAAGGTTTGGAAATTTCAAGTTATAAGTATATTTTATCTATTTCCTATGATATAATAAATTGTAGACAAAAATATGAAGAAAGCAGTGGTTGTAATGACAAGAGTTATTTCGTTAGTGAATCAAAAAGGTGGCGTAGGAAAGACAACTACAAGTATTAATTTGTCAGCCTCTTTAGGAAAACTAGGGAAAAAAACTCTTTTAATTGATTTAGATCCACAGGGAAATACTTCTACAGGACTTGGTATAAATAAGGGCGATATCAAGGGAAGCGTTTATGATTGTTTAAATGGAACTAAAGAGGCCAAACAAGCCATCATAAAAACAAGATTTACGAATTTATATGTTCTTCCAGCGACAATTAATTTAGCAGGAATTGATATTGAGCTTATAGAAATGACCCATGAAGATAACAATTTTAGAATGAATGAACAATTAAAACATGTCATTGAGCCTGTAAGAGAAAAATTTGATTATATTATCATTGATTGTCCACCAAGTTTGGGACTTTTGACAACAAATGCCTTAGTAGCAAGTGATTCAGTGATTATTCCAGTGCAATGTGAGTTTTTTGCACTAGAAGGAATTACCCAATTGTTAAATACAATCATTATGACACAGACAAGACTAAATCCGAGATTGCAAATTGAAGGTGTTTTATTAACTCTTTTAGATTCTAGAACAAATCTAGGGTTAGAGGTAGTAGAGGAAGTAAGAGGATTTTTTAAAGAGAAAACCTTTAATACCATTATTCCACGTCTTATTAGATTAGTTGAAGCTCCAAGTCATGGAGAACCTATCAATGAATATGATCCTCAGAGTAGAGCAGCAGAAGCTTACAACAATTTGGCAAAGGAGGTAATTGAACGTGACACAGCAAACGAATAGAAAAGCTTTAGGAAAAGGACTAGAACAACTTTTTAATAGTGAACAATTAGATTTTGATAATTTTGAAAAAGAACTAGTAGCGACAACTCCTAAAAATGAAATTTTAATGATTCCTTTAGAAGAGATTCGTAGTAATCCTTATCAACCACGTGTTCATTTTGATGAAACAGCCTTGAGAGAACTTGCTGATTCTATTGTGGAACACGGAGTATTAGAGCCTATTATTGTAAAAAAGAGCATTAAAGGGTATGAACTAGTAGCAGGAGAAAGAAGAACAAAAGCATCTAGATTAGCTGGTCTTGAAACGATTCCTGCAATTGTAAAAGAATTCAATGATGAAGAAATGATGGAACTTGCTTTGCTTGAAAACATTCAAAGAGAAGATTTATCTGCCATAGAAGAGGCTACCGCGATTAAGAAAATTATGGAGGCCTTAAATTTGACTCAGGAAGAAGTAGCTAGGCGTTTTGGTAAAAGTCGAAGTTATGTAACAAATTTACTAGGACTTCTCAACCTTCCAGAAAGTATTCAAAGTGATGTCATGAATGGAAACATTAGTATGTCTCATGCTCGTGTATTAAGTAAATTTGAAGATACAGAGGAAATGATACACTATGCTGAAAAAATTAAAGAGGAAAAATTAAGTGTCCATGATCTTGAAAATATTTCAAGTAAAGAAGTCATTCCAAAGAGAAAAGCACAGACCGTAAGAGCTTTAAATAAAACAAAATACAATGTATATGAAAATAGCATGCGCGATATTTTAGGAACAAAAGTAATGGTAAGTGGAAATAAAATAACCATTAGTTTTGCAACAGATGCTGATTTAGATAGAATTATGGAAGTACTAAATATAGAAATAGGTGAGTAAATATGGAAGAACTATTGGAAACAATTTTAAAAGTGATGCAAAGTCCAAAGTTTTATGTACCTGTTATTACAATTGGTGTAACGATACTTGTTATTAATTCTTCATCAAAAGTAGTAAAAAAATTTGTAAACCGCAATTCAAATAGCATTGAAATAAAGCGTAGAAATACCATTGTATCATTGGTAGAAAACGTGGTAAAATATATTTTAATCATTTTGGCATTTTTAATTATATTAGGAACTTGGGGGCTCGATATTTCTGGACTTGTGACAGGACTTGGAGTTGCTGGAGTTGTAGGAGGACTTGCTATTCAAGATGCCTTAAAAGATATCATTATGGGATGTAATATTATTATGGATAATTACTTTGTTGTAGGAGATATCATTACCTATGGTGATTTTACAGGAGAAGTTATAGAATTTGGTTTAAAAAATACAAAAATAAAGAATGTCGATGGAACGGTTAAAGTAGTTGCTAATCGCAATATCAGTGAAGTATTAAACTTAAGTCAGAAAAAATCGACCGTTTCCATTATTGTTCCAACATCCTATGATGAATCTGAAGAAGTTGTTTCAAAAGTTTTGATTAAAATATGTAAAATGATTGATAAATGGGATTTGACAACAGAAGAGACCGAATATTTAGGAATAGATAATTTAAGTCAATCTTCTGTTGATTATTTAATTCGTGCACACTGTAAAGCTGGTGCAAGATGGGATTTAAAAAGGCAAATCCTTGCATTAGTGAAACGCGAATTTGACAAAAATAAGATAAAAATTCCATATAATCAAATAGAGGTACATAATGGATAAAGAATTCAAATTAAATGATCGAGTTATTATGAAAAAACAACATGCTTGTGGGAGTAATGAATGGATGATTACTCGTATGGGTGTTGATATAAAAATTAAATGTGTAAACTGTGGACGGGAAATCATGATGGATCGATTAGAATTTAAAAAAAAGTTAAAGGGAGTGAACCATGAAAAAGTTCAAGAAGATTAGAGAGAAGATTACCCTTCATCCTATGATGTCGTTCTTATTTTTAACGGGATTTGTTATACTCTTAAGTGGTATATTAGATTTATTCGATGCTTCTGTTACTTACAGTCGTCTTGATTTACGAAGTGGAACTTATGACCCTACGCTTGTAACAGTAGAATCTCTTTTAAATTTGAGCGGGATTAAATATATCTTTTCTACAACAGTATCAAATTTTGTTAGTTTTGCACCTTTAAGTATGCTTCTTATTGTACTTATAGGAATAGGAATTATGGATAAGAGTGGATTTTTAGACACCATGTTCTTTTTGCTTACAAAAAAGGTATCTAAAACGACAGTAACTTTTGTGCTTTCCCTTATTTGTATTTTAGTGAGCATCACGGGAGATTTGATGTTTGTAGTATTCATTCCTCTATCGGCCTTACTCT
The DNA here is from genome assembly GCA_949841325.1 of uncultured Bacilli bacterium. Lineage (GTDB taxonomy): Bacteria > Bacillota_I > Bacilli_A > RF39 > UBA660 > CAG-582. Next base: position 96,527 of record CATKZK010000001.1, read on the forward strand.
TTAAATATGGAAAACGCAATCCAATAGTGGGTATTATAACCTCTTTTGCTTCTGTTTCTTTAGGATATGGAATGCACTTGGTTTTTAGCAGTGTTGATTCTTCTTTAGTTGCTTATACAGAAGGAGCTGCTAGTATTATTGCAACAGATTATGGTATTCGCAGTTTTTCATTTCTCTTCATCATGATAGCAGCAGTTCTTATAGCAGCCACCTTAATTACTTATATTACAGAGCGATATACTGCTCCAAAATTAGGGAAATATGAAGACGAGGAAGAAGTCATTCAAGATAAAGATAAATTGACCAAAAGAGAAATTAGAGGGTTAGTCTTTGCTGGATTTGGTGCCTTAATCTATCTTCTAGTCTTTATCTATAATATTATACCTAATGCTCCATTGGGAGGAAATTTATTAGATTATTCACAAAGTCGATATATAGATAAATTATTTGGACATGATTCTTTTTTCAATAGTGGCTTTGTATTTGTCGTAACATTTTTCTTTTTCTTGATTGGTTTGCTATATGGAATTGGAACCAAAAGCATTACAAATCATCGAGATATTTGTAATCATTTATCGCATTCCTTAGATGGTATTGGAAAAGTCATTGTACTTATCTTCTTCTCTAGTATGTTTGTCTCTTTACTCAAATATACAAATATTGGCTTACTATTAACAGCAACTCTAGCGAATGTATTAAATGGTCTTAATTTTGGAGGAGTACCTTTAATTATTATTCTTTTCCTCGTAAGCTTTATTACGGCACTTATTTTGCCAGCGCATTTAAATCGATGGGCGATATTGAGTGGTATCAGTGTCCCTCTTATGATGACGAACGGATTCACACCAGAATTTGCTCAGCTTATATTTAAAGCAGGAAGTAGTATTGCATATGCATTAACTCCTGCTATGGCCTATTTTGTTATCTATATTTCATTTTTAGAGAAATATGATAAAGAAGGAGTTGGCTTAGTAAAAGGAGTTAAATACATGATTCCTTACACAATATCTGTATTTGCTATGTGGCTTGTGCTATTGATTCTTTGGTATTTAGTAGGAATTCCATTAGGAATTCAAGCATCTGCCGTTTTATAACGATAAGAGGAGGTTCTTACATGAGAAAATATATTTATGCTCTTACATTGTTATTCCTTCTTTGTTTTCCATTTACAATAGTTGAGGGAAAGCCAAAAGTGAAAACGACGACCACGACGACTACTATGACAACAACAACTGCTCTTGTGGGAAAAAAAGTCAATATTTATGTATTTTATGGAATCGATAGTAACCCATCTAGTTCTTTGCATGATTATTTAAATACATTAAAAAGTGATTCTGAATTAAGTCGTATGTTTGAAGTTGTGGATTATGAAATTACACAAAATAAAGAATATGAAGAACTCTTTGAAAAAGTATTAACTTATTTTGATTATGATGCGAAGGGCGTTCCTTTTTACGTTGTTGGAGATACTTACTTCAGTGGCTATACAAAGAAAAAGGATGAAGAGATTGTGGCCACCATTAAAGAAAAATACAGCAATTTAGAAACACCTGATGTGGTAGGAGATATTGCAAAGGGAGCCATTGATTTTGATAAGTTGAACCACGAAGAAAAAAAACAAAATCAAATAACAGGATACATTATTCTTGGTATTACTGCTTTCGCGATTGGTGGAATAGTTTTTGGTAGAAAAAGAACAGAATAAAGGCTTAAAGCCTTTTTTTGTAAATATGCGTTTGCAACTGATGTCTTATAGGAAACGACTGCGAGCATTGTCGACAAATTGTTCTTTATCAACAAGAAAAGAAAAATGAGTATGGGCGTATTCTAATTGCAAAACATTGTTTTTCGATAAATTTATTGCTATAAAAGATATGTATGTGGCTAAGTTTTACGATGGGACTATTATTTCAGCTAAAAGGATTGCCTCGATGATCCTCATGATAGCTAGTCCTTTTATCACAATAATGGTGGATGTTTTTGGTTTACTTATCTACTTTACTCTTGCAAAAATCATTCTTAAGATATGAATTTACAATACTTATGAACCATAGTATAATACTAGGTAAGGAGGAACGAGAATGAATAATAATTTTTATTCAAAAGTATTTGCTTGGCTATTCTTAGGACTTCTCATTACATTTGGTAGTGGATACTTAGTATGTACAAGCGAACCTATATTTTATGCAATCTTTGGAACACCACTTTATTGGATACTGCCACTTGCGCAAATTGGTATTTGCATCTTTTTGACAGCAAGAATTATGAACATGCAAGCAATGACAGCAAAGATATTATATGTTGCATATACTGTGTTAACAGGACTAAGTTTTGCAAGTATTTTCCTACTTTTTGATGTCGCAAGTATTGTATTTGTCTTCTTAGCAACTGCACTTATCTTTGGTCTGTTTGCTTTACTTGGACACTTTACAAGATTTGACTTGTCTAAGGTTGGAAGTTTTGTATTTATGGCATTACTTGCAGTTATTATCATGGAAGTCATCAATATTTTCCTAATGAATAGTTCTCTTGATATGTTCTTATGTATCATTAGTATTCTTATCTTTTTAGGATATACAGCTTATGATATGCAAAAGATTAAGAGAATGAAAGAATCAGGTGGGGCGGAAGATAATTTAGCCATTATCGGTGCTTTTGAATTATATTTAGACTTTATTAATCTATTTATTGATCTACTTCGTTTACTTAACCGCAGTAGAGATTAAAAAAAATCACTGTAAAATATATTGTCAAAAGAGACTTATCTTATTGTAAGTAAGTCTCTTTTCTTTTATAATAAAAATAAGAATAAACTTTGTAGGTGATGATATGAGAAGAAAGCGTATAATGGCATTAGCTATTCTTTTGATGTCTATTGGATTTGCAGCAGTGAGTGCAACATTATATTTGAATGGAACAATAGGAATAGGAACAAACAATGATGATTTTGATGTGTATTTTTCTAAAGCAGTAGAAAATGGAGTTGAGAATAATAGTTTAATTCAAGATAAGACACATCTTGCTTTTAGAACAGAATTATCCAAGATAAATGAAAAGTATACATTAGAATATGATGTCACCAATGCATCAAAACAATATGATGCCAGTATCGTTATCAATTGTACAGG
>CATKZK010000002.1 GCA_949841325.1 uncultured Bacilli bacterium
ATTCATTTGAACCATTGTTATTTGTAATTGTTACTTCTTCATCTGTTGATAAAGTAGCTTTTACATCCTTATTTGTTAAATCCTTAACATCATAAGTTATAGTTCCTACTGGCGCCTTTTTATCAATCCAGTTAACAATAGCAACTGCACTACCTTTATTTCCAAGTTCATCGATAAATTCAAATACAAATTTACCATTTTTTGTGAATGTATATTCATTTGAACCATTGTTATTTGTAATTGTTACTTTCTTATCTGTTGATAATGTAGCTTTTACATCTTTATTTGTTAAATCCTTAATATCGTAAGTAATTGTTCCTACTGGAGCTTCTTTATTAATCCAATTTACTTTAGCTACTGCAGTTCCCTTATTTCCAGCTTTGTCTACAAACTTAAATATAAACTCACCATTTTCTGTGAAGATAAACTCACTTGAACCATTATTATTCGTAATCGTTACTTCTTCATCAGTTTCTAAGGTTGCAATAACCTTTCCATTTGTTGGAGTCGTTAGACTATAATGAACTTCTCCTATTGGAGCTTTCTTATCGATCCAATCAACTTTTGCTTGAATTACTTTCTTATTTCCATAATCGTCAGCAATTTCAAAGTCAAATGTTCCGTTTTTGGTAAAGGTATACTTATTACTTCCATTATTATTAATGATTCGAATTCCTTCATTTACTTCTAATGTGACAACAACATCTTGATTTGTAGCTGTTGAAATACTATATACTAATTTTCCAAACAGATTTGGGTTGACAATCCAATCTACTTTAGCAGTAATACTTCCTTTATTTCCAGCTTTATCTACAAATTCAAATGTAAATTCTCCATTATGTGTAAAGACATATTCATTTGAACCATTATTATTTGTAATTGTTACTTCTTCGTCTGTTGATAATGTTGCTTTTACAGATTCACTAGTTGACTCTTGTTTATCATACGAAACAGTTCCAACTGGTGCCTTTTTATCGATCCAATCTACTTTCGCTGTAACTGAACCTTTATTTCCAACTTGATCAACAAACTCAAATGTAAACTCGCCATTTTTTGTAAATGTATACGTTTTACTTCCATTATTATTTGTTACTGTAACACCCTCTTGTACTTGTAATATTGCAGTAACATCTTGATTCGTTAATTCATTTTTATCATAAGTAATTGTTCCCTCTGGCGCTTTCTTATTTATCCAGTCAACTTTAGCTGTATAACTTCCTTTGTTTCCAGCTTCATCTACAAATTCAAATGTAAATTCTCCATTTTCTTTAAAGATATGTTTATCAGAACCATTGTTGTTTGTTATTGTTGTCTTTTTATTCGTTATTAAGGTAGCTTCTACATCTTTATTTGTAGCTGTTTCTATATTATATACGACTGTTCCTTTTGGAGCTTCACGATCAATCCAGTTTACTTTTGCAGTAACAGTTCCTCTATTACCAGCCTTATCTACAAACTCAAATGTGAATTCTCCATTTTCCTTAAAGGTATAATTTTTGTTTCCACCATTATTGGTTACAGCAACACCATTTTCTACATTCAATGTTGCTACTACATTTTGATTCGTTGCAGTAGTCTTATTGTAAGTAACTGTTCCAATTGGTGCTTTTTTATTTATCCATGTTACATTAGCAGTTGCTGTTCCCTCATTACCTGCATCATCCACAAATTCAAATGTAAATTCTCCATTTTCTGTGAAAGTATATGTTTTACTTCCGTTATTATTGGTTACAGTAACATTTTCACTTGGAACTAGAGTAACAACAACATCATAATTTGTAACATCTCTTATACTATATTCGATGGTTCCTGTTGGAGCAACTTTATCAATCCAAGTTACGGATGCAGGAATCGTTCCAACATTTCCATCATGATCAGTGTATTCAAAGATGAATGTTCCATTTTTATCAAATGTGTAAGTTTTACTTCCATTATTATTTGTTACTTCTATATCTTTATCAGATACAAGAGTAGCTATAACAGAAGAATTAGTTTTATTAGTTATGTTATACTCAACACTTACATGAGGAGCAATTTGACTAATATCTTCATATAAATTTATCATGGCAGCTGACGCAAATATTCCATATGTATCAGTCTCAAATTTTACATATTGTCCATAAATACTTTCACCGAAAACTATTTTTCGCATTTCCACTTCTTGAGCAATATTTTCCATACTTCCTGCTAAAGTCCAGTCATCACCATCTAAGCTTACATATACACGGACATTTTTTATATAATCAGGATCATTAATTTTATATTTCTTTTGAATAAACTCTAAAGCAGAGATATACCTAGGTGAATCTAATTTGATTGTAACAAATGGTTTAACACTTTGAGTTAATACTGAATATCTAAAATCAGTATGCCATAAAGTATTAGGATTTCCATCAATTACATTAGGTGCATAGAAAGGTCTAGTTGAATCAATCGATTGTGTGGAATATCCACTTATTGATAAATGTTTTATTGAAATATATTTTTCTTCATCAGGGTGATTATCTTCTGTAAAGTGATATTCTAAAACGTTACTTGCAACAGTCGTAGAAGTTGCTTTAGCTCTAACTTGAAGAGTTCTATTACCAATAACAACTGGTTCTTCTTCACTATAAGAAGTCCAATCATTTGTATCAGAATATTTCCATTCAAGTTTTGAAGTATCACCAATAGCTATTAGTCTATTTTCTAAATCATTCAAATATGGATTAAGTTCTAAAGGATCAGCATCTTTAATCTTAATAGAATATTCAGTATTGTCTCCACTTAGTTTAATTTTGATACCATTTTCTGCTGTGATATTTGATAAATCTTCTTTTGATAATTGAGCATTATTTCCAGATACAGTTTTCCATGTTGCTCCATTATCTATAGAATATTTCCATTCTTTTGAATAATCAGCATCATTTAAGACGATTTTTCCTGCATTATTTCCATCAAATGAGAAATTTGCTACTACTTTAATTGCAGTATTTTCATAGAAATTAAACATTGCTCCAGCAATAAAACTATTACTTGCACTTGCAGCTTGTGTTTTCTTACCAACAATTTTGATATATTGTCCTCTTACAGGTTCAAAATCAATCGTTCTAACTCCAACATCAGCCGTATTTTTATACGTCCAATCAGTTACTGCAGCTTCAACATAGTTTTCTCCATCCATACTGATAAGTATTTGAGCTTGCTCTATTTTTCCATTTCCACCAGCTAAAGGATAATAATCCATTGCTGTTATATTTCTTGGTTCATCTAGTTTTATAACAATTTCTTTAGTTCTATCACTACCATTCCAAGCAGAATGCCAATTCGTATTAATATTTCCATCTATAATATTTCTTGCATATCTTCCTTGTGCAGTAGCTTCTGATGAAACACTTTCAATAGAAAGATGTTCAATTTTTACATATTTTCTATCATTAGGTTGAACATTATTAGTAAAATGATATGTTACAGAATCTTTTGAAGCTAGATATAATCCAGTAGCTCCTGCTTTTACTATTACATCTCTATCTCCTGATAGATCAGGTTCTGCATCTTTATAATATGTCCACTTATCATTTTCATTATATTTCCACATCATTGTAGGTACTGCTGCAATCAATTTATCTTCTAAATCATTTGCATAAAGCGTACTTGGCAATCCTAAAGATTCTTGAATATCGATCTTAAACAGGTTTTCTTCAGAATAATTGACACCAACAACATGAATATATATATCATTTTCTGCTGTAATACTAGCAATTTGTTCAGCAGTTAATTCTAATTCGTGGGCCTCATCTCCTGTAAAGGAAACTTCATTCCATGTCTTTTTACCATCTAAACTATAATCCCATCTAATTCCATTTCCATCAAAACGATTTGAAAGGACAATTTTATTTGCTTTATTTCCATCAAATGAGAATGTAGCTAATGTAGAATCGAAAAGTCCTAAAAGGTAGGATGCTTCAACTCTAGTAACTCCAGGTTGTAAGACATCAGTTCCTTGATAATTCTTCGCTTTAGTTAAAGTGCTTGTAACTAATAAGGAATACTTGAATTGATAAGCATTTGATGTAAATTTAGGTTTAATCAATGCAGATAGTTGATAAAATGGTAAAGGATATTCTAAGAAACTATCACTCAATTCTTTTACTAAATTAAAGTAGTCTTCTTCAGTCTTAGTAGAATCATTATTATATAATTCAATTAATTTATACCAAGCATCTACATTAAAATCCAAAGCTTTTATTGATGCACGAAGGCATTCCTCGTATTTACTTGGGTCATTTTTATAACTATTTGCAAGCATTAATAATTCACTAGATCTTTGATAATCTTCAAATCTATTTAATGCCTCTTGTGCCATTACCATGTAGGTTACAGTATAGCCGGTTGCATATTTTCGATCATTACCCCATCCAAGAAGCATTCTTTCTCCCTTCTCAGATAAAGTCCATCCACTTACGTCATTGTCAATTCCCCAGTAACCTTGTCCACTCGTATTTTGTGAATAATATAAAAGTGCTGCATGCCCAGGTTGACCTATAACAGTAGCTGGAATACCATGAGTGGTACGAATATTAGATCCAGATTTAGATATTCCTCCACAAACAGCTCCTGTACCAAATTTGTTTCTAAAGTTCATCCAAACTTTATATAATTTATAATCTGATGTTCCTCTTGTAACTTTTAAAGTGTACTCTTTTGAATCGGTTCCTCCAGGAATTGTATAAGTCAAATCCCATAGTCCAATTTTTTCTTCTGGATTATTTCTATCAGGAACGGCAAATAATTCATTAAAATAATCTTTATTCGCCTCATCATAATAAATACTGTTTCCATAATTTGGCCAAACATATGCCATATATGGGTGTGGTGTTAAAAGACTACCTACACTAGATGGAGTAGCGTCAATTTTAGATTGAACATAGTCGTTTAACCATAAAATCGATTCATCATCAATAGCATTATTCATAATAAATCTCATAGTTTCAACAGGTAAACTCTCAAACATAGGTGTCATATCAACACTATCAGTTGCTTTAAATCTACCATTTTTATGCATAAATCTATAAATAGCATAACGAACAACTGCATCAGATTGATCTTCTTTAGAATTTTGCATCCATAATCTAACAGTAGTTGAATGTGTTAATGATAAAGCAAATGCCATTTTCTTATATAAATCGCCATAAGTTAAAGTGGAATCCCATTTATTATTAAGAAGTGTAGTATTTGTAAAATCATTTTTATAATTACTATAAAGTCTCGTAAGTTGAACTATAGCATTATAATAACTTCCTTCAGGTTTTCCACCCATTACATATAATTTTAAGTTTTCTAAATTAGTCATTAACCAACTAAGGGTTTCATTATATACAGAATTAAATGTTGCTAAATTTTGTAATAAATCGTATGTAGCATTATTAACAAATTCTCTTTGCAACAAGATTAATTCTTGCTCATTAGTTAAATTAGCTGATGGGAAAGTTCTTATTATCTCATCATATTCTTCTACTGTTTTAATATAATCTACTTTCAAAACAGGTTCTTGATAACTTTCACTAATTAATTTTGCATTTGCAATAACTGAATGGTCATTACTATTGTTTCCACAGTCTTGAATGACAAACTTAATATATTTTACATTCTTCACTGGATATTTTAGAAAATACGCATCAGTCGCTCCCTTAAATACGGCATTATTATTAACTTTTTCTTTTAAAGTCCAATTCTTTCCATCATCCGATGTGTGAATTTCAAATCTAACACCATTTCCTATAGTTCCTCGATCAGCATTTACTCCTAAATAAGCTGTTAAATAATCGTAGTTATATTTAGTTAAGTCATAGGCAACTGTTGCATTGGCATGAGCTAAAATACCTTTCATAAACATCTTTTGTTTTCCATCAATATTGACAGTAATTAGTCCCCCGGATAAATTCTTGTCTAATTGAATCGTACTATAAGATGTATAAGAGATATCTGTCATGTATGGAATATCTGAAAGATAAACGAAATCCTTCGCTTCAGCTTTACTTTGTTGTGTATTAGCTAAATTAATATTTTCAGAATTTCCAGAGTTCAATCCAATATCTGCATTATTTATTGCTAACTCTTTTTCTGCTCCAATTGGTGGTCCAACTGTAGAGAGTATCACTAAGATGAATGATAGCACTCCTATACAAATTAAATCATGCATGTAAGTCTTTGAAAATAGAATCATCTTTTTCATTGCGCATTTCCCCCATTTATTTAATTTTCAAATAGTATACAAAAAAAATCGAAAAAAATCAAGTTTTAGAAAAAAATCATGTTTGTTATCCATTCTATCTAGGATATCCCACATACATCATACCATTTCCTTCCAATCCTCCTATGCCATTTTTACCATATTTTGTTTTGTTAAGTAACTCCTTAATATCAATACTTCTGCGCTTATCTGTCATCGCAATATTAACGGCAATGACTGCGGGATCTAACGCATGAATATTTACTCTTTTAGGACTAGATGCAAAATTAGCCCCACTTTTTATGATATCTTCATAATCACTTTGACAAGCTCCTGCTATAATAACGAGTTTTTCGTGTGATTTTTCAAAATTTCTAGCAATTTGGACACATCGAGCAAAATACTTTGAATTCTTATAATTATTGATATTATTTGTATTTCCCATTCTATCATAGAAGGCATCGTGCCCCGTAATAACTAATATATCTGGATTAATTTCTTTCAAATACTGTTCTACTACTCCTGGCATCTCAGATTCTTTTATTTTACGACCAATCGCTAAAACTCCTGCTTTTTTATAAAACTCCAAACTTTTATTTAAATAATCTTCATCCCCATCAATATGAAGAATTTTTCCTGGAAGATAAAAATACTCATCGCGATCACATAAATCAAAAGATATACTAGGTGTATAATCATCTTTTCGATCACACTGATTTAAATCACTTAAAGGAGCATCTGCATATAATCGAATGTCTGTTCCTTTTAAATAGGCAATATCCTCCTTAATTTCTAGTATAATAAATATAACATCGTCATTATAACTCTTTCTAGTTACTGTATTTCCCACTTCAAACATCATAAATCACCTAGTATATTATATGAATAAAAAAAGGAGAGTTGCTAAAATTTACTAGCAATCTCTATAAAAACGGAAAAGGGGATCTCTTCTGCACGATGATCAAGTGAATATCCATTCTTTTTTAAAATTTCTTCTATCTTTTCAGTATCGTACTGTTTTAAATTGTTTTTAAGTGTTTTTCTTTTAAATTGAAAAGAGTCTTTCACTATTTTACTAAATTTAGAATAGTCAATCTCTGCTTTCTCTGTTTTAGCTGTAAATTTTACAACAGCACTCTCTACTTTGGGTTTTGGAATAAAATAGTTTTTACTGACATCAAACAATTTAGAAACATGAAAATAGGCATTTAAGAAAACAGTTATTGCGCCATATTCACGATGATTTGGTTTAGCGACAAAACGTTCTGCCACTTCCTTTTGTACCATAAAAACCGCTTCATATATAGGTATTTTATCAGTAATTATCTTTGAGATTATCGGTGTTGTTATATAATAAGGTAAATTTCCTATAACAAATATTCTGTTACAATCGTAAGCTCTTATATCTGACATAATGTCACGTTTTAAAAAATCATCATAGATAATATGTGTATGTTCATCTTCTAATTCATCTAGATAAAGTCTTGTCTCTTGATCTATTTCATAGCATATCAAATGAGTACCATATTGTTTTAATCTTTTAGAAAGAGCACCTGCTCCTGGACCTATTTCGATGATTAAATCCTTATTCGTTGGCTCTATGGATTGAACAATCTTATTTATAATAGTTTGATTAGTTAAAAAATTTTGGCCATATTTCTTTTTAAAAACAAATTCCATATAATCTCCCTCAAAAAGATTGTAACATACTATTTTATATGCGAACAAGAAAAAAGAAAGGAATTTTAACTTTCCTTTCTTTCCCAACCAAATCTTAAAACATCATAAGTTAACTTATGTCTTCCAACATTTTTTAAAGCATAGCTTTCAGATGGAACTAATAAATCTATATCATTTCCCAATACACCACGGTCTAAAACAATTGCGGTAATAGGTTCATCACTAATATATTTGGCATCAAATGTGATAACAGAACCACAAGGTAAATTCTTACTTGATGCAACAATTCTTACATCTCCGTAATCAGTATCATTATAAATAGTAGTACCATCACGAACATCTTGTCCTGTACATCCTAATTTTCCACTACAAAGTGCACAATTAGCGCCATAGCCTGTTAAATCTCCTGTAAATGTATCCAATGGATAATACTTATCTGCCATTTGAATTTCATTTAATTTCACAGCCATTGCCGTTAAATCAATGGTTTTATTTAAATTCTCATTTGAGACTTTACCAAGTCCATTCATTACATTTACTTTTTGTAAAGTAAATAATACCCCTAATAATAGAAGAATCTTGGTTGTTTTAAACAGTTGAGTTGTTACTTTCTTCATATCATCACCCTACAATCTAATTGTAGCAAAAAGGATTTTATATGTCAAAGATTTCAGTGACATTTTTTTCGATTTGTTCTGCTACTCTAGTAATAGGTATATGTTTTGTATTTGCAAGGTATTCTGCTATGACAGGAATATATTTTGGCTCATTTTGGTATTTTCTGTAAGGTTCAGGCGTAAGATATGGGGCATCCGTCTCTAAAACTAACTTTTCTAAAGGAATTTCGTTAATCACCTCATCAATATGTGCTTTTTTAAATGTCATAACACCACCAACACCAATAAAAAATCCCATATTTATCAGAATTTGAGCCGTTTCTAAACTTCCTGAAAAACAGTGCAAAATCCCCTTTACTCGATGACGATTTAAAATATCAATCGTGTCTTTCGTTGCCTCACGACTGTGAATAATGACTGGCTTTTCTACTTCTTCTGCTAAATCAAGCATTTCATCGAATAAAAGTAGTTGTTCATTTCTTAACTCTTTGCCATAGTAATAATCTAATCCAATTTCTCCTATTCCTACAAATTTGGGATGATTTTTTAAAGAGAGGACATAAGATTTAAACTCAGTTCGTTCTTCTTCTACACTTTCAGGATGAATACCCAAGCAAAAATAGACTGAGGGATACTTTTCAGCTAAAGAAACAACCTCTTTACTATTTTCCATATTTGTTGCAGCAACAATCATTTTATGAACTCCTGAATCTATGGCGTCTTCTATCACTTTTTCAATGGTTTGATAATACTCTTTAAAAAGATGACAATGCGTATCTGTATACATCTCATTTCCTCCTAAAATTGAAAATTTTAAGCTTCTTTTATAACTCAATGCGCTTAAATAGAATAGCAGATTCATTTACTTTTGTACCACTTGCATATTGGCCAAAAATTTTCGTTGTTTCATACTGTATTTTATCCGTATTGATGTATTCAAAAATCTTTTCGGCAGTATCTGGCAAAAATGGTTGTAAATAAACAGCACAAATACGAATGGATTCCGTTAAATTATATAAGACTTGTTTTAAACGGTCTTGACTTGCTTCTTCTTTTGCTAAAGCCCATGGCATTGTCTCATCAATATATTTATTAGATGCTCTTAGGCAATGAAAAACTTCATCAATTGCATCTGCGATTTTCAAATGGTCCATTTTTTCTTTTACATTAACACCTAATTTTTCTACTTTTTCGATTAAACTTTGGTCAGGGTCCCCTATAACACCCGTTTTTTCAACAATACCATCAAAATACTTATTCGTCATCGCAATAGTTCTATTTACTAGATTTCCAAGAATATTAGCTAAATCTGAATTATTTCGTTCAACAATTAGTTCTTCTGTAATAACTCCATCATCTGCAAAAGGAATTTCATGTAAGACAAAATATCGAATTACATCTAGGCCATACTTTGATACAAGATCATCTGCATATAGAATATTCCCTTTTGACTTACTCATTTTATCGCCTCCCGATAAAAGCCAAGGGTGTCCAAATACCTGCTTTGGAAGCTGAATATTTAAGCTCATAAGAAAGCAAGGCCAATAGATGGTATGGAAGCGAATAATATCTTTCCCGATAAGATGCAAATCTGCCGGCCATAATTTATGAAATTCTTCACTTGAAGCTTCAACATCATAGCCAATATTTGTAATATAGTTCGTTAAAGCATCAAGCCACACATAAACAACGTGTTTATCATCAAAGAGAACGGGAATTCCCCATTTAAATGAGGTACGAGAAACACAAAGATCTTGTAATCCTGGTTTGATAAAGTTATTCATCATTTCATTCTTTCTAGACTCTGGTTGAATAAATTCTGGATGACTTTCTATATAATCTACTAATTTATCTTGATATTTAGATAATCTGAAAAAATAGGCTTCTTCTTTTTTTTCTTCAACTTCTCGACCACAATCAGGGCATTTTCCATCAACCAATTGACTTTCAGTCCAAAAAGATTCACATGGAGTACAATAAAGACCTTTATATTCCCCTTTATAAATATCATCCTGTTCATACATCTTTTTAAAGATGTTTTGTACCACTTTTTCATGATTTTTATCTGTCGTTCTTACAAATCGATCATAAGTCGTATTCATTAAATCCCAAATGTCTTTGATTTGTCCTGCCAATTGATCGACATATTCTTGTGGATTAATTCCCTTTTCTTTTGCTTTTAACTCAATTTTTTCGCCATGTTCATCTGTTCCCGTTTGAAAGTAAACATCATATCCTTCTAATCTTTTATTACGCGCAATTGCATCAGCTAAGACAATCTCGTAAGTATTTCCTATGTGTGGTTTACTTGAAGTATAAGCTATTGCTGTAGATATATAGTATTTTTCTTTTTGCATTTAACATTCTCCTTTATAAATTTGCTTATCATGTATTCGTTTACCTAATAAAAATAAAAAGCCATGAACTTAAGGACGAAAAATTTCCGCGATACCACCTTAATTCATGACATACATGCTCTCAAATCTTAACGCGATAAAACGATTTAAACTCCAGACCCATTCGACTTTTCTTTGCCTTATCTGCTTTCACCTTACCAGATTCTCTTTAAAAGGATTCAAAAAGCTTCTTTCCTTCACTGCTTAACAAGGCTAATATAACATATATTTTTTCTTTTCTCAAGAGGCAAGTGAGACTAAGTTTACAATTTCTTGAAGTAATCTTACTTCATAATAGATAAAGTGTTTTTCTAATGATAATAGAGGCAACTCGATATGAATTTGCTTCATTTTATAACAAATGCGATATTTAGGATGAATACTCATCATAACAAGAAATAATTTATCTCCAGAAATTTGATTAGATATCTCCTCTGGTAAAATGATTTCAATGCTATTCCTTTGATAACTCACTTGTTTTATTTTTAGTTTATCTGCAAGTTTTTCAAACCATTCTTCATACATATAGATTTCCATTTCTTCACTTATTTTTCCAAAGCGATCCTCTATTTCGGTTTTTACTTTAAGAAGTGTTTCTTCGTCTTCTATACTGTTTATCAATTTATGAATTTCAATTTTTAAGTTTTCCTCAGATACGTAATCATCATCTATATGATTAGAAACTTCAATAAGAGGAGTGCTCATCTCTTCATCAAGTATTTCTTCTCCATTTTGACGACTTATTTCTTCATTAACCATTTTTGTATATAAATCTAACCCTACAGCTTCGACAAATCCTGCTTGCTCACTTCCCAAAAAATCTCCTGCACCTCGGATAGCTAAATCACGCATAGCTATTTTGTAGCCACTTCCTAATTCAGTAAAGTCTTTAATAGATTGTAAACGCTTAATAGCGATATCATTGAGCATTTTATGAGGTTGATACATTAAATAAGCATAGGCAATTCGATCACTTCTACCAACACGACCTCGCAACTGATATAGTTGACTTAACCCAAATCGATCTGCATCAAAAACCAATAAAGTGTTGACATTCGGTATATCTATTCCCGTTTCTATAATCGTTGTACATATCAAAATGTCATAGGCACCTTCTACAAAGGCGGTAACAACATGTTCTAATTCATTTTTTTCCATTTTTCCATGGGCAATCTCAATTCGTGCCTCTGGGATAAGCGTTTGAATACGCGTATGCATATCCATTATGCTTTCCACTCGATTATAAAGAATATAGACTTGTCCATTTCTAGACAGTTCTTTATAAATGGCATCTTTAATTATAACGTCATTTTCTTCAAGTACATAGGTTTGTACAGGATATCGATTAACTGGAGGCGTATCGATAATTGATAAATCTCGTAATCCGCTCATAGCCATTTTAAGTGTTCTAGGAATAGGAGTTGCGGATAAAGTGAGAACATTTATATCACTTTTTAATTTTTTTATCTTTTCTTTATGTGTGACACCAAAGCGCTGCTCTTCATCAATTACAAGAAGTCCTAAATTTTTATATTCAATCGCATCATTTAATAATTTATGGGTTCCTATGACAATATCAACAGACCCCTTTTTTAATCCTTCAATGATTCTTTTTACCTCTTTTACTGAGACAAAACGATTCAAAAGAGCAATTTCTATAGGAAAATCTTTAAATCGCTCAAGTGCATTTTTATATTGTTGACGGGACAAGAGGGTAGTAGGACATAAATAAGCGACTTGAAAACCATTGATAACCGTCTTAAACATGGCACGAAAAGCTACTTCTGTCTTACCAAAGCCAACATCTCCGCATAGTAATCGGTCCATAGGTATACTCGATTTTAAATCTTGATTAATTTCTTTAATACACTTTAATTGATCACTTGTTTCTGTATATTCAAAATGAACACCAAAAATTTCTTCCTCTTCGTAATCACTGTATGATTCTCCTTTAATACTTGAACGTTTAGCATAAAGCTTTATCAGTTCATCAGATATATCCTTTATCTTACTACGAACACGCATCTTTGTTTTTGCCCAATTTGTAGAATTTAACTTATTAATTTTAGGTTTTGTACCATCAGCATCTGAATATTTATAAATAGTAGATATTTTAGATGCAGGAATATAGACTTTATCGTTATCTAAATATTGAATGACAATATAATCTCGCATAAGTCCTTTATTAGAAATGGCCTCAATGCCTCCATAAATCCCTATTCCATGATTCGTATGAACAACATAATCGCCCACTTTTATATCATCAAAGCTTTTAATTTTTTGTCCCATCTTAAATGTGGTTTTATAACTTGAAATAACCTTGATATCTTCCATATCATATTCAGAAATAAAGATATAATCATTTATCATAAATCCAGCATTTATTTTCTTTTTCATCACCGTGATTTTCCCTTTTTCTGGATTTCCATAGTGTAAAGGAGAAAGTATTTCTTCAATTCTTTCCACTTGTTTATCTTTTGAAAGACAAATCACTAAAGTATGATTATTTTTATGTAATTGACAAAAATCTGCTAATTTATGATAATCTCCTTTAAAATTCATAATTTCATGGCATTTGAAGGTCACCGCATTTGGTATATTATTAATTGTTTCAATTTTTATGTTATTCTGAACCTTTATTTCATCTAATTGGTACATATAAACTTTATCTATTTCCTTTTCCAGATTATAATCATATATATCTTTTTGAATTTTATCATAACCATTTTTTATTTGAGCTTGATCGACAAAGAAGACTAATGGATGATACAGATAATCGTAAAGGGAATTATATTGATCTGTTTCAACTTCTTTAAAAGGGAGAAAAGTATACTCATTCACTTCTTCAATAGACATCTGAGTATTCTCATCAAATACACGAATGTTCTCTATTTCATCTCCAAAAGTCTCGATTCTAATAGGATGGTTTGCTTCAATCGGAAAAATATCAATGATAAACCCTCTTACTGCATATTCACCTGTAGAAGTAACTAATGTTTCCCTACGGTAACCAAATTGATCAAGAGTTTCTAAAAATTGGTCACGAGAAAAAGTACTGCTTTTCGAAATAGTGAGCTTTAAGTGATTAGATTCTTCGATAGATGGAAGAAAACGTAGATATCCCATTAAATTAGTAACAATGATGCACTTTTTCTCTGTACGAATTCGTTCTAGAGTCTCTAAACGTTGGACTTTTAAATCGGGTGATATCGCTAAAGCAACAGAAGATAAAAAATCGTCCATTGGAAAAAGACATACATCTTCGGTGTATGTTTTCAATTTTTGAGTAATTTTAGTAGCGTCAAAAAGAGCGTTTGTAACAATTAAAACGTTTTCTTGATGCGTTTTAAAATACGTATAATAATATAATATGGAAAGTTCATCCGTAAGTCCGCATACGGTTGAATGATTTTCATAAGAAAAAATATTTTCTAATAAATCCATGATTTTCTCCTAATTAAAACGATTCATTAAATCTCTTAGATTACTAACAGAAAACTCTCTTATAATCGTCTCAATAGACTCTCGATTTTTAAAAATAACTTCTAATTCTGCTTTTGAAAAATGACCAAGTACGTAATCTTTTGTATCCATATGAGCCTTTTTAGATATGCCTATTTTTAAACGAGCAAAAGATTCACTATGCAAATGCAAGATGATATCTTTAATTCCATTATGTCCGCCAGCACTGGAATCTATTTTTAAACGGATACGTCCTACTTCTAAGTCTAGATCATCTTGAATAATGAGAATATCCTCCAATTGTATATCAAAATATTCTACATATTTTTTGACAACCCCACCAGATAAATTCATATAACTCTGTGGTTTTAAAAAGATATAATTTTCACCATTAATGTTAGTTTTATAATAATGACCATTAAATTTTGATGACCATGAGACTTTTCCTAAAAAAGAATCCAATATCATAAATCCAATATTATGACGGGTATTTTCGTATTCTTTCCCAGGATTTCCTAAACCTACAATTAACTTCATAGTATCACCTTCTAAATATATTTTTGTAACTATCGACCTCATCTATGTACATTGGCTCTAATACCTTACAATAATCTTCACCATGATAACAAAACTCGAACAAAACAAGTTTACATTCCGTCTTTCTATTAGGATAAACAAATTGTATCTTTTTTACACCAAAATGATATTTTTTACATAAATCTAAGACTTCAACAAGCCTTTCAGGACGATGAACAAGATAAAAATAACCTCTATTTTGAATGCATCTAGAAGCAACCTGAAATATGCCTTCTAATGTAATTTTAATTTCATGTCGCGCAATCGCCTTCACGTGATTTTGATTTACTTTACTTTCATTATACTCTTTAAAGTATGGTGGATTGCACGTTATAATATCGTATTTTTCCTGCCTAACGAATTCTAAAATATTCTTGTTTAAAAGTTCGATGTTATGAACATTATTTTGATTTATAGAATCAATCCCCATTTGATAGATTTCTTTTTGTAATTCAATTCCTGTTATCGAAACTTCATTTCCATACTTCTCAGAAAGTATCAAAGGTACTGGGGCATTTCCTGTACATAAATCCAATATTCTTCTGTCATTTTTTCTTTTACAAACGAACTCTGCTAAGAGTATAGAATCAATAGAAAATTTAAAATAATCATCATTTTGAAAGATTTTGTACGAATAGTCAAATAAATCATTTAACTCATTCGACTTCATATTCAAATATCTCTCCTTTAATATTGACTGAATACTTCTTTTTTAAAATATCTAAAGAAACTACTTTTCCTTCGCCGTCTTCCGTTTTTACGGTGCTTCCCATTTTTGGTAGATGGGTACGATGCTCTTCATATACTTCATCCTCGTAAGCAAGACAACACAATAAACGACCGCACGCTCCATTGATTTTAGAGGGATTTAAAGGTAAATTTTGGTTTTTAGCCATATTTATACTTATAGCTTCTATTCCTGAAAGGAAAGATGAACAGCAAAGACTTCGTCCACAGATTCCTACACCACCAATTTCTTTCGATTTATCGCGAACACCCATTTGATGAAGTTCAATACGAGTTTTATACTTTGCAGCAAGCTCTTTCACTATATTACGAAAATCAATACGTTCATCTGCGACAAAATTAAAAATCAACTGTTTACGATCTAAAGTAAAGTGAGCATCAATGACTCTCATATTCAATTCTTCTCTTTTAACCAAATCACGAATATATTGTAAAGCTGACTCTGCTTCCTTTAAATTATGTAAGTATGTGTTATAATCCTTTTTAGTAGAAATTCTCTTCACAGACTTCATCTCAGAAATGTCGATTTTTTCCACTTTTTCAACAAAAGGTTCTGTTACTTTAGCAAATTGTTCTCCCTTTTCTGTATCTACTACAACCGTTACATTTTTATTTAATTTTAATTGATCTTCATAGGTAAAATAATAGTTTTTCCCTCCATCTTTATATCGAACACTACAGATTTTCATATAATCACTCCCAACTTAAAAACAATTTGTTGATAAATAACTCTTTATTCACATTTGTTTTAAATTCATTGATGATATTATCTAACAGATTAATTCTTTTTACAATGATTTTTATGTCTTTTGTCATAATAACTTCTAAAACTTCTTGAATATCTTCGTGATCGACATATTTCTCCAATGTTATGCTTTCATATTTTATGATATACATTCTTTTTATGAGATTTAATATCTTCTCTATCTCAACTCTTTCTTTTTGGGCAATTTTTTTAGAATCTGCCATTAATAAAAATTTTGGCGTATTGTTTAATTTACTCACTAAATTAATCGTTTCAGAATAAAAAGACTGATAGTCCTCTTCTGTTATATTTAATAAATCATAAATAGAATCTATGCCATAATTAAAAGTATATAGTTCACACCTACTTTTAATCGTTGGTAAGATTCCAGAAACTCTGTCTGTTATATAAAAACCTACAATATTTCCTTCAGGTTCTTCTAAAAATTTTAACATCTTATTTGAAGCACCATCATTCATTTTATCAGCGCCTATAATTAAATAAGAAGAATATTTACTGATAAGAGGCTTAGAAGAAAAACGATGAATAATTTCTAGCACTTGATTCGTTTTAATCTCCTTGCCGTCTGGAGATAAAGAAATAACATCAGGATTCGTTTCTTGTCTTATTGTATTGCAAATATTACAATCACAGTCAACGCTCCCATCTTTCAAACAATTCACTTGTCTTATGATTTCTGTAACATCCTGTACACACCTTGCTATATTATTTGTAAAAAACAAAAAAGCATGAGAATTTTTTTTCTCACTGAAGGATCTTACAATTAGATTTTTTATTTCTTCACTCTTCATACCTCACCTACAAATACTTTATTACAATTAAACAATACATTACAAAACCTGGCATTCCTAAGAAAGTAATAATGACTATTCCTGATATGCTTATAGGAATGATAATATCAAAGGCGTTTGTAAATAAATTAACCGTATAGAGACTAACAAAAGAAAAAATAAGATTAAGGAAAAGCTTTTTTATTTTATTCATGTATTTTCACCAATACATTTTATTAGAATAAAACTCTTTCTATGATATTTCTTTGCGATCTAACAATGCTCGATCAAGAGTTATAGAATCTAAATAATCGATTTCAACGCCCATAGGAATTCCATAAGATAATCTCGAAACTTTAATATTTTTCTTTTCAAATATTTTTTTGATATAAAGTGTTGTTGTTTCCCCCTCAATTGAAGGCTTTAACGCTAAGATAATCTCCGCATCATGATCAATTTCAGGTTCTATTCTAGAGACTAAAGTAGACAAATTAATGTCTTCTGGATAGACACCATCTATTGGGGAAATCAAACCGTTTAAAATATGATACTTACCATCAAACGATCCAGATTTTTCAAACATGATAACGCTTTTGTAATCTTCAACAACACAGATAACATTATTTTTTCTACCATCATCGCTACAAATAGTACAAATCTCTTTATCAGTTAAATTTCCACAAGTTTTGCACGGGTGAAGCATTTTCTTGCAATCTTTTATATTATTTACAATGCGCTCAATATCTTCATCACTAAAATCTAAAAGAGACAAAGCGTAACGTTCAGCACTCTTTTCTCCTACTCCAGGAAATTTTTGAAATGAACGAATTGTTTCATTTAATACTGCTGGATAAAGCATAATCTAAAACAATCCACCTAATTGTTTTCCATACATGCCAAGTTTTGATTCTATTGCTTTTTCTATTTTTGAAATAGCATCGTTCATTGCTATTTTAATCATATCTTCCAACATTTCTACATCTTCCGCATCAAACGATTCTTTATTTTTTATCATTACACTTTTGATTTTCTTGTTTCCATAAATTACAACGTCTACTAATTGAGATGTTCCTGTAAATTCAGTACTATTTATTTCCTCCTGCTTTTTTTCAATTTCCTTTTGCATTTTTTGCGCTTGCGCCATTAAATTATTCATATTCATAATATTTTTCTCCTATTCTATATTTAATTTTTCATTTCCGAATATATCTTCTGCCAATTTAAGGGAAGAAGTATTTTCATTTATATACTCAGATTCATCTTGAATTTCGTATTTTTGCTCCTTATTATAATTTTTCATAAACTCTTCCCACTCCTTTTTTGTAATAAAAATCATTTTATAGGAAGTCTGAAATAAATTATTAAATTTTGTCTCCAATTCATACAATTTTGCATTTCCTACTATTTTTATACTCTCTGAAGGAGTTACAAAAAGAATGTATTCATTAGAAGCAACTTGCAACGTCGAACTCTTGATGATTGCAAAGAATTCAGTCAAATTCTTTTTTTTCACTTCTTCAATAAACTGTTTCCATAAATTGCCTATCTTTATTTTATCATTTTTATTTGCAGAAACGAAAGTATTATTTAATCTTATGTTAATAAACTCATCGCAAACCACATAAACTTGGGACGATTTATTTCCTTTCAATAGATGATTCAGATCCACATTGGTTTCATCCGAAATTATTTCCCGGGAAATAATTTGATTGATTTCACGATTTGATATTTGATTTTCATCATCATTTATAAATGAAATTAATTCTAATTCTAACAGAAGAAAACCATTTGAATTATAATTAATTTTATTTAATACATCGTTTAATGATTCTATTAATCTCTTTAATTGTCTAAAGACATTATTACTTACATTTTTCTTTTTCATGGCAACCGCTTTTTCAATCAAATAATCTAAAATCTTATCAATCAATATTTTTATATCAATTCCAGTCTCTTTTATTTTATGAAGTTTTTCTACTAAAGTATTTAGATCATTTTTCAGGATAGCTGTATATAGAGTGTTAATATCTTCTGCCGTAATCGTTCCATAATTCAAACTCAAATTTTCCATTGTAATATGATCTGCAACTTTGGATAGTTGGTCTAATATACTTAGAGCATCACGCATACAACCATCTGACAAATAAGATATTTCCTTTAAAGCATCCTCTTCATATTGTATTTGTTCTTTATCACAAATCACAGCAAGATTATTATAAATCAACTCTCTATCAATTCTTTGAAAATCAAATCTCTGGCATCGTGATAAAACAGTGATGGGAACCTTTTGAATTTCCGTTGTTGCTAAGATAAAGATAACATTACTAGGCGGTTCTTCTAAAGTTTTTAGAAAAGCATTCCATGCTGCAGTCGATAACATGTGTACCTCATCAATAATATAGATCTTGTATTTTCCATTTGTCGGGGCCACACTGACATTTTCTATCATTTCGCGGATATTATCAACGCCATTATTACTTGCAGCATCCATCTCTATTACATCAGGGCTTGCATCAAACCCTAAACAATTTTCACATTCTCCACAAGCTATTCCATCTTTTAAATCCGTACAGTTAATAGCACGAGCAAATATTTTAGCAGAGCTTGTCTTTCCAGTACCACGCGGGCCTGTAAAGATGTATGCATGCGCTATTTTATTATTAGTTATTGAATTAATGAGAATTTTTTTTATATGTTCTTGTCCGACTAAATCATTAAAATTAGTAGGCCTATACTTACGATAGAGTACTTTATAGTTCATACACTTTCACCTATGGAAATTATATCATATTTTTTACTTTCTTTTACCATTTAATTTAAAAAAAGTACTTAGAATTTGACGATAATCATCTGATTCAACAGGGAAGTCTTTTTCCATCGAACATATATTCGTTTTATTGTATGAGCGCTTTTGCGGATTTCTAGAAAGTAAATAGTATACATTTCTTAAACGAGCTTCTTTTATAACCTCTATACACATATGGCACGGTTCTAAAGTGACATATAAATCGCACTCATCTAATCGCCAATCCCCTAATTTCTTTTCCGCCTTACGAATAGCATTTATCTCGGCATGAGACGTAACATCATGGTTCTTAATTCTTTTGTTATAAGACTTTGCTATAATTCTATTTTTATACACTACAATAGCACCAATAGGCACTTCTTTTTTTTGAGCTGCACACTGTGCTTCCTTTATCAATATATTAATATATTCATTCATATAACACCAATTCCAAAAATAAAAAGTGCACATGAATAGAGGTTAATGTGGCTGCTGTCTTCCGACCCTGACCAAGTTATAACATATTCATTGCACCAATTAAGTATACCACAATATCGCAAAAAAACACAATAGCAAATTTGAAATTTTTGAATCGAGATTTTTATAATTGCCAATATTAAAATTTTGTATAGTTTTTATGTTTCACGTGAAACATAGTATATTTTCATAATTTGATTGGAGAAAAGCAGATTTATATATTCGTGCTTTTATCCAATAGCCAATGTTCCACGTGAAACATTGGCGAGTAAAAAAGATAGTTATAGGCAGAATTAAAAGTGGCTAAAACTAAATTCTTACGCGGATTATTATTTTAACTAAAACAATCCTTAGTTAAACATAGTATCAAATGGTTTTATAATTAATCTTTTTAAATCGATGTTTCACGTGGAACATTAAAGATTGATTTATAGATAATATACAGAAAATATAAAATTTAATAAACAACAAGAATGTTTTTAAAGCAAGATCGACTTATTTTATAACACTAATGTTTCACGTGAAACATTAGTTGTTGTAACAATTATATTGTTAAAAAAAACACACCTATATTAAAAAAATAATTTAAAACTATATTTTATCTCGATGTTTCACGTGAAACATCGAACGTTTTTGTGGTTGTAATCAATATGTTATTCTAAAAAGGAACAAAATTGTAAAAAATAACTAACGAATTTTTATTTTTGCGCACTTGCTATGTTTCACGTGGAACATTGTGCATGCACTTGTATATAATCTAAATAAATGTTTCACGTGAAACATTTATTTATTTGTTTGTTGTTTTCAAATGTTTCACGTGAAACATATAAAAAGAGAATTTATTCATTCTCTTTTTCATTGCCCTCATCTTGCAAATTTTCCGTTTCTGTTATTTCTTCTGTAACACCATTATCTTCTTGCTTTTCTACCACACTCACTGTAGATACATATTGATTTTCCTTCAAATTTATTAATTTTACACCTTGTGTAACTCTTCCCAATTGCGAAATTTGGTCAATTGGAAGTCTAATTAACATTCCGCTGTCTGTAATAATTAACAAATCTTTATTATCTGTAACTATCTTATGAGATACCATATTACCATTTTTGTCAGTTACATTTAGTGCTTTTACTCCTTTGCTACCACGTCTTGTCATTCGATATTCATTAACATATGTTTTCTTACCAAATCCGTTAGAAGTAACAATTAGTAAGTTATCATCTAAATTTCCAACTTCCATTCCTATACAAGTTGCTCCATCTAAAGATATACCTTTTACTCCAGATGCAGTTCTTCCCATTGGACGAATTTCGTTTTCATCAAACACTACCATTCTGCCAGCAGAAGATCCTAAAATGATATATGAATTTCCATTACACAATCTCACATCAATTAATTCGTCAGATTCTCTTAATCCGATAGCTAATTTTCCCGAATTTCTAATATTTGCAAATTCTTCAATTGGGGTCTTTTTAACAATACCATCTCTTGTCGCAAATGCTAAATATTTACCTTTTAACTCATCGTCTTTGTCAGGTGTAATCTTGATAATCGAACTTATTCTTTCCTCTTTTTCAATTGGAATTAAATTTATAATAGGTAATCCCTTAGATTGTCTACTATAAAGTGGAATCTCATATCCTCTAACACGATAAACTTTTCCTTTTGAAGTAAAGAAGAGTACGTCATCATGTGTTTTGCAATTAATCAAGTATTTTACATAATCTTCTTCATTAATTGACATTCCTTTTACACCGACACCGCCGCGATGCTGAGCACGATAGGTATCTGAAGTACATCTCTTAATATAGCCTTTATCAGTAATAGATATAATTATATCTTCCACTGGAATTAGAGATTCATCTTCAATATAATCTATGGCCGTCATATCAATATCTGTACGTCTATCGTCTCCATAACGCTTCTTAATTTCTAACATTTCGTCCTTTATAATGTTCAAAACTTTTTCGTTAGAAGCTAAAATAGAGTTCAAATATTCGATTTCTGCTAGTAATTCTTCTAATTCCTTATCTATTTTTTCTCGTTCTAATCCAGTTAATCTTCTTAAACGCATTTCTAAGATATTATTTGCCTGAATTTCAGATAAACCAAATCGATCAATTAATTTAGTTCTTGCATCATCGTCATCCATTGCACCACGTATAATGGCAACAACTTCATCGATATGATCTAGTGCGATTTGCAATCCTTTAAGGATATGAACTCTAGCTTCATCTTGAGCTAAATCAAATTTTGTTCTTCTAATAATGACTTCTTTTTGATGATCTATATATTTAACAATAATATCCTTTAATCCTAAAGTTCTAGGAATTCCATTATCCAACATCAAAAAGATAATACCATAACTCTTTTGAAAATTTGTATATTTATATAAATTGTTCAAAACTACTTGAGGATTCGCATCTTTTTTTAAAGTAATAGTAATTTTAATACCATTTTTTAAATCAGTATGATAATCAGAAATTCCCTCAATGACTTTATTATGAACAAGCTCAGCTACTTTATTCTTAAGTTCATATGTATTGGTCTCGTAAGGAACCTCGGTAATTACGATATTACTGTGATTTCCGTGTTCTTCTATCTCAGCACGACTTCGAATCGTAATAGATCCACGTCCCGTTTCATAGGCCTGTTTAATTCCTTTATTCCCTAAGATTATACCACCTGTAGGAAAATCAGGTCCTTTAATATATTGCATCAATTCAGAGACTTCTATCTCTGGATTATCAATATAGGCAACACATCCATCAATAACCTCACTCAAATTATGTGGCGGAATATTTGTTGCCATACCAACAGCTATTCCCATAGTACCATTTACTAAAATATTGGGATATCTTGATGGTAATACTTTTGGTTCTTTCTTAGTTACATCAAAGTTATCATCCATATCAACGGTATCTTTACGAATATCTCTCAACAACTCTAAAGAAAGTTTGGCAAGGCGCGATTCTGTATAACGCATAGCTGCGGCTCCATCACCTTCAATATTACCAAAATTTCCATGTCCATCTACTAAAGTATATCTTTGAGAAAAATCTTGTGCCATTCGCACCATAGCTTCATAAATAGATGAATCTCCATGTGGATGGTATGTTCCCATTACTGCTCCAACAGTTGTTGCCGATTTACGATGTGGTTTGTCAGGCGTTAGACCAGATTCAAACATCGTCCACAAAATACGTCTATTTACGGGTTTTAAACCATCTCTTAAGTCAGGTAAAGCACGTGCTGTAATAACACTCATTGAATAATCAAGGAATGAATTACTAATCTCTGTAACAATATTATTCTCAGTTAAACTATCTCTTTCATGGAAAGTTCCACCAAATTCATTATTACCAGCTGATGAAGGTTCTTCTTCACTATCATTTTGTTCTAACTCTAATTCTTCTTCATTTTTTAGTTCTTCATCTGTCATATCTTTACCTCCTAAGCATCTATGTTTTGAGCATATCCTGCATTAATCTCTATAAATTCTCTTCGAGGACCAACCTCTTCACCCATCAATTTTTCAAAAATAGCGTCTGCAGCAACACAATCATCAACTGTAATCTTTTTCAACACACGTTTTTCAATATCCATAGTTGTATCATTTAATTCATCTGCATCCATCTCTCCAAGACCTTTCATACGCACAATTTCTGCACGAGCACGTACATTTTCAGGTAAATTGTTTAAATATTCGTCCTTTTCTTCTTCTGTAAGAACATACTTTCTCGTTTTTCCATGAGAAATTCTAAATAATGGAGGTTGAGCTGCATACACGTGCCCTGATTGTACAATTGGCTTAAAGAAACGATAGAATAAAGTAAGCAACAATACGCGAATATGAGCACCATCTACGTCGGCATCGGTCATGATAATAATTTTATCATAACGCAACTTAGATAAATCAAATTCTTCTCCAATACCAGTACCAAAAGCGGTAATAATTGTTCTGATTTCTTCATTTCCCAAAGCTCTATCTAAACGTGCCTTTTCAACATTTAATATTTTTCCTCTTAAAGGTAAGATAGCTTGTGTCATTGAATTACGTCCTAATTTAGCACTTCCACCTGCACTATCTCCCTCGACTATAAAGATTTCAGATTCACTTGGATCCTTACTCTTACAATCTGCAAGTTTTCCAAAGAAATTCGTCGTAGCTAAATCGCTTTTTCTTGTAATTTCTCTAGCTTTCTTTGCCGCATTACGAGCTCGACAAGCAAGCAATGCTTTATTTATAATCACTTTCGCTTCTTCAGGGTTTTCCATCAAGAATCTTTCAAATCCTTTTGAAAAGACATCATCTGCAAGTTTTCTAACCTCAGAATTACCAAGTCTTCCCTTCGTTTGTCCTTCAAACTGTGGATTAGGATGTTTACAAGAGATAATCATTGTTAAACCTTCTTTAACATCATCTCCTGTTAATGAATCATCTTTTTCTTTTAAGATGCCATTCTTTCGTGAATAACTATTGATTACTCGTGTTAAAGCTCTTTTTACTCCTTCTTCATGAGTTCCACCATCATGAGTATTGATATTATTTACAAAAGAATAAATATTATCATTATAACTTGTGTTATATTGCATTGCCACTTCAAATTGAACATTTTCTTCTTCTCCTTCAAAGTGAATGACATCTTCATGAATAGCCGTCTTTCCTTGATTGATAAAACGAACATATTCCTTAATTCCACCTTCATAAAGGAAAGTCTCTCCTGTCGTATCTTCATCATCACGATCATCACGAATGGTAATAGAAAGTCCTCTATTTAAAAAGGCAAGCTCACGAATACGATTTTTTAACGTTTCATAATCATAAATATCTGTATCAAAGATATCAGGATCAGGTTTAAAACTGACAACAGTTCCTGTTCTATTTGGTTCACAATCTCCAATAACATTCAAAGGATTTACTGTCTTTCCACCATTTTCAAAACGAATAAAATGAATCTTTGAATCCTTATAAACACGTACTTCTACCCATTTACTTAAGGCATTTACAACACTCGCTCCTACACCATGCAAACCTCCAGCAACTTTGTATCCGCCGCCACCAAATTTACCACCAGCGTGTAAAACGGTATAAACAGTCTCCACTGTTGATATCTTTGTTTTTGGATGGACATCTGTAGGAATCCCTCTTCCATCATCCTTCACAGTAATTGAGTTATCTTTATTTATGATCACTTCAATATTTTGGCAATATCCAGCCAATGCTTCATCAATAGCATTATCGACAATTTCCCAAACCAAATGATGTAATCCTTTAACATCTGTTGTTCCAATATACATACCTGGTCGCTTACGAACAGCCTCTAATCCCTCTAATACTTGAATATCCGAAGCATTATAATGTGTTTCTTCTTCCATCTACGTCATCCCTTTCAGTATCATTTATTATAAAAAGAAGTTTCCTATTGGTTTCCTCTTTCTGTAACTGTGCCATTTTCCACTTCAAATATACGACTATCCTTCTTTAAAGATACAGAAACTTTATTTAACTCAGTTGTCGTAATAAAAGTCTGAATGTCATCGTGAATAAAAGTCAATATATTGTTGATTTTTTCCTCATCTAATTCACTAAACAAATCATCTAAGATAAGAATAGGTTCAATCTCTTTTTCATTTTTAAAAATATCAATTTCCCCTAATTTTAATGAAATAATCGCATTTTTTTGTTCACCTTCAGAACCATAATCCTTTAAATTGTTCCCCTCTAATGAAAACTCATAATCATCTCGATGAATTCCTGTACTTGTAGTTCCAAGAATAATATCGCGATTCTTTTCTTTTTTATAGACCTGAAGTAATTCTTCTTTACCTAGATTATTATAATCTGATTTATAAAGAAGAGTTAATCCATGAATACCTGCTATCTTAAAATAATGCTTCTCTATATATTGGTTAATCTTAGCAATGAATTCCTCTCGGTACTTATGTATTCTAAGTCCAAGTTCGACTAATTGTTCTGTCAAAATTTGTAAATAATCTTGACTAGCATTGCCATTTGTATAAAGTGTTTTCAAGTAAGAATTTCTTTGCTTTAAGACTTTATTATAGAGAGTTAATACTTTAAGGTAATCATTACTAAACTGCGATAATTCAATATTAATTAACTTTCTTCTAGTATTCGGTGTATCTTTGATTAATTTTAAATCTTCAGAAGTAAATAAAACAATATTAATTTTAGAAAGATAATCAGTTAAACGATTAATATTTGTATTATTAATCTTTACCTTTTTTTCATTCCTCTTCAATATAATGCGATATTTACTCTCATAAGTATCTAAAATAGTTCCTTCAACTCTAGCCAAATCACAGTTTTGACGAATGACAACCTCTTCTTTTGACCCACGAAAGGATTTCGTAAAGGCTAAACAATAGATTGCTTCGACAATATTTGTCTTTCCCATGCCATTTTGGCCAATAATTAAGTTCTTTCCAGGGTTAAATTCCAATTCTAATTTTTCATAATTACGGAAATTTAGTAATTTTAAATTTAAAATTTTCATTTTAACCCCCTTTATTTCTCATTTAAGAGATTTTTCTGTTTTTATGTACACCTATACACATATTCATTATATCATAAAAGCTACCACAAAAAAAGAAAAAATGACCTTATTTCTTCTTATTTTTCATGTAAATAGCTTCTAAATGAGTTGCTCGTAAAATTTGATTTTTCATGATGTTTATGGATTCATCAAATTCAATGATTTTTTCATTATTGAACATGATATAAGTGGAGTTCTTAATACGATTATCATAAAACTTTTTTATGTGATTTAAAGACACCCATTCTACTTGCTTTAATCTTGGGGAACAAGTGGGGAAAAAAATAAGACAAAGAGATTCATTAACGATTATAGGAGCTTTATATTTATATCCCGTTAATTCAAAAGTTAACTCATGTCTTGCTTCTAAGGAAAAACCATTAGCTAAACAGCTTTTTTTTATGATAAAATTAGGAGCTTTTTTAATGATAAAAAAGCGACTTCTTTCATAGACAATCGATTTTTTCTTGCCATAAGGAATAATCGCCATTGTTTCTTCATTAATTATATAATTATCCATCATTTTTCCTCCTTTCGCGGAGGTACTCTAACATAAAAAAAATGAATAAATTGTCGAAGTTTGTCATCCTTCTTTCATTTTTCATTTTCCTTTAAAAGCTTCATTTTTAATAAGTTTTAATTGGTAAAATTAATTGAATCAAACTCTCATCTGTTGCAGATTTTAATACAATTGGCTTTGAATCAGAATTCATAAATAGAATAATTACGTCATCTTCAAAAGTTTTTAATGCATCCATCATATATTTTGCACTAAAGGAAATCGCGATATCTTCATCACAATTCCTCTCAACTGTAATCTTATCCTCTACTTTTCCAATTTCAGAAGCAAACGAACTTACACATAATTCATTGCTTTTTGCCTCCATTTTCACAATGTTTTTATCTTTACTTTGTGTCAATAAAGCGGCACGATCAATTGATGCATAGTAATCATTAAGATTGGCATTGATGATATGTACAAACTCCTTTGGAATAAAATTAGAAGTATTTGGATATTGACCATTTAATAAGTTGGATTGAAATAAAATATTTTTATATTTAAACATAATTTTGTTAGTAAATACATGGATTTCAACGTTTTCTTCTTCCTCTTGCATAATTTTATCTAATTCATTGATATTCTTTCCTGGAATCACAATATCAACAGATTCTACATAAGGTTCAGCTAATTGTAAGGTCTTTTTAGCTAAGCGATAAGAATCAGTCGCTACACATTCTAAGACATCACCATTCACTTTAATATTAATTCCTGTCAATAAAGGTCTTGATTCTTGTGTCGATATAGCAAAAATTGTCTGTTTGATCATTTTCTTTAAATCAAGAGACTTTAAGGTAATAAAACTCTCTTGTCCAACTAATTCAATTTGTGGATAATCAGAACTATTTAAACAATTTAAGTTATACTGACTTGTCTCTGTATAAATGACAATTTTTAAATTATCTATGACTTCAAAATGAATGATATCACTTGGAAGTTTTTTGATTATATCTAAAATATATTTACTTTGAATAATGATAGTACCTTCACTTTCTATTGCTTCAATATCAGTTACAGGAATAAAAGACTTAATAGTTAAGTTAGAATCACTTGCTGTTAATGATAACCCACTTTCATTTAAATCAAATTTAATTCCATTTAGTATAGGAATAATATTCCTTGGGGAAATTGCTTTACTTACATTTGTTAATTGTTCTAATATAATATTCTTTTTAATTGAAAATTTCATTTTCATTCCTTCTTTCTTTTTATATATATTGTTATTATTACGGTGGATAATGTTGAAAACTGTCAACTTATCAATAAATCCTTAGAAAACTCGATTTAAGTTTTCAAAATCCTTGTTGATAAAAGTCGATTTTTTAACAATCAATTCAAAATTTGTTCTTTTATCTCTTTTATTTGTCTTCTAAGTTCTTCATTCTTTTTCATCTCTTCACTTATCTTATCACAAGCGTGTATGACAGTAGCATGATCTCGATTAAATTCTAAGCCAATTCTCTCAATAGTCTCCTCAGTTGTCATTTTACATATATACATTGCAATTTGCCTGGCATTATTGATATTCGCGACTCTTCGTTTACTCTTTAGATTTTCAATCGTTAAATCGAAGTAATCTGCAACAGCCTTTTGAATTTTTAAAACATTATTTGTAATATACATTGAGGTTCCAAAATAATCTTTTAAATTTTCTTGTGCGAATTCTAAGTTTATTTCTTTAGGCGAGTAAATCGCGGTCACTGCATATAATCGATTGATTGCCCCTTCTAGATGTCTAACATCACTTTCACAATTATTAGCAATATATTCTAATACTTCTGCTTTAATTAAAGAACTTACATCATGTCCCATGATTTTGTTTTTCAAAATATTTAATTTTAGATCATAATCAGGAGGATTAATATTGACTGGCAATCCCCAAGAAAAACGTGTTCGCAGTCTATCTTCTAGGAATTTCATATCATTTGGGGAACTATCTGAACTGATAATAATCTGTTTCCCCTTATCATGCAAGAAATTAAAGGTATTAAAGAACTCATCTTGTGTCTTATCAGCTCCCCTTAAAAATTGAATATCATCAATCATCAGGACATCCACATTACGATACTTTTCTTTAAAATGTTTAATGATGTCTAAGTTATCTTCGCCCTTTTTATTGATTTGAGTAAAGTCATTAATAAAGGTCTCACTACTTACATATAAAACGGATTTGTTTGAATTTTCTTTAATATAATTTCCAATCGCATGCATGAGATGGGTTTTTCCAAGTCCCGATTTTCCATACAGGAATAGGGGATTATAGAGTTTTCCAGGTTGTTCTGCAACTGCGAGTGCTGACATTTGAGCTAGTCGATTGGAATCTCCTACAACAAAATTATTAAAAGTATACTCTTGTAGTAAATTACTGTTGGTATCTTTGTATTTAGGAATGTCTTTTACTTCTTCTTCCACATTTTCTTTTTGTTTAGAAAGGTTATTTAGTTCTTCATCGGTTATTAATTCATAATTGATATTTTTTCCTGTGACAATTTCTAACACTTCTTCCATTAAATCGGCATAGAAGTCATTTATATATTTCTTTTTATAAGGACTGCCAACATTAATGATAATGTTTTGTTCATCATATTCGATAAGCTGTGAATCTTTGAACCATGTATTAAATGAAATACCGTTTAATTTGCTGTTTAAAACATCAAGAAAATTACTCCAAAACTCCTCGCTTTTCATTTAACCACCCTGTCTAGTTTCTACTAACTAAATTGTAAATCACTTTTGTCGAAAAATAAAGAATATTTGAAAAAAAAAATTATTAACATACTTTTCAACCATATTTTCAACAATTTATTCACTATAATATCGTAGTTTATGACACTTTTCAACGTTTTCAACAAATTTTTAGAAATATTTATAAATTTATTGTAAAAACTTATCAACATAGAGTGTTGATATTGTCAAAAAGTAGCATAGTCAACAGAATACTGTCGAATCTTTTTATGGAAATTGTTGAGAACTTGTTCATAAGGAAAAAACTACTTCATTTGTCAAAAAAGTTATTCACAAAGAGAATGTGAAAAAATAAGGTATCTTTCTTTTTGAAGAGAATAAAATATCTTCTGAAGGGAAAAGAGTGAAAATCGTGAAATAAAGCTAGAAAAAGATTGACTTCAAAATGAAATTATTATATACTAACCTTGCTTTAGAGATGTGGAGGTGTCTAAGACTATGAAGAGAACTTTTCAACCAAATAATCGTAAAAAAGCAAAAAAACATGGTTTCTTTGCACGTAAAAATACTAAAATATTAAAATCTAGAAGAGCAAAAGGACGTAAAGTTATATGTAAGTAAGCCACCCTGTGGCTTTTTATTGTAAAAGAAAGTAGGGGAGCTTGTGAAAAAGATAGAAGTCGTAAAAGACCAGCGTGAATTTGATTCTATTATTAAAACTTCACCATTTGAAAAAAATAAATATTTTCTTTTATATAATAAGGAAAGCGATGTGAATTTTCCAAGATTTGGAATTGCTGTTGGTACCAAAGTAGGAAATGCAGTAACTCGCAATCGCTTAAAAAGACAAATAAGGGCAATTATAGACAAGAATAAAAAGTTATTTTCAAATCACAGGGATTATATTATAATAGTAAAAAGGAATTGTTTAGAGATTAGTTTTCATGAAATGGAACAAAATCTAATCAGTTTAATTAAAGGGTGATCAAATGAAAAAGAAGATATTTGTATTAGTGGCAATTCTTTTAGTCAGTGTGACAGGTTGTACACATACATTAAAAGATGATGCAAAAAAACCAGTAGTGAATGAAAAAACAGGACAGAATTTAACAGAGAATATTCTTTGTCAGCCAGAAGATGAAAAACTTCTAGAGATTTATAAACAATATGAAAACAAAATGGAAGTAAAGATTGAAGATTTACCGAAATGTACAAATATGAAAATATATGAAAAGAAAGCGTACAATGGTTTATGGGTTCAATTATTTGTTCGTCCACTTGCTTGGGCAATTATACAATTAGGTAAGCTTGTAGGAAATTACGGTTTATCTGTTATGATTCTAGGACTTATCATAAGAATAATCATC
Source organism: uncultured Bacilli bacterium (assembly GCA_949841325.1). Taxonomy (GTDB): domain Bacteria; phylum Bacillota_I; class Bacilli_A; order RF39; family UBA660; genus CAG-582. The sequence goes on from CATKZK010000002.1 coordinate 31,660, forward strand.
ATGCCATTTTCGGCAAAAACAGCAAAACAACAAGAAAATATGAAAAAAGCTCAACCAGAAATTGAAAAACTAGAGAAAAAATACAAAGATAAGACAGACCAAGAATCAATGATGAAGAAGAGTCAAGAGACATTAATGATTTATCAAAAGTATCAAATTAATCCAATGAGTAGTTGTCTAGTGGCTTTTATACAACTTCCTCTGTTCTTTGCTTTCTTAGAAGCAATTAATCGAATTCCTGCTATCTTTGAAAATACCTTTTGGAAATACCAATTGGGAACCACACCATTCGTTGGAATACGTGATGGAAATTACTATTATGTATTGCTTATCATTCTCATTATTTTGTTTACGGTGTTATCATTAAAACAAAGTATGAACGCGATGAATGGAAGTCCAGAGCAAATGAAACAGACGCGTTTCATGTTAATCTTTATGACTGTGTTTATTGGAATTGCATCGGTACAATTACCATCTGCCATTGCATTATACTGGGTAGTTACAAATGCCTTTAATGTTATCCAGATGTTGTTAATGAAGAAGAGAGGTTAAGTATGAAGTTTGAAGTATTTGAAGGAAAAGAAGAAAAGGAAGTTTTAACACAAGCATTAGAAACTTTAAAATGTACTGAAGAAGACATTGTAACGCTTGTGGAAAAATCAAAGAGTGGCCTTTTAAAAAAGGAAACAGTCAGTATGAAAGTTTTTAAAATGGAAGACATCACTCTTTTTATAAAGGATTACCTTCATGAGATTACAAAAGGAATGGGGTTAGATGTTTCTTTTGAATCAAAAATAAGAGATCGTCAAATTAGTATAAAGATGTACTCTAATAACAATAGTATTTTAATCGGCCATAATGGACAGACTTTAAAAGCATTGACGACCATTGTCAAACAAGTTGTCTATAATGAAATAAAAGAATATCCATATCTATTGTTAGATGTTGAAAATTATAAAGAAAAACAAGAAAAATACTTAGAAAGACTTGCACGCAATGTGGCAAGAGATGTAGAAAGAACAAAAGTCGAAGTTGAACTTGAAAATATGAATTCTTATGAAAGAAGAATCATTCACAATGCTTTAACTGATAATAAACACGTCTATACAGAATCAATTGGTGAAGAGCCAAATCGTCACATTGTGATAAAACCTAAAAACAGTGAAGAATAAACCATTTTTTAATTTCAGAGAAAATAATATCTTAGGATGTTATTTTTTTTGAAATGCTGTTATAATACAGAGAAGGAGGGAGCTTATGAACGAAAATATATGTGCTATTTCGACGGCCTTAGGTGTAGGTGCTATTTCTATTGTACGTGCATCAGGACCTGAAGTCATTATGATTGCCAATGAAATATTTGAAGGAAAAGATTTGACGCAGGTACCTAGTCATACGATTCATTATGGGTATATAGTAGAAAACAAAGAAAAAATAGATGAAGTATTGGTTTCCGTCATGCGAGCTCCCAAGACTTTTACAATGGAAGATGTCGTTGAAATCAATTGTCATGGAGGAATTGCAACTACTCATCGAGTTTTAGAAGCTTTACTTTTGCATGGTTGTAGAATGGCTGAGCCAGGAGAGTTTAGTAAAAAAGGGTTCTTAAATGGACGAATCGATTTAACAGAAGCTGAGGGAATTAATGATTTGATTGCTAGTGAAACGGAAGAAGCTAGAAAATATGCGATGAACTTAGTAGGAGGAAACTTAAAGGCGATTATTCAAAAATCGCGAGATGTTCTTGTCTCTTTAGATGCAGAACTAGAAGTAAACTTTGATTTTCCAGAAGAAGCAGATAATCCTGAGATCACTCATGATAAATTAAAAACAGCACTTTTACATATAAAAGAAGACTTAGAAAAGCTAATTGCCTCAAGTAAAGAGGGGAAACTTTTAAAAAATGGAATTGATATCGCTATTTTAGGAAAGCCAAATGTAGGAAAAAGTAGTATTTTAAACCATTTATTAGATGAAAAGAAAGCCATCGTGACTGATATTGCAGGAACTACAAGAGATATCGTCGAAGGAACAACAACATTGAGTGGAATAAAAATAAATCTTCTTGATACGGCAGGTCTTCGTGAAACAGAAGATATTGTTGAGAAAATAGGCGTAGATAAGAGTAAAGATATCGTAACGAAGGCAGATTTAGTTCTCTATGTTTTAAATAATAATGAGGAAATAGATGATAAAGAATTAGAGTATATTCATTCTTTAAAAAATGTTCAAAAGATTCTATTTATCAACAAAAATGATTTAGAGAGTAAAATAGATAAAAGTGTTTTAAATAGAGATGAAGTGGCGGAAGGAAATACACTTACACCAAATGGATTAGACCAATTAAAAGAACGAATTGTTTCTTTATTCCATTTGAATGAAATTAAGGGAAAAAACTATAACTTCTTATCTAATGCTAGACAAACTGCTCTTGCAAAGAAAGCTTATGCATCAATAGAAAGTGCCATTACAAGTGTTGAAGAGTTTATGCCTTTTGAAATGATTGCAGTTGATATTAAAAATGCCTTTGATGAATTAGGTGAAATCATTGGTGTTACGTATAAGGAAGAACTATTAGATGAATTATTTTCAAAGTTTTGTCTTGGGAAGTAGAAAAGTCAAATGAGGATATGAAAAGGAAGTGAATATCATGAAGTATGATATTATTGTCGTTGGAGGAGGACACGCAGGATGTGAAGCCGCCTATGCCTCCGCCAAGCAAGGTTTCTCTACAGCACTAGTGACCTCAAATATAAAAAATATTGCAGATATGCCTTGTAATCCATCAATAGGTGGTACAGCTAAAGGAATTGTCGTAAGAGAAATAGATGCCTTAGGAGGACTTATGGGGCGTGTAGCCGATAAGTCTCACTTGCAAATAAAAATGTTAAACAGTGGAAAAGGACCTGCTGTAAAATCCTTAAGAGCCCAAGGAGATAAAGTAATCTATCCCCAAAATATGGTAAAAGAATTAAAGGGATTGAAGTCATTAGCAATCATTGAAGCAATGGTAGAGGATTTATTAATTGAAGAAGAGGCAATAAAAGGAATTGTAACCGATTCAGGAGACAAAATGTTTTGTGATGCCTTAATTTTAACGACAGGAACGTATCTAAAAAGTAAGATATTGGTAGGATCTACAAGTAAATCTGAAGGACCTCATGGAGAAAAATCAAGTAAGCATTTAAGTGATACATTAAAAAAATGGGGATTTGAAATTCAACGATTAAAGACAGGAACTCCTCAAAGATTAGATCCTGAAACAATCAATTATGACCTTTTAACAGAAGAACTTGGAGATGAAACACCATGGACATTCAGCTTTGATTTAGAGCCTCTTTATGATCCTAAAGAACAAAAAAAATGTTACTTAGTTTATACAAATGAAGAGACACATCAAATTATTCGTGATAATTTAGCAAAGTCGGCAATGTATGGAGGGTATGCGGAAGGCATCGGACCTCGCTATTGTCCGTCTATAGAGGATAAAGTCGTTAGATTTGGAGATAAAGAAAGACATCAGTTATTCTTAGAACCAGAAAGTGAATATTATCCAGATCTTTATTTACAAGGTTTTTCGACATCTATGCCTGAAGATGTTCAAGAAAAAATGGTGCATAGTTTGAAAGGACTAGAAAATGCTCGTATTTTAAAATATGCTTATGCGATTGAATACGATGCAATCAATCCTCTACAATTAAAACCTTCTTTGGAGACAAAACTTATTAAAAATCTCTACACAGCAGGACAAATTAATGGAACAAGTGGTTATGAAGAAGCAGCAGGACAGGGATTAATCGCAGGAATAAATGCAGGTCTTAAATTAAAGGGAAAAGAACCATTAATTTTAAAGCGAAATGAATCATATATTGGGGTTTTAATCGATGATTTAGTAACGAAAGGAACAAAAGAACCTTATCGTCTCCTTACTTCACGCGCAGAATATCGTCTTATTTTAAGACATGATAATGCCGATTTAAGACTTCGTAAATATGGATATGAAGTTGGAATAGTTGATAAGGAACAATATGATAGGCTATTAAAAAAAGAAAAAGAAATTGAATCCTTATTACAAGAATTACAGGAAGTAAAGATAAATAATCGTAACGTGAAAGAAGAAATTTTAACATGTTTAGGAATATCTAGACTAGAGATTGGCTTAAGTGCCTATCAATTATTAAAGCGCCCGCAAATGAATATCGTATTGCTAGAACATTATTTAAAAGGAAAGTATACAAAAGAAATTTTAGAAATTGTTGAAATCATGGTGAAATATGAAGGATATATCAGTAAAACTAATCGTGAAGTAGAAAAAATGATAAAACTAGAAAAGAAAAAGATTCCTGCAGATATTGATTATGACAAGATTCGTAATCTAGCAAGCGAAGCACGACAAAAATTAAAACAAATACAGCCTGAGACGATTGCTCAAGCAACAAGAATAAGTGGTGTTAATCCGACAGATATCTCTATTCTTACTGTGTATTTAAAAAAAGAATATGGAAAGGAATAAAAGGAATGGATCGCGAAACATTTATTGCTCATTGTCAAAAAATAAATCTTCTTTTAACAGATTCTCAATTGAGTCAATTTGAAAAATATGCAAGTTTTCTCTTAGAATATAACATGCATACAAATTTGACTGCTATAAGGACAAAAGAGGATGTCTATTTAAAACACTTTTATGATTCCCTTTTATTTACACAATATATAGACTTAAATAAGGTGAAAACTATTGTAGATGTGGGAACAGGAGCAGGATTTCCTGGATTAGTACTAAAAATCATGTATCCTCATTTATCATTGACATTAATTGAATCCAATAAAAAAAAGTGTACTTTTTTAAACCAAGTTATAAAGCACTTAGAACTAGATCGTATAGAAGTTAAAAATGAACGTAGTGAAACCTTTGCTTTGAGTCATTTAGATTTCTTTGATGTTGTAACAGCACGTGCAGTGACTCACCTTACTGTACTGAGTGAATTATGCTTACCTCTTGTCAAAATTGGTGGCTATTTTATTCCCTTAAAAGGTGAACTCTTAGAAGAATTAGAACAATCACAAAACATCATTAAAACCTTAAATGGAGAAATAGAAAATACATACCACTATAGACTTCCTATTGAAAATGCCGCTCGTTCTATAGTAAAAATAAAAAAGATAGGGCATACGCCAGCAAATTATCCACGGCCATTTGATAAGATGAAAAAAGCATTGAAAAAAACGAAAAAATAAAGTAATATTAGAATAGGTAAAAGGGGAATGCTTATGAAGATGGAAACTCAAATTCAAATGATTGATGTAGAAAAAATAATTCCAAATCGTTTTCAACCAAGACTTCAATTTGATGATGCCGCTTTAAATGATTTAGCATCATCTATTCAAGAACATGGAATTGTCGAACCACTTATTGTACGACGTGTAGGAGATAAATTTGAAATCATTGCTGGAGAACGTAGATATAAAGCAAGTCAACTCGTTGGGTTAAAAGAAGTCCCTTGCATCATTGCAAATTTAGATGATAATGAATCGGCTGAAGTAGCTATTATTGAAAATACGCAACGAAAAAATCTATCTGCTATAGAAGAAGCGCGTTCTTATAAAAAATTACTCGATAGACGTTATGTAACACAAGATCAATTAGCTAAGCGTTTAGGCACTTCTCAATCTACTATTGCCAATAAAATCAGACTATTAAACTTAGATGAACAAGTTCAAGAAGCTTTAATGAAAGAACAAATAAGTGAACGACATGCACGAAGCCTTTTAAAGGTAACAGATAAAGTAAAACAAGTAGATTTACTTAAACAAGTGATCAATGAGCGATGGACTGTTAAAAAATTAGAAGAAGAAATAGAAAATGTCACAGAGAGTTATCGAAAAAAGGAAATTGTTGGAAATATTAATACCAATAATCGTTTAGACGTTGATATAGACTCCATCATGAAAAATTCTACTGATATACAAAATACAGGAACACCTATTGTCCACTACAAGAATGAAGAACCTAAAAGACCTCCTAAGAAAGATTCTTTATTTTTCAACAATTTAGAAAATGAAGCAGCCAATATGGAGCCTACTTTAAGTGTTGGATTTAATCCATTTAAAACACCTAATTTCAATGGAAGTTTTGCAACGGAAGAGGACGACAATGATTATGATGTTCTTGATATAGAAGAAGAGACAACAGAAGAAGTGAAAACAACAGAAAAAGTACCACAAGTTGTCGAACTTGAGCTTGAGAAAAATAAAGATGTAATTGATCAAATCAAAAAAACTCTTTCAAAAGCAAAAGTGAATGGATTAAATGTAGAATCAGAAGAGTTTAGTTTTGATGATATGGTACAGTTTGTTATCCGCATAAAAAATGAAGATTAAAGAGCAAAAGAGCTCTTTTATTTTTTCTTCTTTTCATTGATATAAAGGGTTTGACTGCCATCTAAAAAATAGAAAAGTGTATTTGATTTTGCATTGTATTTTCCTGAAATAGGATCCATAGGAACTGCCACAACATCACTTGGAAGTTCATACCAAGTATCCTCGTGGTCTTTCAAATAATCTTCTACGGTGTCTAACCAGATATCTTTGATAATTTTAGAGTATGCTTTTGGTGCTTTTTCATTTAAATCATTTCCCGCCCAAACAAGCATTAAAGCATCTTTATTATAACCAGCAATCCAATAATCATTATCAGTTGTTCCACTCTTTAAGGCATATTTACGACTTAATTTGCCATTTAAATAGAGGACAGTTGGACTATTATAATCAACAAATGAATAATTATATGTGTTGCTCATCATTTCGTTTAATATATACACTAAACTAGGATCCAGTACCTGATTCTTTTTATCTTTATGTTCATAAATGATGTTTCCATCGATATCTTCTATGCGATTGATAAAATAGATGTCATTTTTTTCACCACCACTTGCCAGTGTAGTATAGGCATTAGCATAATCAAACATATTAATCTCAACAGCTCCAAGAGCCAAAGAAGGATTTGGACTCAAAGACTCTTTTAATCCTACATTCTTCATCGTATTCACAAGAGTGTTTTCTCCTAAAAACAGATGTGTTTTGACCGCATAAATATTATCCGAATACGAAAGAGCTGCTGCCATACTTATGTCTTTATTTCCATAAGTATTACCATAATTTGTAGGGGCATAAGTTTTATTCTCTTGAAAGACAAAAGTCGTCTCCTCTGATTTAAAGGTAGAAGAAGCTGTCATACCATTCGCTAAGGCTGAGTAATAAAGGAAAGGTTTAATGGTTGAACCGACTTGTCTTTTAGCCTTTGTTACACGGTTATATTGACTTTTAGCGTAGTTTTTTCCTCCAGCTAAAGCAAGAACCTTACTAGTATTTGGATCAATGACAATACTTGCTACTTGTGTATCATCTTCTAAGACATGTTCTTTCATTGATTCTTCCATCTTTGTTTGGGTATCCATATCTAAATTGGTAAATATTCTTAAACCTCCAGAATCCAAAAGACTCTTAGGAATACTATCTAAACTTTCTAATTCATCAATGACAGCTTCTTGATAATACATTAAAGTATCTAAATTATTTGAAGTATGTTTTCCATGAAGGGGAACATTTTCAAAATCTAAAGCCTCTAATTCTTCTTTACTAATGACTTCATTTTCATATAAAGTATTGGCTACTAAATTCATTCGTTTTAAAGAAGCTTCTTTATTCGCGATGGGATTATAGTTATTGGGACTTTTAGGAATTCCTGCTAAAATAATGGCTTCTTCCATTGTAATATCTGAAATATCTTTATTAAAATAGTATTGAGTGGCATCCTTAACGCCATAAATACCATTTCCGAAATAAATGGTATTTAAATAACCTTCTAATATTTCATCTTTTGAATAATGAGTTTCCATTCGTATTGTTAAAAAAGCTTCTTCAATTTTTCTTTCCCATGTTTGATCAAATTCTAAAAATAAATTTTTTACATATTGTTGAGAAATACTAGATGCTCCAGCAGTAATTTTCCCATGTCTAATATTTGCAAGCATGACTCTTATAATTCTTAAGAGATCAAACCCCTTATGATAATAAAAATGTTGATCTTCAATAGAAATAATATACTGTTTCAACTTATCATCGATATTCTCTAATCGAACCCATTCACTGTTATTAGATCCTTGATATATGACATTATCTTTATTGTCATAAATATAATAAGAATTTGCTGAATTAAGAGAAATCGCAGGAGTAAAGTAAGCATAAATATAAATGCCTCCAATAATTACCATACCTACAATTGATAAAAACAATCCTAATTTTAATAAAAAACGAACTTTTTTCAAGTAAACCACCACTATTATCATGCGCATATTTTGGACTATTATGAATGGAATAGACAAGGGCAAAGCAATTTGTTAAAATAAGGCTACGGAGGAACTATGCAAAGTTTAATATTTGAATTAAAGTCAAATGGAAATATCGAAATACAAGAAGAACTTCCTTATTATTTTCATCAAAATATGCTTCATTTTAAAGTAGAAAATACACTTTATGAATATCATTTAGAAAAAGATATTTTTAAAAAGAAAGAAAAAGATTCAGTGATTATTATCCTTCCAAAGAAGAAAGAAATGACGATTGAATTATTAGAAAATCATGCTGTTTTTGATTTTCCTCTTTCAGATATTTCTTTAAATAGAGAAGATAAGAAAATAGAAATAACGTATACTTTTCTAAATCCAGAAAAGACTACAAACTGTATAGTCATTAATTATCATGCGAAAGTGGTTGACAAGAAGTAATATTATGATAAAATTAGTATTGTTTTAAGGATATAAAGGACAAATTTTTATCATCTTGCATATAATGTGATGATATTATATTGGAGGTATTTAAATGAGTAAAATAAAATTAACTGAGGAACAAATTGAGCAATATTCTCATGCAGATGTTGCTTATCTTATATTAGAGGCAAAAGGAAAAAAGGAGACAATTCAAGACTTATTTAAAGAAGTGATTGAACTTATGAAATTGCCAAGTGATTATTTTGAAAGTAAAATAGGAGATTTCTTTGGTTTACTTTCTACGGATAAGAGATTTATCATGTTAGAAAAGGGTTTTTGGGATTTAAGAGATAATCATTCTCATAAAATTGTCATTGAAGAAGAGGAAGAGGATGAAGATCTATCTGATATTGAAGTAGATGATGTACCTGAAGAAGAGGATACAAATGATGAAGAAATTAATTATGACGATGAAAAAATAGAAGATGATGAAGAGGAAGACGACTTAAAAGATTTAGTCGTCTTAGATGAAAGTGAAGACGAAAACGAATTAATGTAGAAAAAGAGGTGAATTCTATGATAGAGAGATTAAATATTATTGAAACACGTTACCATGAATTAGAAAAAGAACTTACAAATCCTGAAGTATTAAGTGATTATAGTAAGATGAAAACTCTATCGAAAGAGAAGAGTTCACTTGAGGATGCTTTCCAAAAATACCAAGAGTATAAAACGGTTATGGAAGAAATTGAGAGTTTAAAAGAGTTAATTCATGATCCTGAAATGGGTGAAATGGCTACCATGGAATTAGAAGAAAATCAAACACGCAAAAGCGAAATAGAAAGTGCCCTAGAGATTCTTTTGATTCCAAAAGATGAAAATGATGGAAAAGACATTATTATGGAAATTCGTGGAGCTGCAGGAGGAGATGAAGCAAACATCTTCGCTGGAGATTTATATCGTATGTATACGAGATATGCTGAAAAACAAGGATGGAAGACAGAAGTTTTAAATGCGGATGAAGGAACAGCAGGTGGTTTTTCTCAAATTGAATTTTCAATTAAAGGAGATAATGTCTATTCAAAATTAAAATTTGAATCAGGATCTCATCGTGTACAAAGAGTGCCAGAGACCGAAAGTCAAGGTAGAATTCAAACTTCAACAGCAACTGTTGCCGTTATGCCAGAGGCAGAAGATATTGATTTTGAACTTGATATGAATGAAATAAGAGTGGATATTACTCGTTCTTCAGGATGTGGAGGACAGGGAGTTAATACAACAGACTCTGCTGTGCGTCTTACGCATTTACCAACAGGTATTATCGTTTATTCCCAAACAGAAAGAAGTCAAATAAAAAATAAAGAGATTGCCATGAAGATTATGAAAACTCGTTTATATGACATGAAGTTACGTGAAAAAGAGCTTGCTTTAGGAGAAGAGAGAAGAAATAAGATTGGTACAGGAGATCGTGCAGAGAAAATAAGAACTTATAATTATCCTCAAAATCGTGTAACAGATCATCGTATTGGCTTTTCTGTAATGAATTTAGACAAAGTCGTAGATGGCGACCTTGATGCTATTATAGAAGCATTAATAACAGAAGATCAAAGAAGAAAGTTAGAAAATGAAGCCTAGTCATATAAGAGAAGCAGATTGGAGACTCTTAAAAGCAAAATATAAAGACATGGATAAAGTCATAAAAAAGTTAAACCAAAAATATCCTGTACAATATTTAATTGGAAATGTCAATTTTTATGGTTATATCTTAAATGTCAATCGTCATGTGTTAATACCGCGCTTTGAAACGGAAACATTACTAGAAAAAACGATGCAATATATCCAACAATATCATTTTGAAAATAGCAATGTTTTGGATATTGGAACAGGGTCAGGATGTATTGCCATTGTCTTAAAAAAAGAAATTCCAACGCTCAAAATAACAGCAATCGATATTTCCTCTTCTGCACTTAGAGTGGCACGTAAGAATGCAAAGAAGAATAAGGCAGAGATTCACTTTATTCATAAAGATATGAAAAAATATAAACCAATGAATAAATATAGTGTCATCATCTCAAATCCTCCATATATCGATTTGTCAGAGGAAATTGATCCACAGACGAAATACGAGCCGTCTATTGCTTTATATGCCAAAAATAATGGTCTTGCTTACTATGAATATATATTATCTCATGCTTATAGCCTATTAGAAGAAAAATTCCTTATGGCATTTGAAATTGGAGAAAATCAGGGAGAAGACTTACAAAAGATGGCATTAGAGTATTTCCCTCAAGCAAGTATTCGGATAGAAAAAGATTTAGCACATAAAAATCGTTATTTATTTATTATACATGAATAAAAGTTAAAAAATTACCCCATTAAAAGAATAGAAAGAGGGTAATTTTTTAATGAAAAGAATACTTATAATAACAGCAATTGTTATGATTATATTGATTAGTGGGAAAGAAAAGCATATCGTAATACCAGATTCTGCTATTCGCTTTCGAGTTGTTGCAAATAGCAATAGTTTAGAAGATCAAAGAAAGAAAAATAAAATTAGTCTAGAAGTAGAAAATTACTTGATGAATATAACAAAAACAGCTGAAAGTGGAACAGAAGCAGGGGAAATCTTATTAAAAAACTATGAGAAAATTAAAGCTCATGTCAATGATTACTTAGAAAAAGAAAAAATAGAAGATCAAGTAGAAATTGAAATAGGACGCAATTATTTTCCTAAAAAGAAGTATAAAGGAATAGAATATCCAGAAGGTTATTATAATTCAGTTGTATTAAATGTGGGACATAAACAGGGAGTGAACTGGTGGTGTGTGATTTATCCTCCATTATGTCTACTTGATCATGAAAATAAAGAAGAAATTGAGTATACTTCATTAGTACAAGAAGTATTGAAACGTTATAATGTCTAATTGACATCTCTTTACAAAATCATGCATATAAATTGTATCCTCGAATATACATATGTTATAATAAACAGTATAGAGGATGTGTAAAACTTGAAAAAATTAATCATTGAAGGTAAAAGAGAACTAACAGGAGAAATTAAAATAAGTGGCGCGAAAAATAGCATTGTTGCTTTAATTCCAGCTACGATCTTGACAAAGGGAAAATGTGTTATACACAATGTACCTGATATCAGTGATGTTCGTATTTTAATTGAAATAATGGAAAGTTTAGGATCTATTGTCCATTTTGAAAATGAAGTTCTAACAATTGATAATAAAAATGTCGAGAATAAACCAATCGGAGAGAAGTATGCTTCTAAGTTAAGAGCATCATATTACTTTATGGGATCCCTCCTTGGGCAATTTCAACAAGTAGATATTGCCAATCCTGGAGGATGTGTCATTGGAAGTCGTCCCTTCGATTTTCATATTGATGCCTTTAAAAGAATGGGCATTCATGTAGAAGAGAAGATGGACAGCTATCACATGTGTACAGATGAATTAAAGGCAACAGATATTTTCTTTGACTTTCCTTCTGTTGGAGCTACTATTAATGTATTATTAGCTTCTGTTTTAGCAAAGGGAACTACGCGTATTATTAATGCTGCACGAGAGCCAGAAATTGAAAACCTTGCGGACTTTTTAAATTCAATGGGTGCTCGTATAGTAGGTGCAGGATCAGGGACCATTGAAATCAAAGGTGTTGAGTCTCTTAATGATGGAGAAATAAGCGTTATTCCAGATCGCATAGAAGCAGGAACCTACTTAATTATTGGTGCTCTTCTAGGCCATCATTTAAAGATTACGGATATTGTCGAAAAACATTTATATTCGCTCCTTTATAAATTAAAAGATGCAGGTGTTCATTTAGAAGTAAATGGAAATGACATTATAATAAATAAAAGTGAACATTTAAAAGCTGTTAATATCAAAACCACAGTTTATCCTGGATTTCCAACTGATTTAGGACAACCGATGAGTGCTTTTTTAACTCAATGTATTGGAGAGAGTATGTTTGAAGAAACCATTTATGAAAATCGCTTAAGACACATACCTCACTTAAATAATATGGGAGCAGATATTAAAGCTTTTGATAAGACAGCCCTCATTCGAGGGAAAACAGAACTTGTGGGAAGAAAAGTAAAGGCTACAGATCTTCGTGCAGGAGCGAGCATGTTAGTTGCAGGTATGGTAGCAGAAGGAGAAACCATTATCTATAATATTGAACATCTCTTGAGAGGATATGAAAAAATAGTGGATAAATTAAATAATATTGGAGCAAATATTCGTTTAATTGACGAATAATGATTGATTTTTCTGATAATTATGTTATACTAATCAAGTAATGAATTTCTATAACAGACGAATTGTTATGGCGGAAGGAGGATTTAGATGAAAAAGAATTTACATCCAAATCAAGTTATGTGTACGTTTAAATGCGCTTGTGGAGCAACATTTCAAGCAATGAGCAACAAAGAAGATCAATTTGTTGAAGTATGTAGTGAATGTCATCCATTCTATACAGGAGCACAAGGAAATCGTAAGAAAACAGGAAATGTTGAAAAGTTTAATAAAAAATATAATCTTGATAATGAAGCGGCTTAGTCGCTTTTTTTGTGAGATTGACAATTAGAATGCTTTATTGTAAGATAAGCGCATTAAGGGGAATAATTATGCATAATTTAAGAAAAATTCTTCCATTGTATTATGATTTCTATATTGTTGCTAATGAAAAAAGTTTCTCAAAGGCAGCAGAAGTAAATTTTACCTCTCAGCCTAGTTTAAGTAGAAATATTCAAATCTTAGAGCAGGAGTTAAATCTAAAATTGCTAAATAGGAGCAATAAAGGTATTTTTTTAACAAAAGATGGGGAACTATTATATAAACAACTAGATGCCTTCTTTAACCAATTTATTGATTTTGATACAATACATTTTAATGAAATGAAGGGAACTTTATCTATTGGTTCTACAAGAAATATTGCAGATAATAAATTGGTCTCTTATTTAACGGCATTTACTAATAAATATCCAATGGTAAAGATTAAAATATTTACAGATAGTGCAACAAATTTAAATAAATTTTTGATGGAACATAAAATAGATGTATTAATTGATTATATTCCTCAAATTAATTTTAAGGATGTTGAAGTCATCCATATTGGAAGTTTTAAAACAGGATTTGCATGCTCGAAAGCATTCTATAAAAAACATGGAAACAAAATAAAAACTTTAGAAGATTTGAAACAATATAACTTAGTCTTATCAGGAGCTTCTAGAAGACGACAGTGGTTAGATGAGCTGTTAACTCCATTAGATATAAACTTTTCTCCAATGATCGAAATGCCTGATTCTAAATTAATGGCTGAATATGTCAAACAAAATGAAGTTATCGGTTATTTTGTCTTAGAAGAAATAAAAGATTATGATTTATGTGAATTAAAATTAGATAGAGAAATGCCATTAAATCATATTGGCCTTATATATCATAAAGATACGATTCATCCAGTTGCTCGAAAGTTTGTTGAACTATTTGAAAATAAAAATTGATGTGAATTGTAAAAGTCATGTGCTATTCAATTTTGAATAGCACTATTTATTTTTGGTATTTTACTAAAGAGTGGTTCCTTTTTATAATACAAACATTAAGGGAGAATTTGTATGATAAATGAAATGATGGAAAATTGTTTGTTCAACAGTTCTAATAGTAAAATAAAAAGAAAGATGTGTGTGGTTTTAGTAGGTCTTGGTCCTCATGCTAAGAGAATTTATTTGCCTTATTTAAAAAAACATAGAATTCCTTTGCAATTAGTAGTAGAAATAGAATCAAAAGAAGAGGAGACTAAAAATATTTTATTTGAAAGTGGATTTAAAAATACACAAATATTAACAATAAAAGATAAGGACAAAGATAAAGTCCATCTTCCTAATTATTTAAAACAACAACTTAGTCTTCTTTGTAAACTATTTGAAATCAACTATATGATTGTATCGACAGAACCAAAAGCTCATTATATGTATATAGAATTTGCCTTGTTACAAAGAATTCCTGTATTGACAGATAAACCAATCACTGTTATGAAAAAGATGAAAACAATTTCCCAAATTGATAAAGTAAAAAAAGAATATCAATATTTAGCTAATTTATCCAAAAAATATAAAACCCCTTGTATGATGATGTGTCAAAGACAATACCATAAAGGCTATGAATATGTAAAGAAGTTATTAAATGAAGTTGTCAGTCAATATGAGATTCCCATTACTTATGTCGATATATATCACTGTGATGGAGCATGGGAGTTTCCACATGATATGGAAAAAGAAAATCATCCATATAAGTATGGCTATGGAAAATTATTTCACAGTGGGTATCACTTTATTAATCTCTTAAGTGAATTTATAAAAATCAATAATCAATTACCTCACGCAAAACAAATCAAAAAGGGAAGAATCTATGGTAATTATCTGACACCAAATGATGAAGTCAATATTATGAATATAGATGATTATAAAAGAATATTTAAAGATCAAAAGATTCCCCTATATTATGAAGAAAATAAGCATCCAAAATTTTCTCGATATGGTGAAAAGAATTATTACGGAATAATAGAATATAAAAACGATAAAAATCAAACTATAATGAATGTCAATCTAAATCTATTACATAATGGATTTTCTAGAAGAGGTTGGATGGAAACAAGAGATTTTTATAAAAAAAATGGTCGTGTAAGACATGAAAGATTAAATATTCAAGTAGGACCACTTTTAAACATTCAAGTTCACAGTTATCAATCTAAGGAAATTAAAGATAGACAAGATTTAAAAAGTGAAGAAATGAGTGGTGGACTTGAACACTTTGATATTGAAATCTATCGAAATGCGGATATTATTGGTGGTAAGCCTTATGAAAAAATAACATTAGGTGATTTATATACGGAAAAAGAAAAGAAGAACATGACGGGGTATAATGAATTAGCGCGAGAAAAGACATTATCAGAATTTTTTAAATGTAATTATGAAAAGGGAAATCTTTTAGATCAAGCACTAGCAATAGATATTTTAGTTAGTTGTGCAAAAGGGCTTGTTTATGCTTATAACAAAATAGATCATGTTGAAGAAATTTATAAACTAGACAAGCATGCTACATCTATTTCATTAACAGAATTAAAAAAATATGCTTTTAAATATAAGGGTACAAAAGAATGTGTAAAGATGGAAGTATTTGAAGGATACAAATATGAGTATGGTATCATCATGAATCATATTAAAGAAAATAAACATTATGAAGTATACCTTTATATGAAAGAGAAAAATCTTGTCGTTAGTTGTCTATTTAATCGATTGATAAAATCCAAAATTTTCGCTTCTCTTTATTACAATATTTTAAAGAGACTAATGAAACTAGATCGTCCAAATCTTCTCTATTCTCTTCTCAAATATAAAAAAACACAATAAAAAAACAAAATTTGTACAAAAAAAAGCTGTACAAGCAATAGGAACACCCTTATAATGTAATAAAATGGACGAATTGTGAAAAACAGTTGGTTCATTTTTTTTGGAGGTGCACCATGAAGAAACGACGATAGAAACAGAAAAAGACAGTTAAGGGCTGTTATTTTTTATGGAAAGAAGGAAAAAATATGAATGAAGAAAAAATAAGAAATTGCTTTACAGAAGTAGAAAATGGAGTGAATGCGGAATTTAATAAAGTAACGATGAAATGTTTAAATTCAAGTAACAATGCATTTAGTATGGATTGTGAAGGAAACTTAGTCGTAAATTCTATCAGGACAAGAGAAGGAAGTGGTGGTTTAACATTTGATGACATCTATCCAATAGGAAGTATTTATATGAGCATTCAAAATGAGAATCCAACTCAACTATTTGGTGGAACTTGGGAATCTATTAAAGATAAGTTTTTGCTATCATCAGGTGATACTTATGAAGTAGGAGTAGAAGGAGGAGAGGCAGAACATACCTTATCTATAAATGAAATTCCAAGTCATAGTCATACCCCATCAGATGCAGGAAGAAACTGGGTATATGGAACAGATCAAGTGGGAAGAAGACAAATTGCAACAGGAAATACTGGACTATACGTACCTGTTGCTGCAGATGGAATAAATGGCTATAAATGGGGAGGGACATCTGACACAGGTGGAAATAAATCACATAACAATATGCCTCTATACTTAACAGTAAATATGTGGAAAAGAGTTGCTAAAAAAAAGGAACTCTTTTTTTATGAAAGGAAATGACATGAAAGAATTAGTCAACTTAAGAAAAGAAAAAGAAAAACATTATCTAAATGATGATGGTACAATTACAGCATATCTATATGATGAAGCTATTCATTACTTAGATAAAGAAACATATGAAGAAATCGATAATACGATTATTGAAAAAGAAAAATACTATATGAATCATAAAAATGATTTTCAAGTCGAGTTTTATAAAGAACACTTTTTAGTAAGTGTAAGTACAAACAAGTATTATATGAATATCTTATTAGAAAATAGTAATAAACTGCAAAGAGTAGAGACAAAAGGAAATAAGATTACATTTAAAGAAATAATAAAAGATGTTGATTTAGAGTATGAAATTATTGGAAGAAAATTAAAAGAAACTTTTAAACTTAATCAGAAAGGATTAAAAAATGTAACATTTAAGATTAATACGAATTTAGAATTAGAAAAAAGTGATCAAGAAATAATAGCAAAAAAAGATGGAGTAGAACATTATCGATTTGACGCACCATTCTTAAAAGATGCTAAGAATAATTATTTCTATAATTGTGAAATAAGTCTAGAAAAAAAAGATAACTGTTATATACTTACATATCTATTAGATGAAGATTGGTTAGAAGAAGCCGTCTATCCAGTCATTATTGATCCTACAATAACAAATAAAAGAAATACAGTAACAGACACTTATATTTACTTATCTGCAAATGGCAAGGATACGACTGAAACGAGACATACGAAACCATTTATTAAAGTAGGTGTAGGAGATAATACTGTATATCGTAGTTTAGTAAAATTTGAACTACCTCATATTGGAACATCCGCACAAGTCATCCATGCAGAAGCCTATTTTAGTAGCCATGGAGATGACCGATATCTTCTTGGAGAAGAATATACATCTATGGATAAAATTGCTACACTTCATAGAATGACAAAAGATTGGGATGAAGCTACTGCCAACTGGGATAATTTAGCAGAAGATTATGATCCATTTGTTGAAAATTATATGACATTAAGTAGAACTGAAGTAAGACCATATCCTGAAAATAAACTTATTCTTTCTATTATGCCATTTGATATTACAAATATTGTAAAAAAATGGTATTCAGGAACACCAAACTATGGACTTATGATGAAATGGTATGAGGAAGTATATGATGCAAATTGCAAAGAATACACTCTCTATTCATCAAATAATACAGAGTCAGTTGAAGGATCTAATCCTAGACCTCTTTTAATGATTCAGTATCGTTATCAAAATGGAATATTAGATTATATGAGTTATCAAACAACTTCATTAAGTACAGTCAATAGTTCTATTAATAACTATAATGGAAATGTAACAAATGTAATTCCTATTAATCAATTAGCAGGAAGTGACTTAGCATTAAATTTAATTTACAATACAAGCAGTGTTCTTCTAAATGAAGACTTTAAAATTGCCAAAGGATGGAAATTAAACTATGATGAGTATGTTGCTAAAGAGATTATAGATGATATTATTTACTACAAATATGTAGGTGGTACAGGAACCATTCATTATTTCTATGAAAAGACATTTGAAAATAAAGAAAAAGTGTGGATTGATGAAGATGGTCTTGGCTTAAGTTTAGATATAGAAAAGAATGATGATGGAACAATCGAAAGATTTATAATTATTTCAAAAACAGGAATTAAATCTACATATCTAAAAGAAAATAATTACTATCTTTCAAGGATAGACTATGTTGATAATAGTTACTTACAATTAGTAAGAGATGCAAGTAATAGAATAATCAGTGTAAAGGATGAAAAAGATAACATCATTTCTATTAGCTATGCCTCAAATGGAATTCAATTTACAAGTGATTCAGAAACCACTTCTATTACTATTGAAAATAATTTAATAAAAACAATTCATCTTAATATTGGAGATATTTCTATTAACTATAACACAAATGATATTATCACAAAAATTATAGATGTTACAGGAATTAGTTTATCTTATGAATACTATGATGGAATTCCTTATCGTTTAAAAAAGATTACCAATATTGGTTTAAATGATGAAATTGGAAAATTTAAAACATTTGAATATCATTTTAATTCTACAACAGTTACTGATAATAAGAATAACAAGATGAGATATACATTCAATAATCTAGGAAATACAATTGGAACAGTTTTATTAAGTAAAGATGGAACTCTTAAAAATTCATTTGGTTTTTCTGATCAATATGTTGATGAACTTAAATTACCTGAATCAAATAAACCATTTGCTACTTCCGTTCCTATAAAATACATAGAGGAAACAGAGACTATAGAATATGGAAAAGAAAATCTTATGCCAAATGGTGACTTTGAATCTGATGAAACAAATATCTTTACTTCTTATGGAAATGAGATTACAAATGAAACAAGTTATACAGGATGTCACTCAATTAAATTAAATAGTGGATCTGTTGGAAGTATGCTTTTAGAAACTGGTCCACATTTATTAACTGCCTACTTTAAGAATGAAAAGCCAATTACTTTAGAGATGCAAGCATCAGGGACATCATCACCAATTTTCTATAATCCTATTACTATTCCTGCACATCAAGAATTTACTAAAGTTGAAATTCCATTAAAAGTATATGAATCTTATGAATCAGTTGAATTCTATTTTACCGTAGAAGATAATGAAATTGCTTATGTTGATCATGTATCTCTTTATAAAGGAGAATATGTCAATCTAGTGAAGAACTCCAGTTTTAATAATCTTGATGAAATGACAGGACTTATAGATTGGACAGTTGTGGGTTCTAATAATGATACAGGAGAAGAATTGAGTGATTGTTATGATATTGTGACATTAGATTCTTATGAAAAAGCATTAAAGCTCAAAAGTGTATTAAATGGAAGTGTTGTGGCCTATCAATCCGTTCCTATAACAGGCAAAAAAGGAGATGTCTATACATTATCTTTTTGGTATAAAAATGAAGGTGTATTAGATCCTGGAATGATGGCTGATTTCTTTGGTAATTTTGCGCAGTTAGAATTTGTAAGTCCAAATGACGAAGAATTTGGTCATGGAACTGATAATATTATTCTTAATTATCATGCTGATGAATGGCAATATTTTAGTCAGACTTATGTAGCCCTAAATGATTATGAATCTATTTTCTTAACGATTATAAGTTCAATGGAAGCTAACAATCTATATGTCACCAATTTCTCTCTTATCAAAAATCTAGGTTCTTACTTTTATGAATATGATGAATTTGGAAATATCATATCAACTTATGATATAACGAACCAAACAAATCAATTCAAATATGATCAAAATAACCAGCTAATTGCCTCTTTTAATCCCAAAGGAAATCACTTCTATTATGAATATGATAATGTCATTACAGATCGATTACTAAGAGGAACTAGTCCAACGGGAATAACTAACGAAATAAAATATGACACCTTTGGAAACCCTATTAAAACGATTATTAAAAGTACAAATCCACAAGGTAAAGAAATAAATGGAGATTATTATATTCGATTAAAGGGGACAAATAAGTATGTCACAGTTAATCCAATAGATAAGTCTTTAAAATCAAGTGAGGATACTTGTAATCATTATGCGTTTACATTTACGAATACAAATAACTTATATGTTATAAGACCAACTATACTTTCAAATTATAGTTTACATACTGCAGATAATACTGTACATTGTTCAAAAGGAACACCATCTAATTTTACACTTGAACATAAAGAAAATGGATCTTATTATATTAAAGTTGCAAATCTATATTTAAAAGAAGAAAATAATAACATTGTATTATCCTCTTTAGTAGAAAATGATGTTCATTATGAATTTTATTTAGAAGATATTCATTCAAAAGAATATATAGAAGAAAATGCACATTATACAGAAGATGGAAGATTTATAAAAGAGACAATAGATGCTTTAGGGGAAAAAACAGTTTATGATATAGATCCAAATACAGGCCTTATTTCAACAATAACAAATGCCAATAATCAAACTACTTCATATACTTATAATCAGAAAAAAGAACTTACAAAAGTAGAAACTGATGATAAGATAATCGAGTACAATTATGACAATAGAATGTTAAAGTCTATTCAAAGTGGAAATAAGGCATTTACTTTTGATTATGACAATTTCCAAAAGACGAATTCTGTTAAGATTAATAACCAAAGTTTAATCACTAATGAGTATGAAGAAAATGATGGAAAATTAAAGAAGTCAACTTATGGTAATGGTGCAACTGTAGAATATACTTATGATGATTTTGATAGAATGAATACGGTTAAAAAAGGAAATAAAACATACAGTTATCATTATAATTATCAAGGATTAATGGATTCAATCTATAATGAAACAAGTCAAGCTTTAAAATTTCAATATGATTATGCTCAAAGAGTAGCAAATATTATAATTGATAATGATTTGTCTATTGAGTATGAGTATGATGTAAATAGCAATGTCTCAAAAGAAAAACAAGTATTTAAATCAATGGAACATACAATTGAATATACCTATAATGAAGATGACTCTATTATCAAACTAAAGGTAGATAATCAAGAAATCAATTATGAATATGATGCAATTGGAAGATTAAAGGTAAGAACAATTAATGGTGAGCTTCCAGTTGAATATACATATAAGAGAGTAGGCAATAAAACATCTCTAATTATAGATAAAATAAAAATAGGTGAAGACATCTATCAATTTACATATGATAATCTATATAACATAACGAAAATAACAAAAAATGAAGAAGTAGTAAATGAATACATCTATGATAATAGAAATCAACTTATAAGTGATAACAACTATGAAATCAATAGAAACTATATCTACACTTATAATGAAGAAGGGAATATCAGCAAAAGAGAAATCAAAGATATTGAAACCAATACAACAATAAGTAGGGATACATTTGAATATACCAATACTTTATGGGAAGATCAACTAACTAAAGTAAATGAAGAAACGATTAAATATGACGCAATAGGGAATCCACTTACTATAGGAAATAAAGTATTAACATGGAATAACGGAAGAGAACTAACCTCTTATCAAGATCATAATCTAGAAGTAGACTATACCTATAATGTAGCAGGACTAAGAACAGAGAAAAAAGTAAATGGAGTAAAAACGAAGTATTACTTGGAAGATGAAGACATCTTAGTTGAAGAAAGAGAAGGAGATGTGTTATACTATATACGAGATGATAGTGGAGAATTAGTAGGTGTGATGCGAAATGGAGAAATCTACTATTATCAAAAGAACTGTCAAGGAGACATAACAGGAATCTATGATAGTAGCTATAAGTTAATTGTTAAGTATAGATATGATGCGTATGGGAATGTATTATCTATAGAAGATAATGAAGGAAAAGAAATAACAGACAATAATCATATAGGAAGGTTAAACCCATACAGATATAGAAGTTACTACTATGACGAAGAGACAAATCTATATTACTTAAAGAGTAGATACTACAATCCATTATGGGGTAGATTTATTAATGCAGATTGTATACTAGGAGGAAATAGTAAACATTTAGGATACAACTTATTTGTATACGCCAATAACAATCCAATAACCTATATAGATGATTCAGGAGATTTTGCAATTACAGGAACAATAGTTGGTGCAGTTATAGGTTCCGCTGTTTTATTGGGATATGGAGCAGTAATTGCAACAAAGAATCTTCTTACAGCGTCAGCACCTATTATTACAAATGGTGTCGATGCTTTAAATACTGCAGTTTATAAAGCAAAAGAAAGAGCTGCAGCCGCAGCATCTGCATCTATAGCCGCAACTAAAGCAGCCAAAGCAAAAAAGAACTCGTCAAAAAAGAAGGACAAAGAGAAATATACTGTATATAAATTAGTCGATTCATCTGGGAAAGCTCAATATGTTGGTATGACAAGTGATGAAAAAAAACGTGAGCAAGCTCATAAAAGTAATCCATTTCGAAAAGAATTAACTTTTGAAAGAGAAAAATGGGACATCGAAACAAAATTGGAAGCAAGAGTATGGGAACAATACTATATAGAATACTATCAAACGTTAAATCGAAATCCTTTAAATCCGATCAGTAATCAAATCAACAGTATTAGACCTGGATCAGAAAAATATAATAGGTATGTTGAACCATTAAAGAGAAATATGTATGGAGAAGTGTATGTAGGAGGAGAATAAAATGACTAAAAGTCCAACAATAAAAAACTGTGAAGCAGGAGATGTATTTGCTTATAAAATAGAACAGGATGAAGAATATAAGGGACGATATCTTTTATATATTCGGTGTATAGTAGATGAGTATGAAAAGGAGTATCAGGATGAAAGTGATGATAGAGAGGACACACTTTTAACATATAGAGTAAAACTAACAAATGATTGTAAAGTTCCATCAAGCCAAAAAGAACTAGATGAATTGCCTTATATAAAGCTACGATATTTCACATATGAAAGACGTCATTTTCCATTATCAGGAAAGAAGACATATGAACAACTATTAGAAGAACGAAAAGATATCAAGTTTTATCCAGATGAATATGGGTACTTGTATTGCTATATTACTGATATTTATAAGCCAAAGAATATTAAGAAGTTCGAGTATCTTGGAAATTATAACTTAAAAACCCCAATAAAAGAATATCTTCCATTTACATATATGCATGTAGAAATGAGCTCTTTTAAATATATTGAAGAAAATATGCTGAAGTATTATAGGGACTTCAATTTAAAGCAGGCATACTGCTATACAAAAGAGGGAAATAAAGAAATAAGAGAAAATGCGCGTAGAGACGTCGAATTTTCATTGAGATTGGAAAAACTAATGAATTCAGGGAAAATAAAATTTGATATAAGGAATCGAAAATTAAATTATTGGAGTGAATCGCTTTATGGAAATGATGTAGCCGAGGATTTAAGAAGTGATTATAAAAAATTCTATAATAGGAGTGTAAAAAATGGAACAAGTAATCAAGAAATGATAGATGAATTGATCGACTATTATGAAGAATATTTAGAAGATCCCCTTGATGAGCCAATCTTTTGGATGATACTAGCAAATGAACAAATGAAGAAAAAAGAATTAACCAAAGAACAAAAAGAAAAAGGGTTAAAAGCTATTGAAGAGGATTTAGAAAATTGGAAAGATGAAGAAGTATTTAATGACAGAAAAGCTGTATTAAATAAATTAAAGAAAAAGTTAGAAACATATGAGTGTAAAGAGTGATAACCTATCACTCTTTTACTTTTATCAAATAAAAGAAAGAAGGAAAAGAATATGAATGAAGAAAAAATAAGAAATTGTTTTACAGAAGTAGAAGAAGGGGTAAATATTGATGTTATCTATCCCCTTGGAATGAAGTAAATCCAGGAACATTTCTAAATGGAATATGGAAAAGAATTCAAAATCAATTTTTAATGGCAGCAAGTTCAACTTATCCAGTAGGAACAACAGGAGGAACTATAGGACATCACCATACTTTAAATAATGCCTATGCAAGAATTGGATGTGCTCAAGGAGTCATGTATTACAACCGTAAATATGGAACTGCAATACCATATAATCAGACAATAGATAGCCCTAAAATGTCTCATACAGATAGACAAGTGAATCAGAATGTAGCAACCTCTCTTGATGGAAGAACAGATAATACAAGTCTATTACCTCCATATTTAGCAGTTTCAATTTTGAAAAGAGTTGCCTAATATGAGTTATAAGTTTAAGAATGTTATTTTAAAGCATTTTAAAGAAAAAAGACAATTAAAGTAACTTCTGATTATGGGAAGAGAAAGTATTATAATAAAATTACTAAAAAATATGTAACAAGCAATCATAAGGGAATCGATTTAATAGGTGGAAAGACCATTATTGCTGTAGAAGATGGAACTGTTACTTCTGTTAAAAAGAATGTTAAAGGATATAGTGAAAAATATTCATCTGGTAATTATGTTACAATCGCACATAATAACAATATTTCTACAGTATATTGTCATATGAAATATGGCTCTATTACCTTAAAGAAAAATAGTATTGTCAAAAAGGGAGATTATCTAGGTATTATAGGATCAACAGGGAAATCAACAGGAAAACATCTTCATTTTGCTGTAAAGAAAGGAAAAGCGTATGTGAATCCAAAAGATTATTTACTAGGTGATAAAAAAATACAAGAAACTTTAGTTAATGAATTCTTTTATATTGTTAAAAAAGGAGATACATTATCTAAGATTGCAAAAAAGTTTCAAACTACTTGGAAGAAAATTTATCAAGATAATCTATCAACTATTGGCAATAATCCTAATCTTATTAAAGTAGGTCAGGAATTGAGGATAAGGAAGTGATTCGATGGAAAAGGTAGAAATGGGAATAAACTGTTTGGGCTTAAGTTTTTTTACTTATCTTATAGGGGGATTTGATGCTTTATTTAATGCTTTACTTATCTTTATCGTATTGGATTATTTAACTGGTTTATGTAAGGGGATTTATAAGAAGAAACTAAATAGTAAGAAAAGTATGAAAGGAATCATTAAAAAAATTGGCTATTTATGTGTTGTTGTTTTGGCAACAATATTTGGGTATATTGTTCATGATGAAAGCATGGCTATTAGAACATTAACTCTTTATTTCTTTATTGCTAATGAGGCCATTTCCATTTTAGAAAACTGGGCAATAATCGGATTACCCCTTCCAAAAAAGCTAGTTGAAGTATTTAATGATTTAAAAGAAGATGAAAAGTATTGACATATGGCGACAAAGTCTCTATTATAGTTTACTCATAGAAGGTCCACTGAGGTGTAGAAATGGAAGATACTTTAAATTTTCAAATACTTTCAAATTTGCCAAGTGAAGTTATTAAAATGGCTAAGAATAATGAATTTCTTACTTTATTAAATGAACCATTAATTTCCAAGTATTATGATGCAAATTTAAGAAAAGAACTTAAAGCACTATTCACTCGATTTAATGATATTAAATTCTTTTATAAAGTGAATGACTCTTATTCATTAAAAGCAAACCAAATAAGAATTGATAAAGTGAATGGCTCTTCTCTTCATCCGAATCAAATATTAAATATGGTAGGAAGAAAGATAGATGAAGAACAGTTTGTAGAAGTGATGTATTATCGAATATTAAATTTGTCGATAAAATTAACTTATCAAGAAGCTTTATACTTTATTAAATACTTCTTTAGTGATACAACAGAAGAAGAAATCAGTGAAATTTTAGCGATTAGTCGTACAAATTTACAGAAGATAAAAAAGAGTTGTTTAGTAAAAGTATATTTAGAAGTTAGTGATTTGATATAGGGGAATTCCCCTATATCTTTTTTTTATTTTAAACTATATGTTTTTTCTTTTGGTAGGATTATTTCTTTTCCATGTAATTTTATATGCATTTTAAATTCATCATCTGTACAGTTAAAAGGGGGAGTGGGATATTCATATATTTTAATATATTGTATCTCTTTTTTACTGACTTTTTGTTGTTTATTGTGTTCAATATGTAGTTCCTTTTGAAAAAGAATTGCCTCTTCATAAGAGGAAAAAGGAAAAATTCCTCTCTTATAGTCAAAATAACAGTAGTGATTCATTTTATGGAATAATAAATAAGCATGACAAGTGAAATTTACTTTATAGGGACAATCAAAAGTAATAAACATCGTTTTGACTTCATAGCCATGTTCTAAAAACCAAGTTCTTTCAAATTCTGTAACGTCAAAACAATGTCCATAACCTACTTGTAATAATCTTTCAGTAGAAGATAACCTCCATTTCGTCTTACAACCTATTTGGAACGCTTGCATATCAAAACTACCATATACCCTTCCTTCATCATCGACAAAGCCGTATTGAATATTTTGATACATAAATTCTAATAATTGTCTAGGTGTTTTTATCTCTTCATACTCCATGAATCTTCCTCCAATTAAAATGTATTTTAGCACTAATTCTCTCTTTATAAAAGTATAATTCATGGTATAATAAAAATAAGAAGGTGAATGAATGGGTAAGATAACATATTTAGCAAAAAGAATTGTAAAGATGAATTATAAAAACTTTTTTAAAACCATCCATCAGGTGCATCAAAAAACTGGAAAGAATAAAATTGGAATATTTTTTGATATTGCTGCTTGTGGATTCAAGTATCAAGCTGGGTATATCGACTATTATCAATTTGAAATGTATAAAATGAATCGTCAAGAGAGAAAGACTATTGTTACAAGGGGAATTAATAATAAAATCACAAAGAAGTATAACAATATGAAAGAAGCTTATAAGTTTGAAGATAAAGCTTTGTTTAATGAACTGTTTGATGAATATTTAAATCGTGATTGGATTCTTTTAAAGGATAATGAAGAAGAATTTAAAGAATTTTTAAAGAATAAAAAAGAGATTATTGTAAAACCATTATCTTTATCATGTGGAAAAGGTGTAGAAAAATTAAATGTTTCAAAAGTCGATGCTAATAAACTTTATCATAAGCTTGTAAAGAATGGTCAAGTATTAGTAGAAGAAGTGGCAATGCAAAATCAGGTACTTAATAATGTTTATGCAAAATCTGTCAATACTTTAAGAATTGTAACGCTTAATAAAAAAGTGGTAGCTGCATTACTTCGTATTGGAAATCACGGGAATGTAGTGGATAATTTTAATCATGGAGGAATGGTAACAACGATTGATATTCGATTTGGGAAGGTCAAATATCCTGCTATCGATAAGGAAAAGAATGTTTACTATGAACATCCAATGACAAAAGCTCCCATTGTGGGTTTACAAATTCCTATGTGGGAAGATGTAAAGAAATTATGTATAGATGCTTGTGAAATTGTTCCTGAAATAGGCTATGTAGGATGGGATGTTTGTTTAGGGCCAACAGCACCTTGTTTAATTGAAGGAAACGATTTTCCAGGACATGATTTATATCAACTTCCAGTACATAGAAAAGGAAATACAGGACTACTTCCTCTATTTGAAGAAGCCATGAAAGGAGATAAAAAATGAAAGTTGCCATTGCTACTGACCATAATGGTGTAGAAGAGAAAAAGGAACTTATTGCACTATTGCATAATAAAAATATTCAAGTTATTGATTGTAGTACAGAAAATACCCCTATTGATGACTATCCTGACTATGCTTTAAAAGTATCCCATTGTGTGACAAAAGGAGAAGCTCTTTTAGGTGTTTTACTTTGTGGAACAGGAATCGGTATGTCCATTGCAGCCAATAAGATAAAGGGAATCCGCTGTGCCAAAGTTAATTCAATAGAGGACGCTCATCTTTCTCGCGAACATAATAATGCGAATATAGTAGCTTTAAGTTATAAGGAACCAATAGAAGAACTAAAGAAGATGGTACTTGAATTTATTGAAACCCCATTTAGTGAAGATGAAAGACATGTTCGTCGAATTGACAAAATAAGTAAAATGGAGCAATCATATGACAATTAAGCTCTGTTTTTACGCAGTTTCTTTTATGATTTCAGCTTTTATCGTGTCAGGTATGAATTTAAATCGTCTATTTAAGGAAAATCATGTTTGGGAATTTCGTTTCTTTGTTGCCTTTCTTATGATTGCCATGAGTTATATTTTTACTTCTTTTTTATATGATGTACTAGTGATGATAAACTATTCACTCTAGGAGGATGCAATGAAAAAGATAATGACCCTAATTGTAGTACCAATAGTAGTAATCGGACTCTATTGGTTTTTTTCTTATTTTAATCAAAGTTTTAAAGATGATATGGTTGTCATTAATGAAATAACGGATTCGACAGAAAAGCAATCGATTAAAGAAAATACATCAACAGAAATAAAGACTTCTAAGATAGCAGAAGAAAAGCAAAGCTATCCAGATATTGAAGAATACATTGTAGGTGTTGTCGCTTGTGAGATGCCTGCTTTATATGAAGAGGAAGCTTTAAAAGCCCAAGCAGTAGCTGCTCGTACCTTTGCCCAATATCGATTAGCAAAAAATCCTAATATAAAGCTAGAAAATGAAACAGACCAATGTTATATCGATACAAGTAAGCAAAGAGAAAAATGGGGAAGCGACTATGAGGTATATTATGAAAAAATCAAAAAAGCGGTCGCTTCAGTAAAGAATGTTATTATGACTCAAAATAATGAATTGTTTAAATCTTTTTACTTTTCAACATCTAATGGCGTAACTGAAAGTAGTCTAGCTGTATTTGGCGAAGGAAATATAAAATCAGTAGAGTCTTCTTGGGATAAAGAGAGTAAGAATTATGAAGTCCAAACAGAATTTTTAGAAGAAGAACTAACCACTTTACTTGGAATCTTTAATACAATTGAAATCAAAGAACGAGATACAAATCATCATGTAACGAAAGTGAGTGTTGATAATAAAGAAATGAGTGGTATTGAATTTCGCAAGTTGTTATCCCTTAGAAGTACTGATTTTGAAATTACGAAAACGGATGATCACTATCTCATCACAACTTATGGCTATGGACATGGAGTAGGAATGAGCCAATATGGTGCTAATTATTTAGCAAAATCGGGTCAAACATATGAGAGCATTTTAAAATATTATTATAATGATATTAATTTGAAAACTTATTAGTATAATTTTTCTTAAAATGTAAACACTTTTATTAGGAAAGGTGATTATATGAAAAAGAAATTGTACTTAAAAAATTGGGTCATTACGACAGGTATTGCAGTTATTGTAGTTTCAGTGGTTGCTTTAACATCTCTTGTTTCCTCTTCTATTTTTTCATCTCTTAACACAGATAATAATTCTTATGTATTAAGAGACTTAGCTTCAACGTATATTCCCGTTAATACAGAAGTAGAAAATAAAGCAAGCAAACCTTATACAGCAGAGAGTGTAAGTGTACACACGAATTATTATGATGTAAAGAAAGAAAAAGAGGTTCAAGAAAAATCTTTAATTCTTTATGAGAATACATACATGCCAAATACGGGAATTCTTTATAGTGATAAAGAAGCGTTCGATGTTGTTGCTGTTTATGAAGGCGAAGTCTTAAGTATTACAGAAGATGATATCTTTGGTTCTATTATTGAAATAAAACATACCAATAACATTACTTCTAAATATTCTAGTGTAAAAGATCCAAAAGTATCTGTTGGAGAGACCGTTAATAAAGGGGAAGTCATTGCCTCAAGTGGAAAAAACAAAATTGTAAGTGAAACTGAAAACATGCTCCTATTTGAATTATTATATAATGGTACTAATGTTAATCCAGACGAATATTACGATAAAGATTTTAATGAAATGAGATAATCTGTATTAAAACAATTTATGTCAAATTAACAGATAAAACCATCTATATTTTTTCAAATAAAGTAACACAGTATGAGGGACGCTATATCAAAAATGGCAAAGTAGATAATGTTGAAAAATTAATCATTTATTTGC
Organism: uncultured Bacilli bacterium; assembly: GCA_949841325.1. GTDB lineage: Bacteria > Bacillota_I > Bacilli_A > RF39 > UBA660 > CAG-582. The sequence continues at coordinate 62,035 of CATKZK010000002.1, forward strand.
GATCTCTTCTTAATAAAGGATTTATTAAAAATAAATATGTATTTATTCTTGACACACTTCTTTGTCATTCTGATTTATTTTGTTACCGTTATGTCTTTGATCGTATTGGTATTTTAGATTATCGTATTAAAAATGATGTCGATATTGTGAAGAATCATCTCAATGAAGATAATATCATTATCTTTAATTGGTCAAGTTCTACAAATTATTGTTACTTAAACAAAAATGAAGTAATTGTATGTCCTCTAAATGTGAAAGTACTCAATCAGTTAGAAAAAAAGTATGCTTTACTAGCAGGAGATATGGAATTACCTAAGAATATTAAAATTCCTGTATACCATTATGAAAATGAATTCCATACAATTTTCAATTTTATAAAACAGAAAGTATAATGATGACTTTCTATTTTTTTTTGTGATAATTTATAAAAAAGACCAAAGAGGAAGGAGAAAGTATATGTATATATTTTTAGCTATAGATGTTGATAATGAGCTTTCAGAAATAAAAAATAGAGCAAAGTTAATAGATGAAAGTATTGGTTTTGAAAATTCCTGTTTTACTCTACCTTTGCATATTTCATTAAAGGCATCTTTTAAAATTGATGATTCTATTTTCAATAATGTTATAGAAGAAGTAATCCATTATTACTTATCTATACAACCGTTTAAAATAGATATTTATAAATTAGAAATGTATGACAATATAATATGGATAAGATGCCATCGAAACAAAGACTTAGATAAAGTACATGATGATTTGAATAGTATTTTATTAGAAAATTATAACATTAGATTACATGAATATGATTTAAATTATAAATATCATACGACTCTATTTATGGATGATAACATAGATAATATTAAAGGAGCTTATAATTTAATAAATAAAATAGAATTACCACAAAGCATTCTTGCAAATCGTTTTATTATTGGTGTTTCGGAAACAGGCGAATTAGGATCTTATACTATTTATAAGAGAGTAAAAAGAAAATGATAAAATATTAGCATTATAAATATAACTACTATGCCATTGCCTAGTAGTTTTTTAAAATTTTTATATATTTAACAACTTATAAAAGAATAATTTGATATAATAAAAAGGACATAAGAAAATGTCCATTCACTAGCTAACTATATGAAAGATTCATTATAAAATAAAAAAACGAAGCAGTCCCCCTGAGAACTGCTTCAAAGAATAAAAAGGGGTTGGCTAGTGTGATACTAGCACCAATTCGCATGTAAGTGAATTGGTGATATATATACTAATCGAAAAGGGTATTTTTGTCAACACTTTTTTTACTTTTTTTATATATTTTTGAGGAGTGGTAAAATGGAACTTACAGAAATTAAAGGAGTAGGTCCTAAAACATATGAACATTTAGCAAAATTGGGAATTCATACAGTAGATGAATTAATTCGTTATTATCCCTATCGCTATAATGTATATTCGCCAACAAATATTTTAGATGCAAGTGAAGAGGAGACAATTGTAATCACAGGCAAAGTCATCTCTCCTGCAAAAGTTTCCTATATTAAAAGAAACTTTAATCGTCTGCTTTTTTCTATTGAAACATGCAATATCACAACTTCTGTAGTCATATACAATCGTGCTTTTTTAAGTACACATTTAAAAATAGGAAAAGCAATTACTCTAATTGGGAAATACAATCGTTTAAAAAATACCTTTACAGCAAATGATATTAAATTTTATGGACTTACTAAAACTGAAGTCGAACCTGTTTATCATGTTATCAGTGGAATAAAAGGTTCTACTCTCTCAAGTGTTATAGAAAATGCATTAGAAAGATGTCAAGATATAAGTGAAATTATTCCAACTTATATTGGAGCCCAATATGGATTTATGGAGACAAAAAAGGCCATTCAAGAAATCCATCATCCTACATCCTTAGACAATTTAAAACAAGCAAAGCTAAAACTCAAGTATGAGGAATTATTTGAATTCATGTTTAAAATGAATTTGATGAAATTTAAAAATCAAATTTATGATGATTATATAAAGAAAGAGGTAAGAGAAGAACATCTTGAGGCGATTTTAAAAACTATTCCCTTTTCATTAACGAAGGATCAGCATTTGGCAATACAGGAAATAATGGAAGACTTTCGTGGACCTAAAAGAATGAATCGTTTAATCTTGGGAGATGTAGGAAGTGGAAAGACCATCGTTAGTTTTATTGCTATTCTTTTAAATCTTGAAGTCGGCTATCAAAGTGCGTTGCTTTCGCCAACAGAAGTATTGGCGCGCCAACATTATGAAAATTTTACTACATTATTTCCTCATATTCGAGTTGCATTGCTTGTTGGATCTCAAAAGAAATCAGAAAAGAAGGAGATTATCGAACAAATAAAAAATAACGAGATTGATGTCGTAATTGGAACTCATGCCTTATTAGAAGAAAATGTAGAATTTTATAATATTGGTCTTGTTATTACCGATGAACAACATCGCTTTGGTGTGAATCAAAGAAAAACATTACAAAATAAAGGAAAATATGCTGATGTTCTCTATATGTCAGCAACTCCCATTCCAAGAACATATGCCTTAACTATCTATGGTGATATGGATATTTCAATGATTAAAGATAAACCTGCTGGAAGAAAAGAAATTCTCACCTTTGTGAAAACCTATAAAGACATCAAATTCATTGTCAAAGAAATCGAAGAAGAAATACGTTTACATCATCAAGTGTATGCTGTTGTACCCCTTATATTAGAAAATGAGGAAATGGATTTGCATGATATTGAAAAGATTGCTACTCTTTTAAAAGAAAACTTTAAAGAAAAACATGCGATAGGGATTCTCCATGGCCAAATGAAACCACAAGAAAAAGAAGAAGTTATGAATTCTTTTAAAGAAGGGAAACTTGATATTTTAATTTCAACGACAGTTATTGAAGTGGGTGTGGATGTCAAAAATGCAACGATGATGGTTATCTTTGATGCAGAACGTTTTGGTCTTGCAACGTTGCATCAGTTAAGAGGAAGAGTAGGTAGAAATGAGATTCAGTCTAAGTGTTTATTAGTATCAGATAAAGATACTCCTCGTCTACATGTTTTAGAAGAGAGTAATGATGGTTTTTATATCTCAGAGTGTGATTTTAATATGCGAGGAAGTGGAGATTTATTTGGAATTCGTCAAAGTGGAGACATGATCTTTAAAATCGCGGATATAAAAAAGGATTATAAAATCCTTATGCAATGTAAAAAAGATTCTGAAAAGTTCCTAAATCAAAACATTGAGACCAACTTCAGAGGCTATGACTATTATCATACCATTGTGGCTTCACTCTTACAAAATGACTAAAAAAAGAACTAGAGAATTGCACCCTCTGGTTCTTTTTCTTTCTTTTCCTTTTTGAACTTCACAATAATGAAATGAAGAATAAAGGAAATAATACCAATAATAAGTAACGCTGTACCAAATGTCGTTCCTGTTGCTGTTTTAATCTCGATATCACTTCCCGCTTCGGCAATTAATTTTGCTATCATTGGAATAAAGAGAACTAAGATAAATCCTGTTATAATACTTGCAACACCTAAATTCTTTAACCATGAATAGAAATTCTTATTTAGTAATGCAATGAATAGTAAAGCGATACCAATTAAACCAATAAGAATCATCTTAAATTTGCTACTAGTAATAAATGCAAAAATCTGAATGGCTCTTTTTTGATCTGTTCCAATGTCTTGATTGATTTCATCAAGGGTATTATTTAATTCATCATTAAACTTTTTAGCTACTTCAGGAGATAGCAACTCCTCCTTTGTCTTTTCATCAATTTCAATGTCAAAATCCTTCAATAAGTCTTCTCCAAAATTGATAAGACTTTCAAAATCTTTTGTCATATCAATTTGTGTTTTCTCACCTGATCCCACATTTTCTATAAATTGAGTCATATACTTATCCATTAATTCTTTTACATCTTTATTGTCATCAATTCTTTTTTCGATTTTCTTCAAAGTATCTTCTGTAACTTCATCCTTTACAGATTCTCGAATACTCTTCTTCAATTCATTCTTGACCATTTGATCTGTCGTATCAATTGCAATTCCCTTAAAACAAACAACAACACTTAAAAGAAAAAATAAGCCTGTCATCCAAAGAGTCAGCAACACTTTTAAAAAACTTTTCATCTTTTCATAAACTCCTTTACTTCTATCTTAGAATATCATTTTTTCTCCTATTCCACAACATTTTTTAATATATGCTCTATAAAATCTATTGCGTTATTCTCTGATTTACAGTATACTAGAGCATATATTTTAGATTGTTGCATAAGTTTTCTTGAAAAACTTATAGAAATATGTTAAATTAAGGAAGAAATTAGGTGATGAAATGGAAACAGCTTTAATTGTAATCTCTGTGTTGTTAATTGTTCTTGTATTATTACAAGGAAATAAAGCACAAGCAGGAGGACAAATTATATCTGGAGGAAATCAAGAATTATTCCAAGTACAAAAAGAACGTGGATCAGAATTATTTATTAGTCGTTTGACATTACTTCTTGGAATTGCATTCTTTGTTATTTCGTTAATTCTTTATTTACAATAAGGAGTACATTTGATGTACTTTTTTTATTGATGTGTCTTTTTTATGATAAAATAAAGATAGAAAATAGGTGATAATTTGAAAGAAGAAGTTCTAAAAGTATTAGAGAATGAATACAGTGCACTAGATATCATAAGTATCAATGATCAATTGGGTTTAACTACAGTTGAAGAATTACAAGAACTAGAAAACACATTGACCTCTTTAGTACAAGATTATGAAGTATATTATACGAAAAAGAAAAAGTATATCTTATATAGTAAATGTCCAAATTTTAGAAAAGGAATTATTGATGTAAAAAAGGGTGGATACGGTTTCCTTCTTTTAAAAGAGGAAGAGGATATTCATATTAAAGAAGAAAATCTAGGATATGCCTTAGATGGAGATATGGTACTTGTTGAAATATTAGATGAAAAGAAACATGAAGGAAAAGTAATTCGTGTATTAAAAAGAGCTACAAATCATTTCATAGGAGAAATTAAATCATTAGATGGAATTCTTACCTTTGTACCAAAAGAAGATAAAGGCGTGATTTTTGAAGTAAATTTAAAGGGCTGTGTAGAAGGAGAAATCGTTGCGGTTGCCTTAGGAAATCATATTGGAAAGAATAAATATCGTGGGAACATTATTAAACATATCTGTCATAAAGATGATCCAGGAGAAGATATTTTAAGTATAGCCGCTAAATACGAGATCTATTTAGACTATCCAAAAGAAGTTATTGAGCAAGCAGAACAGTTACCTACAGAAGTTTTAGAAAGTGATAAAGAGGGAAGAACAGATTTAACAGATAAAATCATTTTTACAATAGATGGTGTCCATACAAAGGATATTGACGACGCAATTGGCTTAGAACGCGTCGATAATGATTATCTTTTAAGAGTATCCATTGCTGATGTTTCCCATTATGTTCCTTATGATTCTCCTCTTGATAAAGAAGCTTTCACAAGAGGAACATCATCCTACTTAGCTGATACCGTAATTCCGATGCTGCCTCATATCTTATCAAATGGCATTTGTTCTTTAAATCCTGATGTTTTAAGATGCGCCGTTACTTGTGAGATGCGTATTGACCATCGAGGAATGGTAATAGAATCCTCTATTTATCCCTCTTTAATTAAATCTGTTAAAAAGATGAATTATGATGCGGTAAATCAAGTGCTTGACCATAAACAAATACCTGAAGGATATGAAGACTATGTAAGTATCTTAAGAGAAATGCACGAACTTGCTCGTCTTATTCGAAAAGAAAGAATGAATCGTGGAGCAAGTGATTTTGATGTTGCAGAAGCCGAGATTGTCATCGACGAATCAGGAAAAGCCATTGATGTAATCAAACGTGAACGTGGAGAAGGCGAGATGATGATTGAAGATTTCATGGTGATTGCCAATGAAACGGTTGCCAAAACATTTATGCAAGAAAATCTTCCGAGTTTATATCGTGTGCATGAAGTACCAAAAGAGGAAAAAGTACAAGCATTCATTCAATTTTGTTCTCAAACAGGACAACAGATTAAGGGAAAATATAAAAATATAAATCCAAAGACATTCCAAAGCTTACTTGCTCAAATTAAAGTAGAAGATGATCGAGCATCTCTATACAGGGCGATGGCTGTTCGTAGTATGCCAAAAGCAAAATATAGTGAAGCCAATATTGGTCATTTTGGTCTTGCGAGTAAAAACTATACTCATTTTACTTCACCCATAAGAAGATATCCTGATTTACAAATTCATAGACTTCTTCGGACATATCTTTTTGAAAATCAAAAGGATGAAAAAACTAAAAATTACTGGGAACATCATAATCCAGAAATCGCAAGTCACTCAAGTGAACGCGAAGTACAATCAGTAGAAGCAGAAAGAGAAGTCACTAAAATTAAAATGGCAGAATATATGGAAGATCATATAGGAGAAGAGTATGAGGGAATGATAAGTGGTGTCATTTCATGGGGGATATATGTTCAATTGCCTAATTTAATTGAAGGTTTAATCCCACTTGATACTTTACAAGATGATCGTTATCAGTATATAGAAGAATTACAATGTCTCATGGGAAAAAATACGAAGAAAAAATATACTATTGGTGATAAACTCCATGTAAGATGTATTGCAGCGACAAAAGAGGAAGGATTTATCGATTTTATGATAATTGATGAAGAGGAGAAACAGCATGATCGAGATAAATAATAGAAGAGCATACCACGACTATTTTGTCTTAAAAACAGTAGAATGTGGTATTGTCTTAACGGGAACAGAAATCAAATCAGTTCGCAAAGGCAGTGTCAGTTTACAAGATACTTATGCTCGTGTTAAAAATGGCGAGATGATGGTTCTTAATATGTACATTGCCAAATACGAAGAGGGAAATCGTTTTAACCATGATGAGCGTAGAAGTAGAAAATTACTTTTACATAAACACGAAATTCGCAAACTTGAGGAAGATGTAAAACTACAAGGACATTCGCTTATTCCTTTAAAACTTTATTTTAAAGGAGATAAGTTAAAAATGTTATTAGGCTTATGCCAAGGTAAAAAATTATATGATAAAAGAGAAGCGCTTAAAAAACGCGATTTAGAAAGACAAGCGAGGGCATTATAATGATAGAGAATCAAAATGAGATTTATTATCTGAAATTTGTAAAAGGTAAATGGATAGCTGTAACGGAAAAAGGAAGTATTTCCTATTCTATGAATATAGAGGAACTTCTTATGAAACTTAATGAAAAATTTATGGTATCTCATCCTAATTGTATCGTTAATACAGAACAAGTGATGGAATACAATTTTTTAGGAAGATATTTTCGTTTAAAGAATGGTGAAAAAGTACCTTATTTAGTAAAAAAATATCAAATTCCTAATCTTTTATAAAAAAGTAGAGAGTGTCGACAGGTTTCGACACTTTTTTCTTCTTTCATCCACTATAATGGATCTATTCAAAGAAGGAAGAAGGTGTAAAAATGACCGGTAAAGTAAAGTGGTTTGACAATGATAAAGGATATGGTTTCATAGAAGTTGAAAGCTTAGACGATATTTTTGTCCATTACTCGGCTATTTTAAAAGATGGTTATAAAACTTTAAATGAAGGTGATATCGTTGATTTTAAATTAGTTGAAACAGCTAAAGGTTTACAAGCAATTGAAGTGGCAGAAAAAGTTATCGTACAAGTAGGATAAAAATTCTTTAAACTTTCTTATTTCCCTGTTATAATAATAGTAGGAGGAATAACTATGAACATTAATATTCGTGGCGATAAGATTGAAATAACAGACGCCATCAAAAACTACGTAAAGGAGAAACTTGTTAGACTCGAAAAATACTTTGAAGAACCAAGTAAGTTGGATGCTCATGTTCTCGTTCGTGTTCAAAATGGAAATGAGATTATTGAGGTTACAATTCCAACAAATAAGTATACATTAAGAGCAGAGGAAAAAAATGCTGATTTATATGCAGCAATAGACAAAGTTATTGATGTATTAGAAAGACAGATAAGAAAGAATAAGACTCGTTTAAATCGTCATAAAGTAGTAGAAGTGATGGACTTTGCCATGTTAGATTTTGAAAGTGAAGAAGAAGATACAAAAATCGTAAAACGTAAGACAATAGACTCTAAGCCAATGGGAGAAGAAGAAGCTTTATTACAAATGGATTTGCTAGGCCATGATTTTTATCTTTTCAAAAATGTTGATGAAGATTGTTTATCTGTTCTCTATAAGAGAAAAGATGGACAATATGGAATTATCAATAGTAAATAATGTAAAATAAATCTGATTCGTGAGAATCGGATTTTTTCTTGATATTTTTATCTTTTTGAAGTATATTAAGACAGCAGGTGAGGGAAATGAAAGAATTTATTAAAGTCCTTTTAAATAATTTGGATGAAAGTGCCTATTGGGAGGCTAAGGCAAATTATGATTTTTATGATAAAGAGGGAATTATTGCAAGGAAATTGAGTAAAGAAGGAAACGAATGGGATGACTATGAACAAAAAGCTATACAGCTTAGAAGAGAAAATAGAAAACAACTTTATAAGTTAATGAAAGCTTATTTTAAAAAAGGAATTAGTATTCTTGCTCCTTATCTATTGGCTCTTGATTTGGGTGTTGTTTGTTTTGGGAGAAAGGATTATACAAAAGAAATGCCAATCTATCAAAAACATACAGTAGAGTTTGATCAGGATTTTCTCTATGAAGATACAGTGGATACAAAAGAGTATATAACATATCCATCTTTGTATGAACTTTATACTTGTCTAGATGAATTAGAGTACTTTAATCATAGTACTGCTTATCTTTATATAGGTTATGGAAAAGATGGGAAATATATAGAATATTCAATTGATAAGATGAATGATTGGCAAGCAGTTGGCCCTTATTCTTCCGATTATTTTTATTGGGGAAATGAAGAAGGAGAAGAGATTTTAGATTCACAAAAGTTCGATCAAATACTAGAAGAAGCTATTGAGACTTATCTGACGGATTTTAGTCATAAGAAAATATTCGAAGACAGTTATTTGCGAATGAAAATCGAGTACTATGAAGAAATTCGCAAGGAAATCGTTGAATTTGAAGGAAATAAAGCGTATGACGTTTTTACAATTTTTCTAATACTTCTCTTTCTTTCTACTACCATTTTTTTACAAGGGAAAGAAAACACTAAAGGGAAAAACAAACTTAAAGAAGCGATTGCAAATGATGATGTTTTCAAGAAGAAAAAGGGAGATGTTCCCTTCCTTAAGGCATATAAATACTATATAACAACATTTATAAAAGCAGAGCAAGCGAGAATAAAAAATATGGCAGAACTACTGCAACAATATGCATTAGATGAAGAAGTCTTCTTAAGTTCTTATGAAAAAGAACTCATCAAAAAGGAGATAAGAAAATGACAAATATAATAAAATATTTAAAAAATAGCAAAAGAGAAAAAGAATATTGGAAGAATAAGAGTATAAATTATTTATATGAACTATAAGGCATAAAAAAATCTCCTATTATTACTAGCTCAGAAGAATATAAAAAATTAGAAAATTTAGCAATAGAAAATAAAAGAGAAAATTTTAAAAAGTACATAACAGCACTTTCTAGTCTATTTGAAAGAATGCTTTTTACTGCGATTATTCCTGTAATTATTGTTGTATCTGTTGGGGGTATTATTTATAATTTAATTCATCTAGAAAAAACGAAAAAGTTTACTCATTATTATCGTACAAGTCAATGGTTTGACAACGAGCATATGTATATGGTCGATGAGGAAGATTTATTCCAGCGAGATTGGTATTATAATGGACAGATATTAGAAAAATATGAAACGGGGAAAATAGAGGAAGGAGCGATAGAAGAGACCGTTCTCAAGTTATATGTAGGGGAAGGAGAAAATACCTGTGAATTAGTATTCTATATTTCTAATAATGATATTGATTTTTCAAGTTTGGATTATTTAAACTGGGTTTCTCTTGAACAAAAGGAGCAAGTGGCTCCTACACCTGATGAATATAAACGGTTGATTTCCACTGCCTTAGATGTCTTTTATCATTCGAATGAAAATACTATTTATAGTGATTATCGTGTCAAGGAGCTTTTAGAAGAAAATGAAGATGCTATAAAAGGGATTTTGATAAAAACGGAAAAACTAGGAAAAGAAAAACTTCGCATTAGAGGATTTAAATGGGGTCTTTCAATTATTGAGTTAATTGTCGCTTTAATTGGCATAAGTTTCTTATATTTTTGTCATAAAAAATCTAAACATGAATCAGATGAAAAGGACATCCTTATTATTTTATCTGTATGGGAAAATTATGTTTTTTGTGAAAAAGGCAAAAATATTTCCTGGGTAAATGCTTTGAGAAATAATAATGCCGCCTTTTGTGAAGCAGAACAAAATCGAATTAAAGCTCTTCAAGAATACTTAGATCAATATGGTGCTGAAGATAAAATATTAACATCATTTGAAAAAAAGTTAGTAAAAAAGATGACAAACGAGGAAAAAATTAAAGTTTTCCTTGTTTTTGAGTGAAAAAAGGTGAAAAAAGATGCCTTTTTATGCTATACTTTAAATAGTATTTTATTCCCTATAATTATTAAGAGATAAAATCATAATTACTGGAGGTTAGAAAAATGGGATTATTAAAAAGCTTAATTGACACAGAATATAAAGAATTAAAGAAGTTTAGAAAAATAGCGGATAAGATTGTCGCTTTAGATGATGAATATACAAAGAAAAGTGATGATGAGTTAAAAGCAACGACAATTCGTTTAAAAGAGCGAATCGAAAAGGGAAGCACTATTAATGATGAAGATATTATCGTTGAAGCTTTTGCAACTGCAAGGGAAGCTGCATGGCGTATGATTGGTGAAAAACCATATTATGTTCAAGTTTTATGTGGGCTTGCCCTACATTATGGTAATATTGCCGAGTTAAAAACAGGAGAAGGAAAAACACTTTCAACTGTATTACCAGCATACTTAAATGCTTTATCAGGAAAAGGAGTTCATGTTGTTACTGTCAATGAATACTTAACAGATCGTAATGCAAAATGGATGGGACCAATTTATGAATTCTTAGGCGTTAGTGTAGGAATTAACTATCATGATTTAAGTACAGAAGATAAAAGAGCTGCATATGCTGCTGATATCACGTATACAACAAATAATGAAGTGGGATTTGATTACCTACGTGATAATATGGTTGTACGTGCAGAAGACCGTGTTATGCGCAAAATGAACTATGTTATACTCGATGAAGTAGACTCTATGTTAATTGATGAAGCAAGAACCCCGCTTATTATCAGTGGTGGTAAGGTAAATTCTGCTAATCTATATATGGAGGCAGATAAGTCTGTTAAACAATTAACAGAAGAGGAAGATTATTCTGTTGACTTAAAGACAAAGAGTGTTATTCTTACAGAAGAGGGTTCTAAAAAAGTAGAAAAATTCTTTAAAATTAAAAATCTATATGATTCAGATAATACGGTTTTAGTACATCATATAAACCAAGCGTTAAAAGCTAATTATGGAATGAAATTAGATGTTGATTATGTTGTAAATGGCGAACAAAAAGTCATTATTATTGATCCATTTACTGGACGTTTGATGGAAGGTAGACAATATTCAGATGGTCTACATCAAGCAATTGAAGCCAAAGAAGGCGTTCAAATTAATGAAGAGACGAAGACAATGGCTACTATTACATTCCAAAACTTATTTAGAATGTATGCTAAGATTTCGGGTATGACAGGAACAGCCAAGACAGACGAAGAAGAATTTAGAGATATCTATAATATGTATGTTATTGAAATTCCAACAAACAAGCCTTGTATACGAAAAGATATGAGTGACTTAATGTTTGCAACAGAAAATGGGAAATATAAAGCCATTGTTGAATTCATTAAAGAAGTTCACGAAACAGGACAACCTATTCTTGTGGGTACAATTTCTGTTGAATCCAATGAAAAATTGTCTAAATTATTAGATAAAGCAGGAATTAAGCATGAAGTATTAAATGCCAAAAATCATGCAAGAGAAGCAGAAATTATTGCAAAAGCAGGTGAAAAGAATGCTGTAACGATTGCAACAAATATGGCAGGACGTGGAACCGATATCAAATTAGGCGAAGGTGTTGAAGCTCTTGGAGGTTTATGTGTAATCGGAACAGAACGTCATGAATCACGTCGCATTGATAATCAGTTACGTGGACGTGCAGGGCGTCAAGGAGATCCAGGATATTCACAATTTTTCATCTCTTTTGAAGATGAGTTGATGCATCGTTTTGGAGCTGATCGTGTAAAGGGAATGATTCAATCACTTGGATTAGATGAAATGGAACAAGTAAGAAGTAAAATGTTTACAAAATCTGTTGAATCTGCTCAAAAGAAAGTAGAAGGAAACAATTATGATATGCGTAAGAACTTATTAGATTATGATAATGTCGTTTCTGAACAGAGAAAAATTATTTATGAACGTCGTAATCAAATTTTAGATGAGGAGAATATACATCCAATAATCATTGATATGATTAAAGATCACATCGATGCTTTAATTGAATCACATATTGCTCCTGAAGGATATTTAACAGATGATGATTTAAATGGTATTATGGATACGGTAAATAATAACTTACTTAAGAAATCAAAACTAAAATTAGAAGAATTAACAGGATTAAAAGAAGATAAAGTATTTGATATTATTTCTGAACGTGTTCTTGCAGATTATGAAGAAAAAATTTCAATCGTTCCAGAGGAAATTACACGTGACTTTGAAAAACATATTACACTTCGTGTTATTGATGAGGCATGGGTTAAACATATCTCTGATATGGATAGTTTAAGAGATGGAATTAACTTGCGTGGTTATGGTCAAAACAATCCATTACAGGCATATGCTTTAGAAGGATATGAAATGTTTGAAGCGATGCAAGATAATATTGATGCTTCTGTTGCTACTTTCTTACTTAAAATGGATATTAAACAAAATTTCACAGCGAAACCAATGGAAGTTCAAGCTGGAGATGGCAAGCAAAAGGCTAAAAGAGAACCAGTAAAGAAAGAACAAAAAATTGGTCGCAATGATTTATGCGCTTGTGGCTCAGGTAAGAAATACAAACAATGTTGTGGTAAATAGCTTATTTTATAATGGTTTGCAAGAATTTAGAAATGTCAAAAATGGCAAAATTAATAGAAAAATATGAGTAATGTTCCCATTTTGATCCCGTAAATTTTAAAAAAATATAGAAAATGACTATAAGATTCTTAAGATAAGTGGAAAACTTACGAGAACATTTTTGTAGAACAAAGAAAAGATAACGTCATTGCTATCTTTTTTATTTATTAAAAATCTATATAAATTAGCGATAAAGTAAATAATAATATTAATTGTTATGATATACTTGTTCTACAAGAATACGTTAAGTGGTGGAAGAATGAATAAAATTAAAATAGAAAATAATGACATAAATACTGAAGAAAATAGATTATTAAAGCAAATAAGCTTTTTTGAGTCTTGTTCATCTATAGAACAAGACTTTAGAGGTCATTCTAGTGCTTTAAGATATATATGTGAAAAAATAATCAAAAATACTTTATTAAAATATATAAAAATAATCGATTAAAAGATATTAAATATATAGATAGTATATATAAAGAATTACAAATACCAACTGCAAAAATCTTTGAATTGGATTATTTTGAAAAATTTAATATAACTCTTGTTGTATATGAATTTATTGAAGGGAAAACCCTTTTAGAATTAACTAATGACTTATCACTAAAAGATATTGAAGATATCGGAAAATGTACTGGAAAATATTTATCTAAGTTTAAGACTTTAAAATGTGATGAAGAAAAAGTAATATCCTTATTTGAAGAAGAAATTAAAAAATTGTGATAGTAGAAAAATTTATATTATGAATATTTTTCCAAATGCTGTCCATAATACTTCCAAGGTGAGTATTATGAGAA
>CATKZK010000003.1 GCA_949841325.1 uncultured Bacilli bacterium
ATATGGCGGCTTATAGTGGAGTAGGCCCAAGTGGATTAACTGCAGTCGAATTAAGTACATACGAAAAATATTTTGATATTTATCCAAGTAATAGTTCTACAAGTACATGGAATAATCGAATTCTAGGAGATGCAACAGGAGAGATGGGGCCTTTTTATTACTACGCCTCTAGAGCTGATGATTTTCGCTTTCATAATAATTGGAGTGCTGATGTTTCTAATTTTATTCTCTCTGCTAGCCCTTGGTTTCGTCGAGGTGGGGGCAATTCCAATGGCTTTCTTTCTGGACAATTTGCATTCTTACGATACACAGGTGGAGGAGATTCTTTTACTTTTCGTCTCGTTCTTGCCACAAAATAAAAAAAGTAAGTCAGATATAATGGAATAGTTTTTTAGAAGGAACATAGTATAGTAAAGAGAAGTAATTCTCGAATTGCTTTTATCAATTTGCAAAAATAAGCGATTTATGCTATAATGTAATTGTGTGGTGCATTATGCTAGTCATTATACTATTTGAAGGTAGGGCTAAAAATCTACCAATTGTACAAATGACACTTTGCATATCTGCTTCTTCGGCCCAAGTTGGGGTGGATATGTGATTTAAAATAACAGGATACGTTATAATGGCATATAACAAAAGTCCTATTATTAAGTCACTTATACAAGATAGTAAAATAACGTACATGATGTGAGTGATGACTAGGGATTGACGAAAGTCGTGAAATAGCCATTGCAAAAGCATATAAGAATAGTCACTATTGTTAGGGAAAACCTCTAGCGTGTATATGTTACAGGTATTGGAGTGCGGACTAAGTGGTAATCGAGTCGTTAGTGACGGAAACGCCTAACTGCTTCATTTAAATCGAAAGAGCTTAAGGGTAACCGAGAGTATGGAAGTAGAGAAATTCTACTCGACCAAAGCCGTAAAATTGATTTGTAGCATACCATACAAGATAGTAACTTTAATTTTGGGGAAAGAGCCAAGTTAAAGTTTTTTTTTGACCTAAAGTTTAGTATAATTAAAATAGGAGTTGAAAATATGAAAAAGAAGAACAATTGGACCATTACAGCCTTTATTTTGACATTTATTTTGTCTATTTTATTTAGCACGATATCAAACGTCATGGCAGCGAATTTTAATGAAGTCGTTTTAAGTATTATTTTAGTTGCCGTTATTTGCATTGGGATTTTATTTGACTGTATTGGAACCTCTAGTATTACAGCAAATGAGGCTACTTTTCATTCGATGAGCAGTCGTAAAGTAAAAGGTGCGAAAGAAGCCATTAGTCTCATAAAAAATAGTAGTAAAATCTCTAGTATCTGCAATGACGTTGTAGGAGATATTTGTGGTATTCTATCAGGAGGATTAGGTGCAGTATTAGCGATTAGCCTGTCGACAACCACAGGGATTAATAATACGATTATTTCAATTCTTTTATCTGCTTTTATTTCATCCTTTACAGTAGGTGGAAAAGCTATATTTAAGCAAGTTGCTGTCGATAATTGTGACGCCATTATTTTTACAGTTGGAAAAGTAAAGAGTTTTCTTCATTTGAAATAGGAGGAAAGAAAATGAAGCGAAAAATAATTCTTGGAGTATTATTTGGATTTTTTCTTTTGGATTTTATTTTAGTGTTATTCGGGTATACTGATAATGTGGATACTTGGGTATATGAGGTTGTGATTTCTTTAAAGAGTGATGGAATGACTTCTTTTTGTAAATGGATTTCTTTTCTTGCCAGTACAAAAATGATTATTCTTTATAATATTTTATTATTAATAGTCGTTTTTCTTAGTAAACGAAAAGAATTCCTCTTTTTAACGATGATGAGTCTTTCAAGTGGCATTACAAATCGTATTTTAAAGTGGTTCATTAAAAGAGAAAGACCTTTAGGCATTGCTTTAGTAGAGGAAACATTTTATTCTTTTCCTTCAGGTCATGCAATGATTAGTGTTCTCTTTTTTGGAACTCTTTTATTCATGATTCAAAAATCGTCTTGGAAAGGAAAAAAGATATGGACTTGTGGTATTTTGTTATTCATTTTCTTCATAGGCTTTTCAAGAATTTATTTGGGTGTTCATTATTTTAGTGATGTTTTAGGTGGATATTTGTTTGGAACGTTTTTATTATTTCTTGCAAAACCATATTATAAAAGGAGAGAAAAAAGATGAAAGCATTAATTACAGGAGCCTCTTCGGGAATTGGATGGGAAATGGCCAAATATTTAGGGAATACTCTTGGCTATGATTTGATTCTAGTTGCAAGAAGAGAAAAAAGGCTAGTAGAACTACAAAAAGAAATAAAGACAGAAGTGAAAGTATTAGCTTATGATTTAAGTGATATAGCCTCATTAGATGCTTTAATAGAAGATGTAGAGAATGAAGAGATTGACTTTTTGATTAATAACGCTGGTTTTGGTCTTTTTGGAGAATTCTTTGAAACGGATGTAGATACAGAAATGAAAATGATAGATGTCAATATAAGAGCTGTTCATTATTTAACAAAAAAGTTTTTGATTGACTTTATAAAACAGGATAAAGGAATGATTTTAAATGTGGCATCCTCTGCTGGCTTTATGGCGGGGCCTAAACTGTCTACTTATTATGCTACAAAGAATTATTGCCTACGTCTTACAGAGGCGATTTATCAAGAATTAAAAATGAGAGGAAGTCATGTCTCTATAAGCGTTTTATGTCCAGGACCAGTGGATACTGAATTTAATAAGGTGGCTCATGGGACATTTCATACCTCATCTGCCAGTGCGCCTTTTGTTGCTAAGTATGCGATTGATAAGGCTTTGAAGGGGAAATTAATCATTATTCCTACTTTAAAAATGAAATGCGTGATTTTTTTCTCTCGTTTTCTTCCAACGAAGTTTCTTTTACGTATTACTTATCGTATTCAAGACCGCAAAACGAAAAGATGAGGATTTGACAAATAGGCAAAAAGGAGCTATTATACACCCCAATAAGAAGGGATTATCATGGCTAAAACGAAACGTGAAGTCTATCAATTTTGTTCCAAATACATAGACTATACGACAAACCGAAAAAATGCCTTTGGGATCATCAATTACCATTCTTTTGATTTAGAAAAAATAAAGAAAGATAAGGAATCTATTTACGGCTTTTTTAAAGAACATTTTGATTTTCAGCGCCCATTTATTTTTTACGATGATTTGTTATTAGATGAAAAAGGTTATGAATGGATAAGTATGCAAAGCTTGCAAGATTTATATATTGTTGACTTGCTTGCAGGATTTGGAAGTGCTGCAGGTATTTTTATATTTGACTTAAAAGAATTATATGAGTTTTCTTTTTTAAGACTTTGCATGAAAAATCCAATAAATCCTAGCCAAGATATTTGCATTTCTACCTATTTGTTTCCTGAATATATGGGGCTTAAGACAAAAGAGGAGATAAATATTTATCTCAAGACTTTGTTAACAAGGGTATTTCCTCAAGGAAAATTGAATGTAGAAGAGTCTTTTTACACATTGCAAGAGTCAAATAAAGAAAAGGAGACTTTATTTATCAAGGAAATGATGCAATCTTTTTTCGATGAGTCTTGTCCAGAACCTGCCAAAAATAGAGTGTATGAAAGATATTGTGAGCTTTTAGAAAAATGTCCAGAAGATTTATATGATCTATTTGTCTACTATAAGACATTGGATATTGATGTTTCCATTCTTTTCTTAAAAATAAGTTTGGGATTTATAGAAAGAGATCTCGATCAATTTAAGAGTGAAAAAGACACTTTTGCTCCATACCTATTAGATAAAATAGAACGTAAGAAAAGAGAATTTTCAAAGCAATATACGAAACAAAAAGAGAATCAGAAAAAAAGACCTTAGTAGTCTTTTTTCTTTGTTATTTTCTCAATGGTTGTCTGCATGTTCTCTTTTCCAAAAGCACTTAAGACTTCTAGAGGAACGGCAAAGATGATGGTATTTGATTGGTCTGATGAAATATCATTAAGTGTTGCAAGGGTACGCAAATGAAGTGCTCCTGGAGAGGATGCCATAATGCTTGCTGCAGCAGCTAAATTGTCAGCTGCTTCTTTTTCTCCTGTTGATTTTGTAATAACAGCTTGTTTTTCTCTTTCTGCTTCGGCGATTTTAGCAATAACTCTTTGCATTTCCTCTGGCAATTTAATGTCTTTTAATTCGACATTTTCTACTTTGATTCCCCAAGGATCTGTCGCTTTGTCAATAATTGTACAAATACTATCAGAGATCTTTTCACGTTCTGTAAGTAATTCGTCTAATGAAACAGCGCCAACAGCGTTACGCATCGTTGTCTGAGCAAGTTGAGATACAGCATATTGAAATCTTTCTACTGCGATAATGGCTTTAGCCGCATCAAATACTTTATAATAAATAACAGCGTTAATGCGAATCGATACATTATCTTTGGTAATGGCATCTTGTTCAGGAACATCTACCGCTTTTGTACGTATATCGACCTTTTTAAAAGATTGAATAATCGGTAAAACAATGTTCCATCCAGGATTCATAATACGTTTAAACTTACCAAATTGAAAGAGGATACCTCGTTCATATTCATCTACTTGACGAATAGATGAAAGTAAAAGACAAATGACTCCAATGATAATAAGTAAAAATACGAAATTCATAACTACTCCTTTCCCCTATATTGTATATCTGCCTATTTTAAAATACAACTATAAATTGAACATATTTATTAATTATGCGATAATAAATCCAATTGGAGATGAAAATGATGAGATTAAAAGACGAATATACAGTGTTTAATGATTTTACTATGACTATTTAAAAGCAATTTATGATCGAACCAAAATAGAACCTTATAGAAAATAATGCTGCATTTTTAAGAGATTGTGAGACATCTAGAATTGATTTGCAAACAGCAATTTATAAAAAGTTAATCGATGATACTGAGGAAATCATAATTGATTCTAAAAAATATATTTTACTTTCCATGGGCTTGATAAATCGCAATATTCCTCAAGCTTTTGTAAAAGAAAGTGCTAAAGGAAGTAATCATTATGGTTTAAATTTTCTTATCGGCATTTTTAAGAACGAGCCTTCATTTCAAATCTTTTATTATCCTGATGATTCTAAAGCGCCTTTGAGGGAAAATCTTGAAGAGATATGCGCATCTTATATTGAACACTATAGAAACGCATTAAATGAAGCTTGGAGTGAGGAAGACTTTTATGCACGACTTGAACAGCTAAAGTATTTATCTGTAAAATATGCGATGGATGTTGAAAATGGAAAACTTTTCGCGGTTGGATTTTTTGGTGCTCTAGTAAAATCTAGGGCGGGAGGAAAAGCTTTAACAGATGCTGAATTATACGTATTTCCTCAATTTAGGAAATTGGGCATTGCAAAGAAATTAGTCCAATTGTCTTTTTGAATTAGCTCATATGCATGGTATTCAAAATTTTGATTCAGTTACTTATCGAGTTGGGAATCATGACTCTTTGAATTTTTGGAATAGTGTAGGTGCCACTGTAAGTGGACTTATTCATATTGAAGGGAATATTCCCGATATGATTGAGACATTAAACAAAGCCCAACCCTTAAAAAATAGGCATAAAGCAAGTGTCAAAATAAAGAAAAATAATTGTATTTTCTTGCCACGTTTTATATAATGATGATGAAACTATAAGGAGAAGTAAATATGAAACTTAGTGAGGAAACAATAAAAAAAGAAAAGAAACGATTAGAAAATACAATAGAAGAGATTGAACATCAATTAAGTCACTCTGAACATAGCCTTACAGAATCAAATGAAGAATTAAAAAACTTTCAGCGGTTGCGTTGGGAACAAGAACACGAGATGGATCAAGGAGAGCGTTATAGTTTTGTTCAAGAAAATGATACACGCATTCAAGATTTAGAGGAGAAGACAAAAAAGGTGAGGAATTTATTAAGAATTAAAGATGCACCTTACTTTGGTTCCTTTATATTTAATGATGAAGAGATTTATTTAGGAATCACTTCAGTAAAGAAAGAAATGGATTATATTGTTTATGACTGGCGAGCACCTATTTGTAGTTTGTTTTATGACTATGAATTAGGGCATGCTAAGTATACTTCTCCTGGAGGGTCTGAAGAAGGGGAAATTACACAAAAAAGACAGTATCGTATTGAAAAAGGGAAATTAAAGCATGTCTTTGACACGAATATCAATATAGATGATGACTTATTACAAGAAGTTTTAGCAGAATCAAGCAATGAAAAAATGAAAAACATTGTAAATACGATTCAAATGGAGCAAAATAGAGTCATTCGTGATGAATCAACAAAAGCTATGATTGTTCAGGGAATTGCGGGATCAGGAAAGACGAGTGTAGCTCTTCATCGTATTGCCTTTCTTTTATATAAGATTGAGTATTTAACGAGTCAAAATGTCCTTATTTTTTCTCCAAATAATGTCTTTACAGAATATATTTCAAATGTCTTACCTGATTTAGGAGAAGAAAATACTTTACAGACGACTTATCATCAATTTGCTTCTTCTTTTATCTCAGAATATGAAAGGGTTGAATCCTATTCCTCTTTCGTCGAGAGATTTTATAAAGGAGTAAGACAAGATAATGATTTAATTGGTTTTAAATTAAGTGATTCTTCCATTAAATGTATCGAATCTTATGCCAAACTTTATACAAAAGCAGCGCGCTTTATTGGTGATTTAGAATACAAAAAGCAAGTGATTCCAATGGATGAATTAAATGAGCTTTTACATATGCGTTTTGACAAACAACCTCTTTTTGAGCGTGTGGAGTTAATCGCAGAAAAAATCAACAACCGCTATTTTAAAGGAATAAAGGGAGATTATAATAAAATATTGAGTGCCCTTTATAAAATCGCGAACTTTAAAAAAGATTATATTGCCATTTATAAAAATCTTTTTGAAACACTTTTATTTAAGGAACAGTATCCTCATCCAATAAGAAAGAATGAAAATCTTCGTAATTTAAGTGGAAATGTTATTCACTATGAAGATGCCAGTCCTTTTATCTATTTAAAGTGTCTTTTAGAAGGCTTTCCTTATCAAGTCCATGTTCGTCATGTTGTCATAGATGAAGCACAAGATTATACATATCTTCAATATAAAATCATGAAAAGAATTTTTAAAAATGCAACATTTACAATACTTGGAGATATTCATCAAACAGTAAATCCGTATTATCACTATGAAAGCTTACAAGTATTAGAAGGTATTTTTAAAGAAGATCATCAGTATGTTGAACTTAAAAAGAGTTATCGTTCAAGTCCTGAAATAATCGAGTATGCAAATAAAATATTAGGACTTTCTCATGTCAGCGCCATAAGAAAGAATATAGGAATTCCTGTCGTGCATAAAGATATAAGGGATTTAAGACATATTGGTAAAGATATCAAGTATTTGAAGGATAAATATAAAAGTGTAGCGGTTATTACGAAAAGTATTGATGAGGCCAAGATTTTAGCAGGAGAGTTAAAGAAAAAATACTCTAAAACAAGTGTTATTGATATTGATACAGAAAAATACAATCGAGAGTTAATTGTGGCTCCAGCATATGGGGTAAAAGGATTAGAGTTTGACTGTGCTATTATTGTGAATAATTTTTCGGATGATCATTATCTCTATTATGTTGCAGTTACACGTTGTCAGCATGAATTAATCATCTATGAATAGTTGCGAAAAGTCATATTCTTCCCTTGTTTAGCATATCTTTTTTTGATATAATCTTGGATAAGGAGAGTGATACTATGGCACACGATATATTATTAGTTGTTATAGGGCTTATCATTGGATTGGTGATTGGTTTCTTTGGGGCAAGACACTTTATGACAAAATATTTTAAAAAGAATCCTCCAATCAACGAAAAGATGATTGAAACTTTGATGACAAGCATGGGAAGAAAACCGAATAGCAAGCAAATCAAACAAGTAATGGCTCAGATGAACCGAGTGAAGTAAGATGAAAATTGATGTATTTAAACTTAACCAAACAAATCGTGTTCCTGTAGATGAAGTTGTCGAAATACCATCATCTTACTATGAACATACGGAAATACGAGAAATAAAGAATTGTCGTATTGTAGGAGAAATTCGTGTAGGCTATGAGGAGGAACTTTATGTCTCCTTACAGGTTAGTGGAGTCTTCATTTTGCCTTGTGCCATTACATTAGAGGACGTTCCCTATGATTTTTCTACTGAATTTGAAGAAAACATAGGAAATTTTGATGATTTTTATAATAAAATGACGAATTCACTTGATATTTTTCCTATAATATGGGAAAATATTATATCGGAAGTCCCTATAAGGGTTGTTAAAGAAGGGGTTAGTGCCTCACACCTTAATGGCGAATTTTGGGAAGTTAAGAGTGATTAAAAGGAAGGAGTGAAACTATGGCAGTTCCATTTAGAAGAACAAGTAAAACAAAGAAAAGAATGCGTCGTACGCATTTAAAGAAAGAATTACCAGGTGTAATTAGTTGCCCTAAATGTGGTGCTCCTATTAAAGCACATAGAGCATGTCCAGAATGTGGAAATTATAAAGGAAAAGAAGTTATTGTGATGAATAAGGAAGATTAATTCTTCTTTTTTTCTTGTATAAAAATCTAATTATTTACAACCAATAAAAAAAATTGTATAATGCTTATAGGTAGGGTATAGAAATGAAAAAGAATAAACAGATATTAAAACATTGTCCTCATTTTTATAAGATTATTAATTTTGAATACTTTGAAGAAGATGAACTTTCAAAGAAATTACTCGATGTTTATGAAGAATATGTCTTTCAAGTAGAATTGGAAAATAAGAATGCTGTAATGAAATTAGAGCAATTAGATATTATTTTAAATAAATATATCGATGATGATTTCTTTCGTAAAGAAGTAAAAGCTGAAATGAGACGAATAAAAATAAAGAAAGGGGAAGATATATTAAACGCGATAGTGAACTGGATTATTCATGTTTTTGATAATTATGAAGTTGGTTATACGCGCAATATATACTTTTCAAGGTGGATATAGTGAATAGTGAAGATTTTTATTATGAAGAACAAAATCCTAAGAAGATTGCGTTATTTCTTATTGGGCTGTTTGTCGTCTTTCTTTTAGTTGCTTGTGGGTTTATTTATTATCGTAAGATGTATACACTACAAGTAAAGTCGAAAATCTATGTGGAAGTCGGGGATACCGTTTCCAAAGATATACGTGATTATGTCAAAAATAAAGTGGTAGATAAAAATGACTATTCTCTTTATTTAAATGGTGTTGCCATCAGTGATAATGTCTTTGACGTTGTTGGAGAGTATGCATATCGAGTAAAATATAAATCCGTTACAAGAAAGGGAAAAATCATTGTACAAGATACAAAAGCGCCTGAAGTAGCGGTTGCCGACTTAAAAGTTGGTGTAGATGAAGAAGTTGATTTAAATGAATTTGTTACAAGTTGTGAGGATTATTCAAAACCTTGCAGTGTGCATTTAAAAAAAGAAAGGGAAGATTTAACAAGCAAAGCAGGAGAGTTTTCTCTAGAAATTGTTATTGAAGATAACTATCAAAATGCGGTAACCAAAAAAGTCACTTTAATTGTAGAAGAGGGATACAGTAGAAAAGAGGCCAGTGAAAATGACTTACAGGTTGATCATCTAGAAAGTGAACTTGAAAATTATAAGGGAGAGTTATTCATTCGATATACTAAAGCCGTTTCTGAAGTAGATTTAGAAGATGATGAAGAATACCAAGCTTTGGTTGACATGGTTACTTCAGATACCACGAATTATTATGAATATATGCCAGATGTTTACAAGTTAAATCGCATTGATGAATTTAACTTAATAAATGTCTACAATAAGTATAATTATGTCGTAGGGGTTGTTCTTTGGGTAAAACTTGATAATGGAACATCCTTATACTTAACAAAATAGAAGAACAGAAATGTTCTTTTTTTGTGATTTTCTTATTGTAAAACAAAAAAATGTATGCTATTATTATATTGTTCATGTTTTATGGCGAGATAGCTCAGTTGGCTAGAGCAATCGGTTCATACCCGATAGGTCGAGGGTTCGACCCCCCCTCTCGCTACCATGTTGGAAATAACTAGATTGTATCTAGTTTTTTAATTTATAAGAACCAAATATGTCATATAAAAAAGAAAGGAACTTCTATATTTCCTTTTTTTATGTTAAACTGTATTGGGTGCAAAATTTAGGAGGGAAGTAATTATGAAAAATTTAGACTTTGGTAAAGATAAAATAAATAGACTTATTATGTTTTTTTCAATCCCCTGTGTAATAAGTATGCTTATTAATTCTGTTTATAATATTGTTGACCAAATATTTATTGGTAAAGGAGTAGGAACTTTAGGAAATGCAGCGACTAATGTTATATTTCCATTAATCATAATTTTTAACGCTGTTGCAGGTTTAATAGGTAATGGTGCTGCGGCCAATCTTTCGTTAAGATTAGGAGAGAATAATAAAAAGGAAGCTAGTCAAAGTATTGGTAATGCCATTACTTTAACCTTAATTGTTTCGATCCTATTGTCGGTATTTGCTTATATTGCGTTACCTAAGTTGGTATATTTATTTGGATGTACAGATAGTGTTTATCAATATGCTGTAGATTATGGAAGAATAATCATTGTAGGGGCACCATTTATGTTATTCTATTCCTCGATTTCAAGCATTATTAGAGCAGATGGGTCCCCCGCCTATTCGATGCTCATGTTGGTTGTTGGTGCTATCATAAATATCATTTTAGATCCCGTATTTATATTTGTTTTTAATATGGGAGTTAAAGGTGGAGCATTAGCCACTGTTATTGGACAAGTCGTATCATTTATTATTGCATTATGTTATATCAAAAGGATAAAGTCTGTTAAGTTATCTTTAGATGATTATAAATTAAATAAGGGCACATTTAAGGTATTGGCATTAGGTTTATCTTCATTTATTACGCAAAGTATTATTTTGGTATTATTTGTATTCATGAATAATATTTTGACGTATTTGGGTTCATTATCTAAATTTGGTGCTGATATTCCACTATCAGTTTATGGAGTAATTTCAAAGATTAATAGTTTGTTTATATCTACTGTTTTAGGTATATCTATTGGGGCTCAACCGATAATTGGATTTAACTATGGTGCAGGCAATTTAGAAAGAGTAAAGGAGACATTAAAGAGAATAATTGTTATTAATTTTATCATTGGACTGGTATTTAATGTTTTATTTATTGCCTTTCCAGAACAAATCGCTGGAATCTTCATTAGTGCAAATGATGAGAGTTATAGTTTATTCATGGAATTTGCAGTACTTATGTGTCATTCATTTATGCTTCTTTTATGTTTAAATTCATTTGAAATGACAACTAGTATATCGATTCAATCATTAGGCAATGTCAAGAAATCAACTCTTATCACATTCATAAGACAAATCATTTTGTTTATTCCTATATCTCTTATATTGGCCTTTCCAAGTGGCTTTGGAATTAAAGGAGTTTTATATGCAGGAGCAGTAGCTGATGTATTATGCTTTGTAATCACTATTTTCATATTTAGATCTGAATATGTTAAGTTAGGTAAGTCAATCACTACCAAAGAAGAGTCATCAATTGATGAAATAAATAATAAGGAATATAAGGATGCTTTTGATAAAGTTATTACAATATCCCGTGAGTATGGTAGTGGTGGAAGATATGTAGCTAATTTGCTTGCAGAAAAGTTAGGTATCCCATGTTATGATGCTGAATTGATTAGACTTACAGCTAAGGAATCGGGATTTACTAAGGAATTTGTTGAAAAAAGTGATCAAACTAGAAAAAGTTATTATGAGAATGATAATCGAATATTTAATGCAGAAAGTAAAGTAATAAAAAAAGTAGCAGAACATCCATGTATTATCGTTGGTCGTTGTGCAGATTACATCTTAAGAGATAGAAAAAATGTTGTTAATATTTTCTTATATAGTGATGATCAATCAAAGATTAAAAGAGCTGTTAAGTATTACAATATTCCGAAAAAGGATGCTTTGAAAAAAATAAAAAATATTAATAAGGATAGAGCAAAACATTATAAGTTCTATAGTAACAGGGAGTGGAAATCATTAGATAACTATGATTTACTTGTTAATGTTGATAAATATGGTGTTGAAGAATGCAGTCAATTTTTAGAGAAGTATTTAAGAGGAAGTAAATAATAGGTAATATAACTCGAATAATGTAGTTTGGTACCATAAAAGTGTAAGGAGTAGATCTTGTAGTTAGATTGAAAATTATACTTTTTTCTTTATGACAAATGTCTTTTAATATTCATCACGATGTTGAAATTCAGCAGAATTAAATAAGTTTTTATGATAATATTGTGGTATACTAAAGAAGAAGTATATTGAATTAGCTACTTGGTAGGTCTTGAAATGTAAAGTAGGTCTTTGATAGCATGATAAGCCAAGTTTATAAAGGAGCAATTTATGAAGAAAAAGATGACAGGAATAATTATAATCATTGTTTTAGTATTAGGTATAGGAGCCTGTGTTTTATATAAAATCATTGAAAAAAGTGTTATGGATAGAGAAACATTTAATTTTAAAAACGCTACAAATGGTTCTAATGATACAGTAAGCCATGATGAACATTCCTTTTATGGGAAAATACTTGAAGTATTTCCATCTTATATTATTGTTGAACCGAACGAAACAGAAGAAGAGAGAAAGAGTTCTGATAAGTTTCATATAGAATTGAAAAATGATAACACCATTTATAAAGTTGGTACTAATGTGAAAATAACTTATATTGGATTTGTTAAGGAAAGTTATCCAGCTCAAATTGGAGCAACTAAAATAGAAATAGTATCAGAAAATTAAATTACGATTTTTAAAGAGAAACTTACTGATGGCAATGACTACTTTGTAGTATCAAAAATTTAAAGCAATTTAAAAGGGAGATGAAGGAATGCTGGATTTTAAGAAAATAGAAGATTTTATTGATAAACAAAAAGTTAGTTTTATATGTTCTATTGATGATAGAAATTATCCTAATATAAAAGCAATGTTAAAACCCAGAAAAAGAATAGGTCTAAAAGAATTTTATTTTTCTACTAACACTTCATCTAAGAGAGTAAATCAATATAAAAATAATCAAAATGCCAGTATTTACTTTTATCATAAAGGACTAATTAAGTATGTTGGAATTATGTTAAAAGGTAAAATGGAAGTCTTAACAGATCAAGAAACTAAAAATATGATTTGGGAAAAAGGAGATACAATGTTTTATAAAAAAGGTGTAACAGATCCAGATTATTGTGTTTTAAAATTTACTGCTACAAGCGGTAGATATTATTGTGATTTAAAAACAGAAGATTTTGATATTACGTAATTCTAAATTAAAATTTTTAGTTCATTTATATACTCTAGAAGGTGCAATAACTGATACAGACTTTAATAAACTATCAGAAGAAACTAAAAAAGATTTAAAAGAAATAACAAATTACAGTTTGAAAAGGAGAACAGGATTTATGGCAAGGGTAGTAAAAAACAAAGAATTAGTGAGAACAAGATTGGCAACGAATTATGGAGGATGGATGTATTGTGATATGTGCAATGAAAATATCGGTTATTTATGTTATGCAACTTATGATAGCTTGGAATTAAAGTATAAATGTAATTGTGGAAATCAAGGAAGTGCACGATTAGATTTTGAAGATAGTAAAATAGGGCAAGACTGTAGAGATGAATTAGTTACTATAAAAAATAGATTTTGTTGTCCAAAAGATAACGAACCATTAATTACAATATTAGATAAAAAAGTTGCAAGTTATGAAATGAAAATCACTTGTAAGTCTTGTGAAAGTATTTATAAAAAAATGAAATAAATCAGAGGGTGATAATAAGTGAAATTATAAAAAGGATTTATTAAATAAAAAAAGATTTTAGTATACTTTTTATGGTAAACTTAATATGTTTAAATTGTGGAGCTGTTGTGAAATCATATGTTTCCAATCCTCAGGGGTTAATCATAGACAAATCAAAGAGGCAAAAAAGGAAGAAAACTAAATAATTTGTAAACTCAACTTCTAGTTCGTGTTCTTTTTTTGGGATTTATTATATCATGATATCATGAAAGGAGAAAAAAACTATATGGATCAAATTAAAATAGGGAAATTTATAAGTTTCATGAGAAAAGAAAAGAATATGACTCAAAGTGAATTAGCAGAAAAACTAAATATAACGGATCGAGCAATTTCAAAATGGGAAAATGGCGTTTGTTTACCTGATGCTAATAATATTCCTGATTTATGTAAAATACTCGATATCACTATAAATGATCTATTTAGTGGTGAAGTGGTAGATATGAAAGACAATGAAAAAAAACTTGAAAAAAATTTACTCGAGATAACAAGAATGAAAGAGCAAAGAGATAAAGAATTACTATCATTGGAGATATTTATTGGAGTTATGATATCTATTATTATGCTTGCTTGTATATTTGTTGCATCATTTGTCCCTATGCAAGATTGGCTGAGAATTGTCTTGATTGTTGTTGGTATTATTCCCTTTGCAATTGGAATTTTCTACGCAATAAGAATAGAACAAATTGCTGGATATTATGAATGTTCTTGCTGTCATTACAAATATATGCCGACTTATAGAAGTGTTTTGTTTTCGATGCATATTAATAGAACGAGAAAATTGCAATGTCCAAAATGTAGTAAAAAAACGTGGCACAAAAAAGTAATAACGAAATAATGGTTTTAAGAATGGAACAAAGCGAAATTGATTTAATATTTTAGGCAATGAATTAAATCATACTTTATAACTTCTGGAATGTTAATACGCATTGCTTGTGGCAATGGGCTATTCTTCATATAATGGTTTATAAAGAAAGGAGTTGTTCTAAAATGTTAAAAGAAAACATTAAATCAATAAGAAAATCAAAAGGTCTTTCACAAGAAGAACTTGCTATCAAACTATATGTAGTTAGACAAACTATTTCCAAATGGGAACAAGGATTGTCGGTTCCTGATTCAGAAATGTTAATTAGGATGTCAGAGGTTCTTGAAACACCTGTAAGTGTTTTGCTTGGTGAAAATATAGAGGAGACTAAAGCTGATGACTTGAAAGTGATTTCTGAAAAATTAGAGATTATAAATTTGCAACTATTGAAACAGAAGAATGAAAAAAGAAAAATACTCCATTGGATACTTATTTCATTATGCGCAATTACAATCATTATTTTCGTTTCGCTAATTCTTTTAAATAGTCCATACTTAAACTGGAATTATAATGATCCTGAAAGAGCTATTTTAGGAGTATCTTTTCATTCGTTTGAATGGTTATTTATTAGGTTAACACCCATTCTTTTAATTTTATCCATTATTGGGATTATATTGACACGAAAAAAGGATTAAATATATTTGTAGTTATCGTTTTATTAGATAGAAATTTTAAATAGTTTCTATCTTTTTTTTACTTGTAAGAAAGTGGTATAATAAATTCGTAGATAAATAGTAAGTGAGTGAAATGGAGGAATGAATATGAAAAAAACAATACTAACTATTTTAATATGTGGAGTGATGATTTTAGGTTTTACAGGTTGTGCAGAGCAAAAAGAAAATGATTCATCAAATACGAATGTACAGGAAAAGGCAAAAGGCAATTGTGAAGTAGAAGAATGTATGAAATTGATTGAACCAAAAATGAATGTAGAAGAAGTGAATAACATCATCGGTTTTGAAGGAGAGAAAAAGGAAAGTGCAGATACATATATTTGGCAATTAACGGATAAAACAAAAATCGAAGTTGAATATAAAGATAATGTTGGCAGCATTAAAGCGACAATGGATAAGGATAAAATAAATAATAGTGACTTAAAAGCATCCGTTTTCTACGCTATTCAAAGTGATATCAAGAGTGGAACGACATATACTTATGATGAAATGGTTGAAAAATTTGAGGGAATAGAAGGCCATTTAGAGACGAAAGCCTCTACTTTTAAAATGTACATATGGGTAAAAGATGGTCAAACTTTTAGAGCAACTTTTTCTGATAGTTTAAAGGGTAAATGTTCTATTGTTTCTCTTAGATAATCGATAAGAATATGGTTACCTATTTATTCAATATTAGAAGTGAGATGAAAGTATGAATATTCACTTTGGTTTTTCATATGTAGGTTTGATATTTTTACTTATGTTAATTGTTCCTAATCTTATATGGAGTAAAAATAAGCCTCTAGATTATGATAAGTATATTAGAAACGAAAATAAGATATTGCGATTATTTGAAAGAATTGGAGAAATTTCCGTTACGTTTATATCATTGGTATTTAGTGATTTCAATATAAATAAAATATCAAATGAGTCTATGCTGTTGCTTATTTCCTTTATACTAATGATTTTATATGAAATCTATTGGATAAAATATTTCAAAAGCAAGAAAGAAATGAAAGATATGTATAGTAGTTTATTAGGCATCCCAGTAGCTGGCGCAACTTTACCAGTAGTGTCTTTTCTGTTATTAGGGATATATGGTAAAAATATATTTCTAGTAATAGCAACGCTTATATTAGGTATTGGGCACATAGGAATACATTTACATCATAGGAAAGAAGTATAAGTATACAAATCTCTATGGATAGTAGGATTATTCAATCATGTTGTGAATAATTAGTAGAAAAGAAGAATAGAATTTATAGGTCCCATGTAGGGTGAAATTTGACTATTTTGCAAAAATGTGGCATAATAGTCAAGGAAAAAAGGGGGGAAAGAGATGTTAAAATTTAAAATTGAAGATGTAGATGCTATGGCCGTTGAAGGAAAAGAAGTTCAACCATATTTTCTAGCTGCTTTTAGTCATTTTACACAATATGTGAATGAAACTTATTGTCCACATTTTAATTTAAAACTTCGTCAATTACTTGATTTGGTTGTAAATGAGGGAACCTATTACTTTGTATTTAATCCAAATAGTGTATTAGAAGAACTTTGTCACTTAATGGATGTCCAATACTACGAAGAATTAGATGATCAAAGCAAATATAGTTATTATGTAACAAGATTTGCCACTCGACTTCAAGAATTGAGTTGTGTAAGAACGGAGGAAGAACTTCTTTCAAAATTCTTAACACTTTATACGATCTATAGAGAGAAAAAAGAGAGAATTGAAGAATCTGTAAATGCTTACTATACTTATGCAAGAGTTAAGCCAGCACGTGCAGCAGAAGAGTTAATAAAAAGACGTATTTATAAATCAAATATAAATGATTATGAATATCAAGAATTATTAAATGAATCTCTAACTTTTAATTTCTATACATTCATTCAAAAGATGGTTCAAGAATTGTCTTTAGTGGTTGGAAATTTACCATTTATTTTGGAAAATCTTAACACATTAGCGATCGATCCAAGTCAAATCAAAGAATTTGATCAAGAAAAAATTGTAGCTTATATTAATAAACAAAAAGGAAAACGTTTATAAAATGTTTTCCTTTTTTTATAAATAATGTAATTGATGTAATTTTTTCATATTTAGGTAAATGACAATAACAATATCAATGATTTCTGAGATTAATAGGCCATATATTCCAACACTAAATAAGCTAATAATAGTTAAAGAAAGCAATTTCACTATACAACCAATAAATGTTGTTTTCATTGTATAGGCAGATAGATTAAGACCTTGTAAGGCGCTTATAACAGGGCCCTCCAGGTAAAAGAGAGGAAAGAAGATACAAAGGAGGCGAAGATAATCTACTCCTTTTGTTGTATTATATAATAGGGAAAGTAAAAATTCACCATTAAAGTAGATAAACAAACAGAAAAGAGCACCAATAAAGAAGGAGACAAAAAGACACTGAATAATTCTTCTTTTGACGTATTGCTTTTCTTGATAGTGTTTCGATATTTCAGGAATCAATGTTGTATTTAGCGCTAAAGTGAAAAAAGAGGGCATTGTTAAAAGGGGAATAACATAAGCATTATAAATACCATATTCACTTAAAATAAAAGAATTTGAATAGCCTACGAAAAGCAAAATATTAGTTAGAATAATGGGTTCAAAAAAGTAACATATATTTCCAATTAGTCTTCCAGAGACACTAGGAATAGAGATCTTAAATACATCACTAGCTATTTTAGGCGATATTTTTAAATCATGTAAGGAAATTTTTAAATTTTTAGGAGCAAAAAAGAGATAAATGATAATTTGTACGCATTCACTTACTGCGGAGATTAAGATATAACCAGATACAGCTGTAATGATGGATTTTTTCATTAAAAGAGGAATCACTGTTAAAAGTAAAAGAAGACGGGCAATTTGTTCAAAAACATTGCTAATGGAGTTTGGGAACATGTTTTGCTTGCCAAAATAATAACCCTTTAAAATTCCTGAAATAGTCGTAAATGGTAAAATGAAAGCAATAGATATAATAGGATAATAGGCATCAGGGTTTTTAAGTAAGGTATTTGCTAAAAAAGGAGCAAACAAAAAGACAAAAATGATGACGAGTATATTAAAGGCAATCGCAATGGGGACAATAGAGGAAAATATTCGTATTCCTCGGTAATTGTTTCTTGCCATAATAGCACTGATAGCATATGGAAGACCAAGTTGAGTAACCGCAATTAACAAAGAATAAGTAGGCATAACTAAAGAAAAGAGATTAATTCCTTCGCCAATGATTCTTGTAAAAATAATTTTAATGAGGAATCCAAGTAATTTTGTTACTAATGTTCCAATCATTAAAATAAGTGTTGATTTGATAAAGACATTTTTCATGAATTCTCCTTTAATTTAATACATTTTTGTACTATAATAAATATATATGACGAAGCAAAAGAAATATTAAGGGATGATTATATGGAACAAAAATATCAATCAAAGAAAGAACTATTTAATAAGGTATTACCAGCACTTAGAACAAAAAAGCATGAACTCCATCGAGCAGGAATTTCTTTTGTGAAGGAAACAGACATATGGAATTACCATGTGGAATATAATTGGCGTGGGGCAGTAGGTCTCACAATAGCTTCTATGGTTAACCATATTTTGAATACAGAAAATAAAGTGTATGAAAAATACGTGGTGGACAAATTAGAGAAGAAAAGAGGATAGACATGGAAGAACTTTACAAAGATTTATTAGCTGTTGTGTCCGATAATGGATACAAAACAACTGAAATTGAGCAGATTGAAAAAGCGTATCAATTTGCTTTAAAGCAACATCAAGGAATGAAAAGAAAGAATGGAGAAGAGTATATATCTCATCCTTTAAATGTGGCTTTAATTGTAGCAAATTTAAATGCCGACGCAGTGACTGTGATTTCAGCTTTAGTTCATGAGACCATTGATCATGGAAGTTCTTCTTTTGAAGAAATAGAAGAGCTTTTTGGTGATGAAGTAAGGAAGATTGTAACTTCTCTTACAAAAGTGAATCGTCTTCATCTTCTTGATGACTCTGAATCGTCAAGTCTTTACTTGAGAAAAGTATTAGTGGCTTTAGCAGAAGATGTTCGCGTGATTATTTTAAAATTAGCTGGAAGAATTCATAATATGCGTACATATGAAGGTTTACCAGAAAAAAAACAAAAGCAAAAAGCAAAAGAAACATGGAATGTATTAATTCCTATTGCACATCGTCTAGGTATTAATTCGATTGCTTCAGAACTTGAAAATATTAGTTTTCGCATTTTAAAACCAGAAATATACGAGGAAATCGAAAATTCGTTGCCTGCACCTCGCAGCGAACTTCAAGAAAATATTGATGAAATGATTGAAGAGATATCAGAAGCTTTACGAAGCAATAATATTAAATTTGAAATAAGCGGTCGAGTAAAAAGTGTATCAAGCCTTCACAATAAGTTGTCAACTTGGCGTGGATGGAATGATATTTATGATATTTCAGGAATTCGTGTCATTACAGAAGAGGAAAGCGAGTGCTATTTAGTTATTGGTCTTATTCATTCTCTTTATAGGCCTATTCCTAAGCGATTTAAAGACTATATTGCCATGCCTAAAGGAAATTCGTATCAATCCTTACATACGGGCATATTTGGTCAAAATGGCCTAGCTGTAGAAGTTCAGGTAAGAACAAAGGAAATGCACGAAATTGCTGAACATGGTGTAGCCTCTCATTGGTCATATAAGGAAAAAGGATCAAAGAATATTCAAAATTTAATGGAACAAAAATTACAAATGTTCCGCAATATTATTGATGCCAATGCGGATGACATTATCGATGATGGTCAATTTATAGACAATGTTTCAAATGAGCTCTTAACGGAATCTATCTATGTATATACACCAAAAGGAGATGTCGTAGAATTACCAGATGGATCAAGTCCAATCGACTTTGCCTATCGTATTCATTCTCATGTTGGAGATACAACGGTTGGAGCTCTTGTCAATGGGCAGATGGTAACATTAGACTATAAACTAAAGGATAATGATATTGTTAAAATTATGACTAATAATACGAGTTCTCCTAATAAAGACTGGCTTTCCTTTGTTAAAACGACAGCAGCAAAGACCAAGATTAAGTCTTACTTTTCAAAACAAGACAGAGAAGAGTATATCATTCGAGGAAAAGACTTATTAGAAAAAGAATTAAGAAGACAAAAAATCAGTTATGAGGAAGCATTAAAAGAAGAACGTCTAGAAAAATTGCTAAGTGATTTAAAAGTAGGATCACTAGAGGAAATTTATCTTTTAATTGGGTCGATGCGTTATACCCCTATTTATATTGTTAATTTGTTATTTGAAGAGAAACGCAACGTGCAAGATTTATTGCTTGATAAAGTCACCTCTTCGGTATCTTTTGTAAAAGGGAACTATAAAAATGATGTAATTGTCGATGGATGTGATGATATTTTAGTTCATCTTGCAAGTTGTTGTAAACCTGTCTATGGAGATGATATCATCGGTTATATTACTCGTGGTCAAGGGGTAACTGTTCATAAAAAGGATTGTAAAAATCTTTCTGAATTAGAGGAACGTCTTATTTCTGTTTCTTGGAATTCTAATCGTGGAGAGAATACGCGTGAATATATGGCTAAACTCATTATCATAACGAACAATATTCATAATAATTTAACGGACATTGTCACAAAAGCAAGTGTTAAAAATGTTGGACTCAATAGCATTAATGAAGTAATGCGAAATGGAATGGTCACCTATGATGTTTTAGTAAAAGTTAAAAATAAGGACAATTTGGAAAATTTTATCGATGAGGTAAAGATACTTCCATTTGTCACTGATGTAAAGAGGGTGTAAGATGAAAGCCGTTATTCAACGAAGTAAAAAAGCGAGTGTTACAGTCGATGGAAATCTCATAAATGAAATTTCTTTTGGATTTGTCATTCTTTTAGGTATTCATGTAGAAGATACAGAGGAAGATATCGATTACTTAGTAAAAAAAATTGTCAATTTGCGGGTATTTGATGATGATTCTGGTGTTATGAATCGCTCTATTCAAGAAGTAGGAGGCAGTATTTTGTCAATTTCACAATTTACCTTACAGGCAAATACAAAAAAGGGAAACCGCCCAAGTTATATCAATGCCATGCCAGGTGAAAAGGCCCTTCCCATGTATCAAAAATTTAATGACAAATTAAAAGAATATGTTCCTACATATTCTGGGGTTTTTGGAGCAGAAATGCTCATTTCATTAGAAAATGATGGCCCAATTACCATCATTCTAGATTCAAAGGATAAGTAATTATCCTTTTTTAGTGATCCCAATCATGCTACCAAGGGTAGAGGAAATGACTAAGATGAGATAATAAATAATTGTAAACCATGTCATTTGTGCTTTCATAAATAGACTAAAAAGAAACATGATTGCAACAAGCATTAAGCCAAAAGCTAACCCTTTTAAATAAGCCTTTTGACTGCTTACCTTTCCTACAAAAATTCCTGTAATAAAGGTCATAATAATTGTAGTAGCGAGGTATAAAAAAGGAGCTACTTCAACATGTAATAAATTAAAAAGAGAGAAAACCAACGGAAGTAAAAGAACAGATACTACGGGAATTAACAAGACTTCAACATATTTTTTCATCATTTTTCACCTAATACACTATATGAAGGAATAAAAAAAAGAATGACAAGAATGTCAGTCTTTTTTTGTCGCATCATTAGCCGCTTGAAGATAGGCGCGAGTTAATCCTCCTGCACCAAGTTTTACTCCACCAAAGTAACGGATAACGACAATTAAAATATGATCTAATTTCTTCTTTTCGATAATATTATAAATCGGACTTCCTGCAGTATTTCCAGGTTCTTTGTCATCGCTTTTCTTAGCAAGAGGACCAATCTTATAGGCAAAGGGTATATGTCGTGCTTTTTTATGTTCTCTTTTTAAATCTTTTAGAATAGCTTCCACTTCCTGAACGCTATCTACTTGATAAGCAATGCCAATAAATTTCGATTTTTTTATCTCAAAGGTACTTCTTTTTATTTCTTGCATTTCATAGCCTCTAAGGCAAGCTCTTTTTCTGTATTTCCAAGGAAATAATCAAAGTTTGTCATATCATCCCACAAATAGGTAATCCAATGCTCATCAAAATAATCAGTAATTCTTTTTTTATTGTCTTTCATCATTTCTTCAAAAGAACGGAATCCTTTTTCAAAATCTTGAATGGTATTAAAAAGTAAGTCAAAGGCAATCATGATTGAATGGAAATCTATGATATTGTCATAATAAGAAGTAAAAAGTATGGACTCTTTTGATGTTAAACCGTATTGCGCTAATTCTTTTTCTAATCGTTCGTTATGACCTTTAAATAAAAGCTCTTGAAAATGAATCTTTGACATATTCTTATAGGCTACTAATTCTAATCCACTTAAAATTTGATAAAATTCTTTTGGTGTTGTGTACAAGTAGACAAAAAGCATTCTAAGGTAATAGGGAATGACATTTTGAAAGAAAGCAAAGTGAACAGAGATATCCATTTCCCTTGTCATTTGTTGTCCAATTTCATGAATAAAAGCTGTATAATCCGCAAAATCTTGTTTTAAAGAAAGAGAAATACCTTGTTTATCGAACTTGTCATCATTTCTATTACTTTCTGCCGTTTTTTCCGTCTCAATATTCAATGACTTATCCTTTAATATGTCTTCATAGATTCGTTGGTAAATAGGATTAGGTAATTTACCTAAGAATTCATGCACGATTTCTTTTAATGATTCCTCTGTAACTTGCATGGGAATTGATACATGTGTGTATGTTTTCTGCGCGTATTTTTTCCACTTTTTATTAGGTAATTGAGTCCATTCCTTTCCTAAGAAAAAAAATGGTATTTTATCCAATAATATTTCCTTTTTTATAGTAAAATTTGATTTTTCCTCTTTTTTCATATGATACCCCTCCAAATTCGAGTTTTATCATACCATAAAATGATTAATTTTTCAAATTTGGATAGTCTTTGTTTTCGTCTTATTTTCGTGTATAATAAGGGTGGTGAAAAGGAATGTTTAAAGAAAAGTTAGAATTAGTTCCTCATCTTCCAGGAAGTTATCAGATGAAGGATAAAGATGGAGTTATTATCTATGTAGGTAAAGCAAAGGATTTAAAAAATCGTTTGACTTCTTATTTTACAGGAAGAGTAACGGGAAAAACAAAAAAACTCGTATCAGAAATTGCAGATTTTGAATATATTGTCACTTCCTCTGAATTAGAATCTTTTATCTTAGAAATTAACTTAATTAAGCAGTATGATCCTAAATATAATATTTTACTTCGGGATGATAAAAGTTATCCCTATATCCAATATAAAAGAGAACCTTATCCTACTTTAAAAGTTGTGCGTTACTTGCATGTGAAAAGAAGTGATGGGAAACATCTTTTTGGCCCTTTTGTAAATGCCTATGCTGCACGTCGTATTGTGAATTTACTGAATCGATTATATCCTTTAAAAAAATGTGAAGGAAAGCCTAAAGAAGTCTGTCTTTATTACCATATTCATGAATGTTTAGGGTATTGTGTAAAGACAGTAGAAAAAGAGAAGATAGACAAAATGGAAGCGGAAATTCTTGCATTTCTTAATGGCAATGATGAGAGTCTTATTAAAAAATTAATGGAGATGATCGAGCTTCAAGCCGAAGAATTAAACTATGAAGTTGCCAAGGAATTGAAAGAGGAACTTGACTATATAAAAGTTGTGATGGAAAAACAAAAAGTGGAGCTACATGACTTTGTAAATCGCGATATTATCAATTACTACTTTGAAAATGGCTTTATTTCGATTGAAATTTTCTTTATACGCAGAGGAAAGTTATTAGGACAAAAGAATAAAATTCTTCCAGTAACTGAAAATTACATCGATGATATTGAATCTTTTTTAGCTTTATTTTATACAAAAAATGAAATTCCTCGAGAAATTATTACGGTTCCTGAACTAAATTTAGAGATGCTTAGTGAAGCTATCGGTAGTAAGTTTATGACAGTTACTAGAGGAAACAAGAAAAAACTTTTGGATTTAGCTAGAACCAATGCCAAGATTAGTTTAGAGAATAATTTTGAGAGTATTCAAAGAGAAATTGAGAGAACCAGTGGAGCACATGAAGAGTTAGAAAAACTCTTAGGCATGAAAATAAGGCGAATTGACTCTTTCGATAACTCTAATCTCTTTGGAAATTTTGCTGTCTCAGGAATGGTGGTTTATAAAAATGGTGTTCCTTCTAAAAATGACTATCGCAAATATAAAGTGAGTGTTGATCAAAATGATGACTACCATACGATGAAAGAAGTCACGTACAGACGATATTATCGAGCCCTAATAGAAAAAGGAGAATTACCTGATCTCATCTTAGCAGATGGAGGAATTACCCAAATTCATGCTATTAAAGAAACTCTACTGGAACTTGGACTTGATGAAAAGATAAAAGTCTGCGGGATGGTAAAAAATGATAAACATAGAACAAATGAGTTGATAGATGGCGATACCCTAAAGACAATTCCCATCGATCGCATGAGCAATTTGTTTCATTATTTGACAAGAATACAAGATGAAGTGCATCGTTTTACTATCGAATACCATAGAACTTTAAGATCAAAAGGATCGATTGCCAGTATACTTGATCATATCGAAGGAATTGGAAATGTTCGTAAAAAAGAACTGATCAAGAGATTTGGCAGTGTGAAAAAAATGGGGGAAGCAAGCATTGAACAGCTTGCAGAGATTGTTCCTATGAAAGTTGCAGAAGAATTGCATCAGTATTTACAAGATTTTCTAAAGAAAGAGTAATCTTTTATTGAAAATAGATATGTAAATAAATTGGCAAAAGAAGATTTACTTATTGTAGGTAAGTTTCTTTTCTTTTATAATGGAAAATAATGGGAGGTATCTTTATGGGCCTATTGATGAAGAAAGAAGATAGAGAAAAGTTAAAAGAGTTAAAAGCCGAAGAAGAACGCCTTGAAGAAGAGTTCCCTGAAGAAAAAATCAAATTTGTAGATCTTTTATTTGGGGAAGATGAAGAAGATATCGCCCTAGAAGAAGCTCTTCCTCCAAATGAAAGAGAAGAGTTAGAAGAGATAAAAAGAGAAGAAAAAAAACTTCTCATTCGAGCTATTAGCATTTTTTCTGGAATGTTTATCATAATGATCGTCGTATTACTTGTTTTTTCAGAGGCGACAAAGAGTGATTTATTAAAAACGACACTTCCCTTATTTGAAGCTTATTATCAGGAACATTATCAAAAAGATTTGGCGTATGAATCCATTGAAAATCTTTGTGAAAAAGAGAGTTGTTCTTCTATTGCTCATGTCACAACTAAAAATCAAGAACATCTGATGTCCGTTTCCAATGAGCTTTTAGGAGATGACATTTCTACTTCTAAAATAGAAGAAAATTATACAAAAACATTAGAACAAACACTTTCTTCTGTACAAATAGTAAGCCATTATCCCACTTTGAGTTATCAAAAGTATTTTTTACAGTATAATCCGCATCTATTTTATAGTAAAGTATTACCTTACAATAAAGCGTTTGATGATTTAATACGAGAACATAGTCTTATAGTACATGATATCGTTTTATATCAAGGTAATCTCGATTTGGCGAATATACAATCTCTTTTGTCTCTTTTTCATGAAGAATCCACATTTTATTTTATTGGCCAAATTAATGGTATTCCTGCCTCTTTAACGATTCTTTCAAAAAGAGAACAGATAACTATCCCCATTACAGCAAGTATTCCAATTGATGGAGGAACTATTTATGAACTTGATCGAACTTTAAATGCTGTTTCTTCTCTTGCTGTTTCAAGAGTCAGTGAAAATGATATTAAAACGTTGGGAGATTATACAATTACAAATGCCTATACAATTAAGCCAGAGTTAAGAAATCAAGATCGCGAGAAAACAAAGTCAAGTTATTTTTTCGTAAAACTCGATAATACAGCTTATACAATGCAATCTATTTATGAATTTTCCCTCTCAGGATATCAAGAATATGAAAGGGATGATTATCTTAAAATAGCAACTTATCAAGTGGGAAATAGTACATATCTTATTGGAAATCAGGCTATTGGGATTGGCAGCAAAAAGGAAAAAAACGGATTTTTATGTAAATTTGGCTTTTGTAAATAGAAAATGGTAGAAAAATAAGGGAAAACATTATATAATACAAGAGATTTAGTTAGGTGATGAATGATGAATTTAAAAGACTTATATATTGATTTTTTTGTAAGTAAGGGGCACAAGCAGATACCATCGTCTCCAGTGGTACCAGAAAATGACCCTTCTGTTTTATTTAATACAGCGGGCATGCAGCCATTAATTCCTTTTTTAATGGGGCAACCTCATCCATATGGGAAAAGACTTTGTGATTATCAAAAATGTATTCGCACAAATGATATTGATGAAGTAGGAGATACCTATCATCATACTTTTTTTGAAATGTTAGGGAATTGGAGTTTAGGAGATTATTTTAAAAAAGAAGCTATTACTTGGAGTTATGAATTTCTAACAGAGAAACTCCATATTCCAGTAGATAAACTTGCTGTGACTGTATTTGCAGGAAATAAGGACATTCCATTTGATGAAGAAGCTTATTTGACTTGGAAGTCACTAGGAATAAAGGAAGAGCGAATTGCTAAACTTGAAGATAATTTTTGGATTGCAGGATCTACAGGACCTTGTGGTGGAGACTCGGAGATGTTCTATTGGCGAAGTAATGATGAAGTTCCAAAAGTCTTTGATCCTAAAGATGAACGTTGGGTGGAAATTTGGAATGATGTCTTTATGCAATTTGAAAAGCTAGAAGATGGTACTGTCAGAGAACTTCCATTTAAGAATGTGGATACGGGAATGGGTGTTGAGAGAACTGTTGCTATTTTAGAGGGGAAAACCGATAATTATGCTTCAAGTATTTGGACACCTGTTATAGAAAGAATAGAGAAATTGACTGGGATATCTTATGTAGGGAATGAGCGAAGCATGCGTATTATTGCAGACCATATGAGAACGGCTGTTTTTATCAGTGCTGATCCTGCAGGAATTAAACCAAGTAATACAGATCAAGGCTATATCCTAAGACGTTTGATTCGCCGCGTTATTCGTCATGCGAAAGCATTAAATATCGATATCAATTCAAACTGGGAAATTGAACTTGCAGAAGTCATTTTAGATTTATATGAAAAATATTACATTGAGCTTAAGGAAAATAG
This sequence comes from uncultured Bacilli bacterium, assembly GCA_949841325.1. Lineage (GTDB taxonomy): Bacteria > Bacillota_I > Bacilli_A > RF39 > UBA660 > CAG-582. The sequence goes on from CATKZK010000003.1 coordinate 27,647, forward strand.
AAAAGTAGTTCTAGAAGTTCTTACTAATGAAAAATTAAAATTCAATCGTACATTAGAAAAAGGCTTACGAGAATTTGAAAAAATTATAGGAAAGTTGGAATCGAACAATTTAGATAAGGATTTGGCTTTTAAATTATACGATACTTATGGATTCCCTATTGAATTGACAGAAGAACTCGCTTTGGAAAAGGGAATAACAGTAGATACTTTAGGATTTAAAGAAAAGTTTAAGGCACATCAAGAACTATCAAGAACCGCATCAAGTGGGAAGTTTAAAGGAGGACTTGCAGGAAATTCCGAAGTCGAGACGAAATACCATACTGCAACTCATCTTTTAAATGCCGCATTAAAAGTTGTTGTAGGGCCTGATGTCCATCAAAAAGGGTCAAATATAACAGAGGAAAGAATGCGATTTGACTTCTCATGCGATCATAAATTGAGTGATGAAGAGAAACAAAAAACGGAAAAACTAGTGAATGAATGGATTTCAGCAGCTCTTCCTGTTCGTGTAGAAGAAATGGATAAAAGCGAAGCCATTGCCTCTGGAGCAGAGTGTGAATTTATTGAAAAATACCCTGATCGAGTAACTGTTTATACGATTGGTGATGGAATTTCAAAAGAGCTTTGTGGAGGGCCTCATGTCAATAACACAAGTGAGCTAGGGCATTTTAGAATCAAGAAAGAAGAAGCTTCCTCTGCAGGTGTTCGTAGAATCAAAGCTGTTTTAGAGGATTAAAAGAATGCAAAAAAAAGGAAATTCTAAAGAATTAGAAAAAGCTAGAGAAAAGGGAAGTAAATTTTTAGGCGAATTTAAGTCCTTTGTATTAAAAGGAAATGTCATGGATTTAGCAGTGGGTGTTTTAATTGGAGCATCATTTCAAGGACTTGTAAATTCTTTTACGACAAATATTATTTCACCTGTTTTAGGCTGTTTAACGGAAGCCAATTTCAATCAATATACTTTACATATAGGAAATCTTTATTTAACTTATGGAGCTTTTATTACAGATGTGATTAATTTCGTCATTATGGCTTTTGTCATCTTTGTCCTTGTAAAGAGCATGAATATATTAGAGCATTTAGGAAAGAAACCAGAAAAAAAGGAAGAACCCAAAAGGAAAAGTAATGAAGAAGTATTGCTTGAAGAGATACGAGACTTATTAAAAAAACAAAAAGGCGAATAATCGTCTTTTTGCTTTTTGTTTTATAAAGTGTTAATATAGACTTTCTAAAGAAGGGGATAATTATGGATTCTAATAATTCGATTTTAAATCGTAAGGTTATTGACAAAAGGATTTATATTCCTTACGGATTAGAAATAGAAGCAGAAAACATTTCTTTTGACTTAGGAAAGAGGTTATTTGAGCATAAAGTAAATGAAGAATGGACGATTGGAACTGATCGTAGCTTAATGAATTGTGGATTAGAATTGTCATCCCCTGTATTACCAAATAATAAAGAACCGATTATAAAACTTAAAAAGATTGCTAAGACTCTATCTTTTCTTAAACCGACATTTGAACATGCTAGCTTGCAGCTTAACTTTAGTGTTTCTGAAGAGATGCAATCTAGTATTGTTCCTTTGTTGAAAATGTTTTATGTCTACCAAGATATAATATATCGTTTTTCTACAGGAGTTGACGATAAGTTAAGGTCAATTGTAGATATATGTGCCTTTCCACTATTAATTAAAGATAGGTTAACAAGGGTGGACGAAATATTAATCAATAATAAATTTTTGGGAGTATCTTTGAAGACTTTAACTAAAAACAAAAAAGATTCCATTAAAGCAATTGAATTTAGAACTCCTAACGGTACAGATCATTTCTATTTATGGATGAATTATATTGTCTTCTTCTCCTCGTTTTTAACTTGTATTAAGAATAAAACCTATGATCGTGAATATATCAATTATCTATTTAATGAAATTGTATATGATGCTAATCATTTAGAGAACTCCGTAAAAATAGACGAAAGAAAAGCGATAGAGTTTGCCAATTTCATTTATAAAGATGAAATAGAAAAAGAATGTTTTTATACGCAATACTTCGACAAAAAAATAAAAATCAAATAATACTCCTAGCAACTTTTCTTGCAAATATTTGTATTTTGTGCTACAATATGCAACTTGAAAAGAGGGGTTTTATGGATAGTAGGGTTGATACTGCTAAAATACAAAAAATTGTAGAAAGAAAGTATAGTACACTTTCTATGGAAGAAGAATACTTAAATGAAATTAAGGATGAGATTATTGAGGAATTTTTAAAATTGGAAAATTCCATTGGTTATCAAAATCCATATGCAGATTTTGCCCTATATACTTATTTAATGAAAAATGGCTACTTTCATTACCAATTATCTAAAAAACGTGAGTATCTTTTAAATGCTAATAGTGGTCTTATGAGTGTAGGGGCTTTAAATAATCATGGTGTTTGTCGACACAAAAATGCTTTGTTTGCTGAAATTTTAAGCCAACATTATGAAAACGCCGCCGTTTATATAGGAAGTTATCAAGATGACTTAGAAAATCCGATTCCACATATGATTACGCAAATAGAGTGGCGAGATAAGACACATTATTTTGATGCTGAGATGGGTTGGTGTTTAGAATACAACAATTCAGATTGCTTAAAAGGACCTAAAGAAAAATACTTTGTAGGAAATGAGAGTGATCTTCGTTATTTTGCCAATTACTTGATTGGATTAGAGCCACTTCCTTTAAAAGAGAGTTTGCCATTAGAATCAACAAGTCGCTTAGTTCAACACTATCGTTTGGAACTTGAAAAATATAAGGATTACCTCCTATATTTTCATGAAAGAAATCAAAGATTATTAAGAGAGGCTGAAAGGGTATACAGAAAAGTTGCCTAGAGGAATAGTAAAAGTATAGAAAAGGGCTTCAATAATAGTCCTTTTTTTGATATACTGATCCTAGTAGGTGAAAGCAAATGAATATGCAAGATATTATTTTGAGAAAAAAGAATAGTGGAAGTCTTTCCTATGATGAAATTAAGTTTGCTTTTGAAGGTTATTTAAATGAAGAGATTCCCGATTATCAAATGAGTGCCCTTTTAATGGCCATAACAATTAATGGAATGAACATGTCAGAGACTCTTTCTTTGACTGACGTTTTTATCAAGAGCGGGGATACTTATGAATGGAGCCACGAAGGGGCAGAAATTGTAGATAAACATTCAACAGGAGGCGTTGGTGATACCACGACTTTGATTGTAGGGCCTTTAATAGCAAGCCTTGGACTCCATATGGCCAAGATGAGTGGCAGAGGGCTTGGGTATACGGGAGGCACAATCGATAAACTTGAAAGTATTCCTGGATTTAATGTTTCCCTAAATGAAGAGGATTTTTTTGAGCAAGTAAGTTCTTTAGGTTTTGCTATCTCTTCTCAAAAAGATAACTTAGTTCCGTTAGATAAAGTCATTTATGCATTGAGAGATGTAACAGGAACAACTGAATCTATTCCCTTAATTGCTTCAAGTATAATGTCTAAAAAGATTGCTGCTGGAGCTAAAAATATCTTAATTGATATAAAATTAGGCAGTGGGGCCCTAATAAAAACTCAAGAAGATGCCAAAATGTTAAGCAAATGGGTCATTGCAATAGGAGAAGCATATAAACGCAATGTAAAAACAGTAATTAGTGATATGAGCAAACCACTATCGAATGCGATTGGCAATGCCTTAGAAGTTGCTGAGGCTATTAATGTTTTACATGGGAAGGAATGTGCCTTATATCATGAATCAATTGATATTGCCGCCCATCTTCTTTCTATGGCAAAGGGAATCTCTTTAGAAGAGGCAAAAAGGCAAACCATTGCCAAAATTGAGGATGGTAGTGCCTTGAAATGCTTTTATGAATTTGTGGCAAGACAGGGAGGAGAATTAGGAAAACTTGTTATCTCTGATAAAACAATTGCCGTAAAAGCAAAATATGATGGAAAAGTTGAATCTATAGATGCACTAGGGGCTGCTAAAATCGCAGCAAAGTTAGGAGCTTCCAAGCTTACTTTAGAAGATAAAATTGACTATAGTGTTGGCTTGTATGTCCATGTGAATGTTGGAGATATTGTAAAAGAAGGCGATCTCTTACTTACCCTCTATATTGGAAAAAATATACCAGAGTTTACAAATGCGGATTTTGCCTTTATAAATATTGTTTAGTGAATAAAAAAATGTGTTATAATAAAGAATAGGAAAATGAGGTTGGTTAAAATGTTTGGAAAGATAAGAAATATCGATGGAGTAACGGCCAGTGTGGAAATTATAAAAGAAAATATGGCGGTTCCAAATTTGATGAATATGCACGTTATTTTTGAAAGCAATGAAGATCGTTTATTAGGAGAAGTAAAAAAAGTCGATAATGATGTTGCTTATATTGACTATATGGGACAATTTGAGGGAACTCGTTTTATTGCAGGTACCATAAAAAAGCCAACGCTTGACAGTAAAGTACGTGTAATCAATGATGAAGAGTTAAGTGTTCTTTTAGGCGATAATAAACCAGGAAGTATGTATATGGGTGTATCGGCTGTCTATCCAGATAAAAGAGTTTATGTGGATATCAATGAATTATTTTCACAACATTTATCTATTTTAGGAAATACAGGTTCTGGTAAGTCATGTACAGTAGCAAGAATCATTCAAAATATCTTCTTAAATAAAAACTTTTTATCTTTTAATGCAAATCTCTTTATCTTTGATGCTTATGGAGAATATAAAAGCGCCTTAAAAGTGTTAAATCAATTTAATCCCAATTACCAATATAAATTTATTACATCAAATCCTCAAGATGACACTGATGTACTTTTAAAGATTCCTGTTTTTCTTTTGACAATTGATGATATTTGTCTATTATTACAGGCTGATAATCATCATCAATATACAATTATTGAGAGAATGTTAAAACTTGTAAAATTATTCTCAAAAGAGGATGAAGAGACTCAAAAACTTAAAAATCATTTGATTGCGAAAGCCATTATGTCTGTATTATTTTCTAATCAGAATGCTGCTGGAAAGAAAAATGATATCTTTACCATTATCACGGATTGTTCCACACCAGAGTTTAATGTAGATACAGATATTCAAGGAATTGGCTATACGCGTAAATTTTCTGAATGTTTTGGTATTGATCGTAATGGAGAATTTGGAGAATCTGTTTTATTAAATGAATATCTATTAAAATTTATCGATGATGAATTAGAACAGAGAATTGAAGTACCGAAAACGGCTTATTATACATTAAACGACTTAGAAAAAGCTCTTTCCTTTACTTTAATCGGGGATGGATTTTTAAATAACCGTATCATGCAAGATAACGCGGTTATTATGCAAGTTCGTTTACACGCACTTAATAATTCAGCCAATAGAAGATTTTTCGATATTCCAAGTTATATTACACTTGAAAATTATATCTCTTCACTTATTGTCTTTAATAATAAACGAAGCCAAATTGTCAATATTAACTTAGAAGATGTCGATGACAACTTAGCAAAAACTATTGTAAAAATATTCTCTAAAATGATTTTTGACTTCGCCAAATCGCGAAAAGAAAGAGCAGCGATTCCCTTTCATCTTTTCATAGAAGAAGCACACCGCTATGTCGTAAAAGATAATGATCAATTCTTACTAGGGTATAATATCTTTGAGCGTATTGCTAAAGAAGGTCGTAAATATGGTGTAATGCTCGACTTAGTAAGTCAAAGACCTGTGGAAATATCGGAAACCGTGGTAGCACAGATGAGTAATTTCTGTATCTTAAAAATGACACACCCTAGAGATTTAGATTATATCAATAAGATGTTACCTAATATTTCTGGAGACATCATTGAAAAATTAACGAGTTTACAAAGCGGAACTATGGTAGCTTTTGGATCTGCATTTAAGATTCCTGTTATTATTAAAATGGATATGCCAAATCCTGCACCATATTCATCAAACTGTAATGTTGTAGAGCGTTGGAAAGCATAAGACACCTTCGGGTGTTTTTCCTTGCATAAAAAGAAAAAATCTTTTATAATAAAAATTCGGGGAGGAAGAGACAAATGGAAAAAAATGATCAACAATGGTTTATGAAAGCAGGAGAGACTTACTTGTCCGAAGAAATGCGTGAAGAGTGGACGGCTTTCGTAGAAGAAAATGAAAACTGTAAAGACTATGTTTATGAAATATTAAAATATGTAATTCCTTTACATGATCAAGATGAGGACGCCGTTCGTTTTATTGCTACTCGTTATTATCAAGACCATTTAGAAGGATTAAATATGGGTACTACTTATGATTTTGAATTAGAAGAAACGATTTACCAAATTGCAAGATTTGCTCGTTCTGGAGAGAATTTTTTAGAACAAATCTTATTGCTACTAGGAGAAGAACAACCTTTTACACTTGCTGTTTTCTCTGCAAAACAAAATATTCAAAATAGAAATAGAATAATGGAAAAGGGATATACGATGCAACAAGCAGAAAAGATATCTGGTTTAGCTTTAGGCCACATTAGAGGAAAAGAGTTCTTTGATTATCTTTTGTTTCGCGATGAACTAGGTTTTTTATTTGGTGGTAGAGAACAAGGTCCTTTTGTAATCGGAAAAGAATTCTTTCGCATGGTAGAAGATGGTATTGAGCGAGTTTGTCTTTTATTTGAAATCGATCCAAAAGAGGAAAAAGAACGTCTATTTGCAAGTTTACGATTCGGTATGAAGAATCCAGAAAATGGGTTTCATCTTGTTTTAGAAGATGAAAAATGCTCATACCATAAAGAGTCAACTTTTGATTTTGTAGAGGAAAAATGGAATGCTGATGATGCTATTTCTCTTTATGAAGGAGTCGTTGATTTATGGAAGAGTGTATCACCTGTTATGTTGGAAAGAGCTTTAAATTCTTTATATAACTATGAAAACTTTGATCAGTTTATCAAGAAAAAAGGAGGAGAAAAGGCAAAAGCATACTTAAAAGAGATAAGTGCAGGAAAACATTAGGAGATGTATATGAAAGAAGAAAAAGAGATTGGCAAAACCCTGATTAAGACGTATCGTAAGAGTATTTGGAAAAAAACCATTAAAGCGATAGATGAATATGAGTTGATTCATGAAGGAGATCATATTGCCATCTGTATTAGTGGAGGAAAAGATTCTTTTCTTTTAGCCTGTGTATTAAGAGAAATCCAAAGACATTATAAAGTAAAATTTTCTCTTTCTTATATCTGTATGAATCCAGGGTATCAAAAACAGCATTTGCAAAAAATCAAAGAAAATGCAGAACTATTGCATTTGCCTTTACAAATATTTGATGTTCCCATTTTTGAAAGTATTGAAGAAGAAAAAAATCCATGTTATGTCTGTGCAAGGAAGCGTAGGGGAACCCTTTATCATAAGGCGCAAGACCTTGGATGTAATAAAATTGCTTTAGGTCATCACTTTGATGATGTGATTGAAACCATTATGCTCAATATGCTTTATGCTGGTCAATATGGTTCAATGTTACCTAAATTAAAGAGTGATCATTACGAAGAAATGACGCTTATTCGTCCTCTTTACTTAGTGAGGGAAAAAGACATAAAAAAATGGGTTGTCTATAACGAACTTGAATTTATCGACTGTGCTTGTAAGATAACGAAAAAGAAGATAGATAGTAAACGAAGAGAAATGAAGGAACTCATAGAAAAGTTAAAAGAAACCTATGAAGATGTCGATAAAAACATTTTTGCTTCGAGTAGAAATGTCAATTTAAATACTATATTGGAATATTATGATGGAGAAGAACGAATAAATTTCTTAGATCGTTTTTAATGTCAAATCATAGACAAAGTATTTACTCTTAAAATGAATTATGTTATAGTTAAATTACCTAAGAGAGGTTTAAATTATAAAACCGACTAATTGTGATACTTGGGAATCTAATTGGCTTGTGGTGTTGAAGACCTTGTCATTGACTAGGGATCCTAAAACGAGTCATGTGATGCCCACCTCGTGCGAGCGGGCTTTATCACGCGACTTCTCTTAGGCCTTTTTTTATGGAAAAGAAAGTAGGAAAAAAGATGTTTGAACGTATGATATCCTTAGTAGGAGAAGAAGTCTTTGAAATAATTCAAGAGAAGAAAGTATTGCTTATAGGGCTAGGTGGTGTTGGCTCTTATGCCTTAGAAGCTTTAGTGCGAAATGGTTTTATGAAGGTAACAGTCGTGGATTATGATAAGATCGAACTTTCAAATGTCAATCGTCAGTTGATGACGGATTCGACTAATATTGGGCATTCAAAAGTAATCGAAAGCCTTTTAAGAGCAAAGAGAATTAATCCAACGATAGAAATTGATGGAATAGAAAAGAAGATAACGAATGAAAACATCGAGGACATATTAAATATGGGGTTTGATTATGTGATTGATGCGTGTGATGATATCTCTGTAAAATTTCTCTTAATGGAAAAGACAATACATTATTCATATACCTTAATCTCTTGCATGGGAACAGCTAAAAAAATGGATCCAACAAAGTTAGAAATTACTACACTTGAAAAAACAGCGAACGATCCTTTAGCAAGAATACTTAGAAAAAAGGTAAAGAGTGCTGCTCTTAATAAAAAGATTCATGTCGTTTCTTCTAGAGAACTACCTTTGAAAACAGAATCTCTTGGAAGTAATAATTTAGTTCCAAGTGTAGCTGGCCTTTTGACGGTTTCATTTATCATACAAGATATCTTAAAATTTCATTGACTTGAAGAAAGTATTCTTTTATAATACGTAGATAAGGAGAGTTAGAGATGCATCTATTAAAAAAGAAAGTTTATATTGAACTTGGCAGAGAAATAAAGGAGAGCTATCATAAAAAATATGCAATTCTTGATGAAATACTATTTGAAATAAATGAATATACTTCCTTAGATATTGAGGGGTTATCTATTCATTTAGATATTCCGTTAGAAAAAATTGATTTACTAAGTGATGAAGATAAAGAGAATATAGCAAATGCCTATTTAGCTTTTCTCTCTTTAGAAGAGAGAAGAGAAGAGATTTCTATTGAGCAATTGCTAAGACGCAGAGACTACTTTATAGAATATTTACAAATGATACGTTATGGAAATGCAAATGATTGGCTCTTGCATTTAGAAGAGAAAGAAAGAACTTTATTAAAAGAAGATATCGAAAGGTATGTTTTATCGCATCCTGAAGCGACAAATCTTCTAATTCCAGAGGATAGTTTAGAAGTAAAAAAAAGACATTATATTGCTGTAAGGTAGGGAACATGTTATGAAATTAGAACATGTTTTGATGCAATATTTGCAAGAGCAACATCTTGAAGAATTTGATGGTACAACTGAGATAAAAAAATATCATTATAATAAAAAATAGTTTCATTAGAAACTATTTTTTCATGAGAAATTCTGATAACTTATTTGGATCATCATCATTCATTACAATATTATATATCAAATCAATGACAGGCATTTTTATCTTTTTACGTCTAAGTAGAGTATATATACTCTTTAATGTATAAAAGCCTTCTACTGTGGTATTTTCTAAAAAATTTTTAGCTTCTTTGAAGTTCTTTTTCCCAAGATATACACCATAGCTATAATTACGCGATTTTGTACTCGTTGCCGTTAATAGTAAGTCGCCAACTCCTGCAAAAGAGAGAATAGTCTTTTTATTCCCACCTAAACCATCAATTAGTTCTTTCATATCATGAAGAGACTCTGTGATAAGAAAACTTCTAGTAGATTCAGTATACCCCAAACCCTCTAAAATACCTGCAGCAACAGCAATTACATTTTTAATTGATCCACATAATTCAACCCCAATTAAATCTTTTGACTCTCTTAATTTAATATTTGTACTTTTATAGGCCTTTAAAGCCATATTTAATGTGTCTCGGGACTTTGTAGCAATAGAAAGACCAATAGGCTCTAAATTAGCGATATCGATTGCAAAAGAGGGCCCTGATATAACCGCTAATCTTTTTGTCTCAATAAAGCTTAAAAAAACCTCATGAACAAAACGGCATGATTCTTGCTCAATTCCTTTAGAACCAATAATAAAATGCATCTTATCATGGATATAAGGCATCATTCCTTTACAAACACTGCCAACAAATTTTGCGGCACTCATAACAAAGACTAGTTCTGCATTTTTTAAAGCTTCTTCATAAGACGTCGTAAAAGTAATACAATCAGGAATGCTTTTTCCTCCTAAAGGTGCAAAGGCAGATCGACTAGCTTCAATTTGTTTTTTTGATTCCTCTGATTCACTCCACATAATAATCTTGTTTTTCTTGTTTAGGGATAAGGCCATAGCCATAGAAATCCCATAGACTCCTGTTCCAATTATCGTTATATTCATTATTTTTTCATCTCCTCATTTATTGCGACCAAATTCATTTCATATTTATTTGGGGCAGGTTTATAATATTTTCGGTCTTTTAACCTTTCTGGTAAGTATTGTTGTTTTACCCAATGTTTTGGATAATTATGGGGGTATTTGTAAAGTGGGGATGATGTTTTAATCCATGCTGGAACTTCACCACCTTCTCCAGATTCAATGTCTTCAATTGCCGCATCTAATGCAGTATAAGCAGAATTAGATTTTGGGGATTGTGCAAGTTCTGTTACTACAACAGCTAAGGGAATCCGCGCTTCTGGAAGGCCTAACATTTCAGAAGCTTCAATGGCTGCTCTAACTTTAGGCCCCATTCCTGGATTTGCAAGGCCTATATCTTCATAGGCAATAACTGTCATTCTTCTATATATAATGTCTAAATCGCCAATCACAATCAATCTCCCTAAATAGTAAAGTGCTGCATTGACATCCGATCCTCGAATGCTTTTCTGAAAAGCACTAATTAAATCATAATGCCCTGAGTCATTTTTATCTCCATAGACAATAGGTTTTGTATTGGTTTTTTTAATAACCTCCGTCGTAACATGAAAATCTTTCGTAGAGTAATAGGCCATTTCCAAAAGATTTAGCGCATTTCTGAAATCTCCAGATGAAAGAGTAGCAATAGATTCCAAGGCGCTCTTATCAAGTTTTATATGTGGTAAGTGTTTACTTGCTTTTTTTATACCTTCCTTTAACTCTTCTTGTGATAAATTGTGAAGTTCAAAGATTTGACATCGACTTCGTATCGCAGGGTTTATCTTGTAATAAGGATTGGAGGTTGTAAGACCAATAAAGATAATTAAACCATTTTCAATGTAGGGGAGTAAGAGATCTTGTTTATCTTTATTCATACGATGAATTTCATCAATAATTAAAACGAGTTCTCCATACATTTTGGCTTCTTCAATGACAACATCAAAATCACTTTTGTTATTAATCACAGCATTAAGCATACGAAATTTGCATCCTAACTCATTTACTAAGGCATAGGCAATACTTGTCTTTCCAATTCCTGGATTCCCATACAAAACCATGCTAAATAACTTCTTATTCGCGATTAAATTTGAAAGAATTTGATCTTTTCCAATTAAATGTGTTTGACCAATGACGTCATTTAAACATTTAGGACGTAATTTATCTGCAAGTAGTTCCAAAAGTATCACCCTCTAAAAGTATTATATCATGAGATAAGTGAAAGGGGAATTATTGAATGCTTTCTTGACATCATGTTATAATGTCTTTAGAAGGGTGTGATAAGTTTGAATGAAAATTATATAGCTGAATTTTTATCTTATTTAGAACTTGATTTAAACTACTCTAATAATACGATTGTCTCCTATGAAAGTGATTTAGCAAAACTAGTTAGTTATTATCCAAAAAAAGACTTACTCCATCTTTCAATAAAGGAAATCGAAAACTATATTCATACACTTGAAGGATTAACTCCTGCTTCTATTTCTCATGCTATTTCAACGTTTAAATCTTTTTATAAGTATTATTTGCGTATAGGGAGTATCTCTTATAATCCCTGTGATGCGATAAAAATGCCAAAATTAGGAACTCATCTACCAGTCTATTTAACAGAGGAAGAAGTGACTCTTCTTTTAGATATCGAAATTAATACCCCTTTTGATGCGCGTAATAAGGCAATCTTAGAACTCATGTATGCAACAGGACTACGGATCAGTGAGATCATTTCCTTAGAATTTAAAAATATTGATGCAGAGGAAGCGATTGTTCGCGTTATGGGGAAGGGGAGTAAAGAGAGAATTGTCCCAATTTATCAAGGCGCTCTTGATGCTTTAACCACATATTTAGAAGAATATCGTCCTCTTTTAATAAAGAAAACGGTGAATAGCTATCTTTTCTTAAATAATCATGGTGAAATGATGACAAGACAAGGTGTATTTAAAATGATCAAGAATGAATGTCTTAAAAAGGGTATTCAAAAGAATGTTAGTCCCCATACATTGCGACATACTTTTGCCACTCATCTACTAGAAAACGGAGCAGATCTAAGAATTATCCAAGAACTACTTGGGCATTGTGATATCTCTACGACTAATGTCTATACGCATTTAACCAATCAAAAGTTAAAAAAAGACTATGAAGAGTATTTTCCTCGCAAATAAAAAGCAGATAAATGAATCATTATCTGCCGTTTTTTTTATTCTTCACTTGAAGATTGGTTTGTTTTAGAACGGTTTGTTCTGCTATTTGAACAATTGGAACTATTATTTGTTCTATTTGTCTTATGAGCATTCGTTCTTTTTGTTTTATTTGTTTTCATATTCTTACCTCCCTTTTTATTATGGGCAATTATTGAATTAATATGATAAATATGCTATATTTATTTAAGAAAATAGGTGCAATATGAAACTAAGAAAGAGACTTCTCCCTTTATTTATTCTTTTTTTTATTGGAATGTGTGCTTTTGTTTCAATAAACCCCAGTTATTCTTATGGATTAAAAATGCAAATTAGCGGAACAAAAGGAAGCCGTATTTTAACTTTAAAGGATGCAGATACAGGGCATACCATCTCTTATAAAGATGCGATTACAAATTACGGGTTAACGAATTATCTTGAAATAGGGGATGGATATTACTATCAAGGAAAAGAAGTGGATTATTCAACCTTTCAAAAAGGTTTTGCTAGTGAAAAAGCAGATCAATTAGCAAAAGATTATGGAAGTTCTGCTTTCCGAGTACATACGACAAAGGAATTTAAAAGTGCCTTTGATTCCATCTATCAAAACTATAGAATTGGACAATTTTACTTCTGTTTTTCACCTTATGAAAATATAGACTTTGACGAAGTAGAATCTTACTATATGCAAAATTATGGATTAACTTCTCCTTATCAGAATTATTATTCTTATAGAATAAAAGGTAAACTTGAACCCACACGATTCGCAATTGGCCTAAAAAACTATAAAGAAAAAGGGGAATTCATGATTGACACTTTTAATATTCGTATTACAGGGAATGAACTTGCTGTTGTAGATGATTTTATAAGGAAAATTCTTCCATTGATGCAAGGAGATGGCAGTGATTATCAAAAGATTTTGGCCGCATATACATATATAACAAAAACAACGACTTATTTAACAGATAATGGCTTTTATAATGATTTACTTGCTAGTAATACATCAATTTATGATGTATTTATTGGAAGAAAAAGTGTATGTATTGGATATTCTATTGCCTTTTCCTATTTAATGGATAAGATGGGAATTGAATCTTATATTGTAGATGATCTTCAAACTGTAGATGTCGATAAACAGTTGTATTATTCAAGCCATACTTATAATATTGTAAAACTTGAAGGAAAGTTTTATCGTATTGATTTAACTGGCAATCAGTTTTTAAAGGGTATTTCTAAGCTATATGATCAAAAACTCCCTCTTTCTGCAAGTGATTATCAAACAAACAAAAGTAAAACGTATACCTTTGATTATCAAAAGATTAACGGTTATTTACAGGCTTCAAAAAATATCAAAACGACTACGACAAAAAAACAAAGTCTTACAACGACTAAACCCTCATCAGCAACTACCAAGAAGACAAATCATACTTATAAAACAACGACTAAAGGAACAGAGACAGCGACAAATACGATCTATCAGCCTGTAACAGGAGAGAGTACGACCGCTAAAACGGAGCAAAACGGGAATAGTACAAATCCTACTCATTCTACTGGCGTTTCTTCTAATCTTTCAACTTCTCAATTGACAACGCAGAGTGAAGAAGGAAGGAACAAAAAAGAGGAGAAAGAAATAGATTATAATAAGTCTCTTTTCACTATTTTGGGTATCGTCATTTTGCTCTATATTTTATATCGATTAAGAAGAAAATTCTAAAGTTTCTTCTTTTTATTTTACTTTACAAAATGCTGTGTTTATGGTAGGATAAGCAATCGGAATGAGGGGATTTTATGGAACAAAATGAAGAATCTTTAGAAATAGAAAATACAAATAAGAAAAACAATCGCACATTTATTGAAACGATGTATTCAAAAAAACGCAATATTGCAGCACACACCCTTTGCCTGGGACTCGTTTTTTCTCTTTCTGTATCACCTGCATTAGCCGTCTTTTTAGAAAAAAACAGTAAGAATAATACTAGAAGCGAAAGCGACTATTCTGAAGAAGAGATAACTACAGTTAATGAAGAAGAAGTTGAACTAGCAGTAAATTCATTATCGGATATTGCTATAGAATCTATGAGATATATAGAAGAAATTCCCGACACAAATAGTGAACTTGTTTCTGAAATTCAAAAGAAAATGGCCAACCATAATCTCACTAATCAAGAACTTATAAGTATTGTTACAAGTGATGAAGAATATAGAAAAGATTTAGAAAACATTGTATTATCTCACCCAGAAATTACAGAGGAAACCTTATACGCCGTTTTACAGGGAAGTGAAATTCAATTAAAAGATTATCTATTCATAGGAGATTCAAGAACAAAAGGAATGCTTTTAAGTGGTGTTATCAATGAAGATAATTCTATATATGGAATTGGATATGGCTATCATTGGTTCACAGGAAAAGGTAAATTTTCTTCTAGCAATACAAATGCCTTAGAGGGGGCTATAGAAGCTGTAAAAACAAAAACAGAAGAGAATAAGTCTACTAACATTATCATTTGGTTAGGAGTCAATGACTATACTTACGTCGATGCCGATACATATTTTAGTAAATTTGAAGAATTAGCAGTAAATGAGTGGGCTAATCATTCTATCTATATTGTTTCTGTTGGCCCTGTAAAAGATAAGAGAGCATCTTCAGTAAGTAATAAAGGAATTGATCAGTTTAATCTGACTTTAAAAGAAATGGCGGAAAATGCATCTTTAGATAATTTGCATTATCTAGACTTACAATTAAGCGAAGATTCCATTCAAAACTATGATAGTGCGGGACTCCACTATGGTGCAAGTGATTATCAGGCAATCTACAAGAGCATAACAGAAAAAGTAAGAGAGAAAGAAGAAGAGGGCACCTATGAGATGTTAAGTCTTTTCTATGAAGCTTTAATTTCTTATGACTATGCCATTAGTAAAGAACAAACTAAAGAATTCATTTTAAAATAAAAGAATAAAACAAAGAATTTTATTCTTTTTTTTGTAACATATCATAAGATGTAGTATGAAAACAATATTAATACCCTTAATGATTAGTACAATTGCTGGATTTGGAACGATCATTGGATCCTTATTGGCATTTGTTCCTAATATAAATAAAAAATCGACGATGAGTTTGATTCTTGCTTTCTCTGGTTCTATTATGATTCTTATTTCAGTTCTTGATTTGTTGCCTTCTAGTGTTCTTACCATTATGACTCATTATTCACTTATTAAAGGCTTATTTATTGTGGGATTATCTTTCTTTTTAGGTGTTTTTCTTATTCACTTAATTGACAAGAAAATAAAAGGGGAGAGTAGTTTATATAAAATAGGCATACTCTCTCTTTTTAGTCTCATGTTACACAACTTTCCAGAAGGAATCGCCACTTTTATGAGTTCTCTTTATAATCCTGCATTAGGACTAAAACTCAGTATAGCTATAATGTGTCACAATATTCCCGAGGGAATTTGTATTGCCGTTCCATTAAGTGAGTCAACACACTCAAAGAAGAAGGGAGTAGGGGCAGCTTTTCTTTCGAGTCTTGCAGAGCCATTAGGTGCCCTAGTAGCGTATATCTTTTTAAAAAATTATATTAATGATATTACAATAAGTATAATTTTAATATTTGTTGCTGGAATTATGATTACTTTAAGCATTAATACAATTTATAAAGAATCATTGAAACTTGACTGCAAAAAATCCTTCCTACTTGGTGTATTACTTTCTGTTGTCTATATTATCATTACTTTAAAAATTTAGTGAGTGGCTACTCTCTTTTTTTCGTCTAAGACTCCCCTATTTACTATAGACAAAAAAAGGGGAAGGGGGGGAATAAAAGAAGACTTATCTATATAAACACTATTAGAAAAGAGATTAATAAGATTTATCAGATAAATAGAATAGCCAATGGTTAATCATTGGCTATTATTATAATATCAAAAATAGATAGTAAATAAGCAAGTCATTATTTCATCAATTAAATTTTATAAATTTATTTTGATAAGTTATATTCAAATAAGAGACAGTATACATAGATAGAGTATATGAATAAATGAAGAACTATCCATCTATAAAAGAAAAACATCGAACTTCCGATAATATATAGTAAATTAAAAGACGCCTAGAGGGCATTTTTAGCCATTCTCAGCGTCTTTTTTATTTTGGAAGAGGCCACACAACTTCTCCCATTTTAGTTAGCCCATTTGAGTCGTCGTCACCCATGATTTCTTCATAATTATCTAGATACATTAAAATAATCGTTTCTATTAGATTACTTAATGTTCTGTTTTGATTTAATGCAATATTGTCTAGTTGTTTTTTTGTTTCTTCTTTTGTTCTAAATGTTATTGTTACATTGTCCATAATATATCTCCTTTTGTACACATTTATTGTATAATGTTTTTTTATGCATTGAAATGCACACTTGTGTATGATAATATGTAATTGTATACAATAATTAATTCTTGTGTACACAATAGAAAGGAGTAGGAAGTAATGAAAGTTGAAATTGTAGAAAAGACTTCACAAAAAGGAAATAAGTATGTATGTTTAGAAGTCAATCTTACACCTACGTATAAGAAGACCGTATTTTTAGAACAAGCAGAAGTAGAACTTATTCGTGCGCTTGCAAATAAACAATAAGATTGTAATATGGTACAATCCAAAATTAAATAAGTACTATTATAAAATAGTACGAGGTTTTTATCAATCTTATAAAGAAGGTTCTAAAAATCAATACGGACATGTTGTTGTTCTTGTGATAGAGTGTGACTTTATTATTAAGAAAGAACGACTCAAGAAAAGACTAATAAAGAGGTTAATCTCTTTTTTAGAAAATATGAAATAGAAAGGTGGTATGCTAGATGCTTACATTGTTAGCAGATACTAGTGCAAATGGTATGGAGGGAATTGTTACACAGTTAACCTCAGGAGTTACTGCAGATTTGCTTTTTGGAACAGTATCAAAAATTTTCCCATTTATCGTAATAATGATTGGATTTAGTTTTGGATATAAAGTTCTTAGAAAAGCCGTTAAAGGTGCCTCTAAGGGTAAAGTTGGAGTTTAGTCCAACTAAAGGGACTATCAAGTCTCTTTTATTTTTATAGAAAGGAAAAAAGATATGTTTGAAATTAGTTTAAAATTACTTGAGCAACTATGTGGATTGATAGTTCCACTTGTCGCTCTTTATGTACTCTTCGATTGTATAGGTTTTCTTATCTTTGACAAGAAGTGATTTATGTACCTGATTTATCCTACAAGTGCTACAACATCATTGACAGTAACACTATTAGGGCTTATAAAGTCAAACCTTACAATCCTAGCTATAATAATACTATCACTATTGAGTATCGAGATTATTACATCAAATCGAATTATATCTACAAGGACGGCACGCAACAATTTAACAGTTATACGACTCTACCTGTATGCCTTCCTGATAGCGAACTTACTGATGACTTTTATTATCGCAACGACTTCGATAGTATACTTACTATTTTTGCGATAATGTCAATCTTCTGTGTATTACTTCCAATTAAGATATTTTCAAAACTGTTTAAAAGGGGTGGATTATGATGAAGTATATTGTAACGTTCTCGACCATTTTTTTAGTTTTATTATTCTCAATTGATGTACATGCTGAAAGACTCTCTCCTGATTACGAAGTTACTTTATCTAATGGAATTAATTCTGGTGGTGGAGTTAGAGTACCCAATTATGGAACTGATAGTTATTGCTCTAAACCTAATAATTCTAATTATTATGGCGCTGGATATAGATATACTGGTTTTGATAAATCAAAAAAATATAACTTTTTTGGTGCTTACTTTCAACGTTCTCATGGTTTATTATCTAACGTAGTTAATGTGTATGGTACTAATAGTGCATCAAATGATTGGTCATCGTATGAATTGATTGGTTCTTGTTCTACTACACTAACTTTTGTACCACAATACGCTCAAGGCAATTTAACTGAGACTAGTGGAACGTTTGAATGTCATAATGTAACTGGATATTCAAGTTATATTATCATGAATTCTAGGTCTACGTCTTCCACTGAAAATGATATGGTATGCCTTGTTGATTCTGTTTCATCTAATACTGTTACTGATAACGGAAGTGTGATTGACGCTATTGAAAATGGAAACAAGGAACAGATTGATAATGCTAATAAAAATCATAAAGAAACAATAGATAAAATAACAGACTCAGATACAAGTGGAGCGAGTGATGCAGCTAGTGGCTTCTTTAATGATTTTGACTCCAGTGATTATGGCTTATCCGATGTGATTACACTTCCTTTACAATTCATCAAGCAGATAAGTTCTGCATCGTGTACACCTCTTGTTCTTCCTATGCCATTTGTTAACCAGGATGTAGAACTTCCTTGTATGTCAACTATCTACTCTAAGTTCGGTGCATTCCTTAAAATCTATCAAACGATAACCTTCGGAGTCATTGCTTATTGGGTCTCAATTAATATCTTCGCCATGGTCAAAGGCTTTAAGGATCCTGAAAGCGATAGAATAGAGGTGTTTGATTTATGATCAATGCTTTATTAATGGGAATTATGAACTTAATCATGGGACTAGTAGGGGTACTTCTTAAACCGATAGATTTACTTATAAGTGCTGCTCTTCCTGATTTAAGTAGTGCATTTTCTGCAATTGGCTCAATGTTTGCCCTGATATCAAACGTACTCGGTTTTATTGTAGACATGACGGGACTATCAAGTGAGGCCATAAGTTTAATCGTCTTGTATTATACTTTTAAATTAACCGTCCCAGTCACTGTCTCTGCAGTTAAACAAGCAATAAAGTGGTACGACAAATTGAAACCATAGGAGTAGGTGGTGTAAGCCCAGACGGGCGAACCGCCTACGACCATAAAAGAAAGGAAATTATTTATGATTTTAATTTTAATTGCAATAATCTTAGTAGTTGTTTTATATAACTACCGCTACGTTCACATTAAACTACCTACATTCTTTCGTAAAGGCTTTAAACCGACTCGAGGTAAGTTCGGTGTTTACTGTTTTTGTGGTAAGCAAGGGCAGGGGAAAACTTACTCTGTAGTTGAGTTCTTACGAGCAAATAAAGATAAAGAAATTTATTCAAATATTTCATCAGTTCAAGGTATTAAATATACCTATTTTAACGGTTTCGATGAACTCCTGGCATTGAGAGATAAGCACGATTGTATTATAGTTTACGATGAGATATTTACTGCATTAACAAAGACTTCTAAGATGAATACTGATGTGTTAGACTTTCTATCACAGATGAGAAAACGAAGAATAATATTTTTAACAACTGCCCAGGAATGGCTCGAGATTAATATCACACTTAGACGTTACTGCAGATATCAAATCAATTGTAATATGAGAAACTTCTTTGGTATCGGACTTCTTATCAAGGACTTCTATGATGCTGAACAAATGAAGTGGAGTAATGAAGAAAATGAATATGTTGCTCCTATTCTGGAGAAGACTATCTCAAAATGTAATCTCTGCGTAGCCAACAGTTATGATACATACGAGCAAATAAAAACGTAGAGACGCATTAAGCCGTCAAGTGACCATGGAATAACGGACCCTTGAAAAGGGGAGTATATGCCGTGAAAGCACTTTACGAGCGATTGAATAGATGTAAAATGTTGTATAAAAAACAAAATGAAATGCAATTTCTTTTTGTTTTGTTGCCTTCCTGGCGAAGGATTTAAAAGTTTTTTGCTTCTTTTTTTCAAAAAAGATGAGAGGGTGGGGTCAAGCGGTCGCAAGGGCTTGAAACGCGCGTAGCGCAACCCTGCAAAACACCTCTACTGCGACTATAGGTGTTTTGGGTATTTTGGGTATAGATTTTGAAAGGGTAATTTTATGGATAAAAATACTACAACTTCCGAGGAAGTTATGGACAAAAGATATAGACATTTTATGTTCTTGCTTTATCCTGAAGATGATAACTACGAAGAGATATTAAAGGACATAAAGGGGAGTTTTAAGAATTGGGCGTATATTACGCATAAGCCTGAGGCAGAAGAGAAGAAAGAGCATACGCATGTTATTCTTTCTTTAGATAACACTAGGACTATTGAGTCTATCTGTAAACGACTCGAGGTCCCTACTCGACTTTGTCAGCGGGTTAGGGGACTTAGGGGAGCCTGTAGATACTTAGTACATAAAGACGACGAAGACAAAATTCAGTATGAATTGACTGACGTAGTCGTTAGTAAGTCGTTTAGTAGTAAGTTCTTCGGCGCGTTCGACGACTTGCTAAGTGACAACGATATGTTGTCAAATATTTATCAATTCGTTGATGACCACAAAGAATGTTCGCCAATTGATGTCGAAGTGATGTTGACTCAGTTTGTATGTTCTGCGAACTATGCTTCTGTATTTAAACGTTATTACTCAACGATAGTTAAATACATCAATCATAAATGCAGGCAATCATACGACTAATTATGAAAAGTATGCAACTTCCGATAATATATATTATGTTAACTTCTATATATTTGATCATTTGATGTATCATTCTCCACTTATTAAAAGTATATTTATTTATATAGATGAAATCTAATCACTGATGAATCTATTTCTATCTAATTTAAAGACATCTCATCTTCCTCTTATTAATTCTATTGCCCCTTTTTATGATTCATTCTGTATTCTTCATTGTACATCTTTTTTTATTCTCTAGAATGATAATAAAATTCTATTTAGAAGATGAAACCTTCCCTTCTCTTCAAAACAAAAATAATAGGGGAGTTAAACATTTAAAAATATATCAAAATAAATCAAGTTTTTTCTTTTTATCATTTTAACTCAATTCCTATCATGAAATGCTACTTATTGAAAGAATCATAACGCCTAACCATCAATATCACGTCTATTATAACTGTAGATGCTTATGTTTTAAGATCGCCTCCTCATCATTTCTTTTTGTTTTATAGAAGTTAACATAATATTATAGCGCCCCTTTCCCTTTTATGCTCAATAAAAAAGAACCTTATGCGGCTCTTGATTCTATCTCAGCTATTTTTTCAAATACTTCTGCAGCATTTTCAGTCGTAATTACATCATAACCTAACTCTCTTAGCGCTTGTACTTTTACAGTATTTAACTGTTGTGTACGGCTCAACTTCTCTTCATTTCTTGACTCTATTTCATTTAAGAAACGATTTCTTGAGTCTACTGCATTAGCTTTAGTTGCCGTTCCACTGTTGAAAAGATTAAACGCTGAGTATATAACTCCTTCAAAAATAAATTGTTTCTCTTCATTAAAACGGAATACATTAGGTTGAGTAAATCCAGCTATCTTAGAAATATACGCTAGAAGATACTTGATCTCTGGCATAAATTCCATACTTTGAAGCATATGATAAACGGATTGTAAGGCATAAAAGTTTTCCTCATGATTTTCAGACTCTACTAGCTTTTCCTTTATCAAAAAGGTGATATCACTAATTAAATTATGTTCTTCCTTTTTAAGCCCTTTAAAATCGACAAATTCGGTTTCAGTTACTTCTTTTAAACCTTCTGCTAGACGATTTTCAACTTCTAATAAATAATCAGTCGTTACTTTTATTTTAGAAATAGTATCTTCTTGACCATCTTTAATATCTAATAGCTTTAATAGCAAGATTTTCTTTTCTTTTGGCCACTTGTTAATATTTTCTAATTCTAAATAGTTATAGACCATTTGCCTAGAAACACCTAAATACTTAGCCAATCTGACTTTGGAAATTCCTAACTCCTGTAATACTCTATTTAACTGTTCCATTTCAAACTTCCCTTCTCTATTTTACATATCCATCATATCAAGTTACTTTACACATGTCAAGTCTTTACACATTTTTTTAAAAGTTGCCGCATTTTCTTCAATCTTTTTTCCTTAATTCTTCTAAAACCTGGTCAAAAGTTGTGGCTTTAATGATTTCAATTTTGTAGTTATTTTTCTCTTTTTCTTTCACTGCCTCCTCATAATTTTCAGAAGGAACAATAAAGACATCAGATTTTTTTCTAACAGCTCCTGCAAGCTTATATTTTACGCCACTTATCTTACCTACTTGCCCATCTTTGGAAATAGTACCTGTACCACTGATTTTACGATTACTAGCAAGATTATCTTTCGATAATGCATCGTAAATCGAAAGGCTCATCATAAGACCTCCAGATGCCCCTGATTCGCTTTTTTTAGAAGAATAGGTTATCTCAGGATGATGATCATATTCATTTACTTGAGTAATGACAATACCCAATTTGACTTCACCGTTTATTTCACTTGTTTGAGCTTTTACCTCTACTTCTTTTTTGTCTCGTTCTACTTTAAAAACAATCTCTTCGCCCTTCTTTTTCGTTTCTATATATTCATTCAAAGCTTCTAAACCTTGATAGCTATTATTATCAACTTCTAAAATTTCATCTCCTATTTGAAAGTCATTGATGCTCTCCTCTAAAAGATATGTAATATAGCCATGTTCTTTTGTTACATTCGCATTTTCTAAAGCCTTTGTATATCCTACATAAATTGCATTACTGATGGCTTCTTGCATATATATGCGATCTCTTTTATTGGCAATTTCCAAATCCTCCCCTTCTAAAGTTATATCTGTATTAGCAACAATATCCCACGAAGGAAAGATAGTTCCTAATAAAAGAGAGGGAAGCGTTCCTTCTATAAACGTTACATAAGTTAGATAATAATTGTCTTTTTCTTTTGTCGTTAATCTCTCTCCTACATTGATAAGTCCACCTGGAGCATATACACTCCACGGAAGTTTCATCGTTAAAATAATAAAAAGAAAAACAAGAAATAAAAGAGGGAGTACTTGTTTTTTAATAAATTGCTTTATTCTTTCATAATATGTAGTAGTCATTTATATATCACCTTTTAAATTATACCATTAGAATAGGAAAATTATGAGAAAAATATTGATCTTTATCTTTTTTATATTATTTATTATGAATCGTGAAGTTGTCTTACTAAGTGGATTAGAAGCTCTGCAAATATGGTCAAAATCCCTTTTCCCCTTATTATTTTCGACTTTCATCATGAGTGATTTGCTACTTTTTAGTGGCATTGGCACTTTGATTATACGATGGTTTGGTAACTTATACCAAAAGATCTTTCATCTTCATCCAGCAGGTGTTTATATATTCTTTCTTTCATTGATTGCAGGAACACCTACCAATGCAAAAAACATCTACAATTTATATACTTCCCATACCATTGAAAAGGAAGAAATGATTCCCATTCTTTCCATGTGTATCTTTTTTAATCCTTTGTTTATTTTGACTGTATCCAATCTGCGCATTCTCCTTATTCTTGTTGCTGCTAATTTTCTTACTGGTATTTTTTTAAGACGAAAAGACTATGTTTTTCACAATCATATACCAGAAATTCACTATCCATTCTCACTTAATCAGTCTATTGAAACAAATATCCATATCTTACTAAACGTTTTAGGAACAGTTACTTTCTTTTTAACCTTATCAAACTTACTTCCAATCCAAAACATCTTCTTTAAAACTTTGTTTTCAGGTATTTTAGAAGTGACAACTGGTATAAATAAGATAAATCTATTTTATAAGGCTACCTCCTTCTATGAGTATTTCGTCTTACTTCTTTGCTCTTTTGGTGGACTTAGTATACTAACACAGATAAAAAGTATCTTTAAAGATACTTCTGTTTCTTATCGACATTTTTATAAAAGTCGCTTAATTTGTGCATGTATTGCTATAGTTATATGTTTTATTACACATACCATCACTGCTTAGACATTTGCATTCTAAAGCCGTTGGTTTAGAATTGTCACAGGCAAAATGATTATTTCCTTGAAAAGTGAAGGATAGATTAATATCATAATGTTCCCCTTTATCATTTTGAACAGGAATAACCATACTTGCTGCATTCGTTCCACTTGACATGGCTGTATATAAAACATAAGGAACATCATCTAAAATAACTTCACTTGGAATCTCTCTCATTGTTGCTGTTTCGCTTTTAAAACTAGAAGAGATAGGCCGATTAGTCACCGTATCACATTTTGAGTAAGAACCACGCATATAGCTAAGCATCCAAGCATTATCAGATCCCTTATAGCTATCCCCAACTCCCTCATAACTGCGATAATAGTTATAAATAAGAAGATATCCTATTTTATCTTTGATATAATCAGCAGCATAGGTAATACGCACACATTGGTACTTATTTTCATACCCTGTTGCAATCGTATTCGTTGCAATATTAGCCTCTCCTAAAGTACATGGACTAATTGATTTTACTCCATAATTCACGATATCTTCTTCAAGAAGGCGAATGAAAGTGGACTGATTTAAGATAAAATTCGATTGGACAGCATTGTCTTCATCTTCATGGCGAACTTGGACTAATAGCCCAAATAGGAGTATTAAAACAATCGCGATAATACAAATACTCACTAATATTTCAATAGTTGTTACTCCTCTTTTATATTGATTCATGCACTCACCTCTATTGAAGAATGAAGGACTTCATATGATCCATCATCATGGTTATATGTCTTTTTATATTTTACAATGAGTAATGGAGAGGCAGAGCCACTTCCTAACTTATAAAGATAGTCAATTGTAGTCGCATCAAATAGATAAAGCCACTCTTCTTTTTGATTAGAATTAAGTACTTCGCGAGGAGTCAGCAAATAAATTTTTTCTACTTCAAAAGCGTGTTTTATCTGAAGTAAGTCTCCAGTATAACTAGACGAACTAAAATCACATGTATAACTATTATAAGCTCCCATTTTCTTACACTCACCATTGGTCGTATGCGTATCTATATAGTATTTTACCCCACTTCTACCTGTTGCATCACTTGAAGGTTTTAGTGAATCCATAATTTGTTTGACATAAAAGGTTTTATAGATCATTTCGGTTGTATCAAAAGTGTTTCGCTCTTTGGCCTTTCTCAAAATATAAGCATATGATCCAAATAGCAAAAGAAGAGTCAAAGAAAGAACGCTGATAACAACAATCGTCTCCATAAAAACAAAACCGTTTGCTTTTTTCATGATTGCTTCACCCCATTCGTCAAAAGATAAGGATCAATAACAGTCCCCTTTCCTCCTGCAATATAAGTATTATTTGCAGATGGATCCACTGTTATATCCGCCATAACTCTTAGATTGTAAGAAGAAGCATAGGTTGCAACGATTTGATCACTTGCATTCGATTCATCATAGTCAACGACACGATCTGATGCATAATGTGTATAGGCTGTAGGTGATGCGTAAGCACAATAATCGACATACTGAGTATTCGTAGCTGATTCTCTTACTGTATGAATATAGCCAAAAGGATTATTGGCATTGTAACTTACAGCATCACTTGAAAATGAACCATTGCAATAGTTTTTAATCATCTCTAACTGTTTATTCATTTCTACTGGCATTTCTTTAAATGGGAATGCATACATTCTCATATAGTAATAAGAATTAAAGACATACCCTGGAGTATTTACATCCATATGCACAACATAACTACCATCTGTTCCAAAGATAGCATCTTTGATATCTTCACTAGCGTCCATTGCACGAACCTTCTTTAAAAGACTAACAGTCGGAATCGAAATACGTATTCCTGGGAACATAAGTTGTGTTGAGTAGGCATTTTTAGCTTTTATAGCATTAAAGATATCAATTGAAGCTGCATGTGGTCTTGGTGTATATTCGTTGGGGAGTTGGAATCTAACATCTAACATATGTGTGTCTAAATCACTCAAAAAGTAATATTTTTTCCCTGTTCCAACTGTTTCTACGTAGGCAACCACCCAAGTGGCGTTAGGATTTAGGAAACACTCTTGTACGGCATCTACATTGAGATCACATTTGATACTTGCCTGATTGGCAAAGCGAATATGATCCCCTATTTTTAAATCTGATATTTTGGTATTATTAATGGCTTGTAACATCTTCCAAGAATCATCATTTACTCGCTGAATGAGAACCTGATTATGTAAATAATTTAGTATTAATGCAACGAAAAGTGTAATAAAAACAAGAAAGAATGAATAGAGGATACTTGTTGCAATAAATCCATTTTTCTTCATACCACACTCTCCTATTCTTATTATTTATTATAGAAGAAATTCTTCTCTTTTTCAATAGAAAGAATGGAATAAAGATAGACTAGACAAAAAAATGGACATAAAAACAAGAGAAGTTGGTCATGAAACAACATATCTCTTTATGACATTAAATTACATGATTTTGACCTATTATGCACTCTCATCACAATATTAAAATAACATATTACAAATGTAAGACATACACTATAGTAGGTGATGATGATGTGCCCAAATAAAAAACCCTTTGGAGGGTTATTTAGTATATTTGCAATTCTTTTACTGTCCTGTCTTATTTTTTATCAAGTGATTATAACCTTGATTCTGCCTTTGCGTTTTAATCTCTTTATTTTACTAATTGAAATCTTTATATTATTTTTTATTCTCTATCGTATAATATGGCCCTATTAAGGTTTCTGTTTTATACAAATAATCAAACAAACTGCGAATTCTTGTAACATTTTCGATTTCACTTTTTTTAAATTCGGGAATATGAGGAAGGCTTATATTAATGAAAAAGAGTTTTTTTTCTTCTGGAAGTAATTCACATTTTGAAAAATAGGTTTCTAAGATACTTGAAAATTCGATTTTATTCCATTCGTGGTGATAAAAATCAATCATATCTACAATAGGAGTGTCTAATCTAGATGATCTCCATGATGTGAGATAAAAACGATCATTTAAAATCGCATGATCTAATTTTACATTCCCATGAATAGTAGAAATTCGCTCCTTGGTTTTATTTTGAACAATTCCATACCAAGCATCTAATTCTCTTTTACAAAAACCTAAAGACTCCTTTATCTTAGAAAATTGACTCATAAAAAGTGTCTCACTAGGGGATGGGAAATCAACGTACTCAATCGATTTTAAGATACCAAGAAATTCTTCATCTAAGTAATGAATATATCCTGATAAATGGTCATAAATTTCTTTTTGTTTATCCAAATTGACTTCTTTATTAAAAGAAGTTTTATTATGGAGTAATGCTAGAGAAGAGGCTATATCAGAACCCAATTGTTCCTTATTGAGACTATAATCCTCTAAATAAGGATATTTATTTTTCCCCTCTTCTCTTGAAAGAATAGGAACAAAACCATGATAGTCACGTGATAAAAGATATTTTTCTAAATCTTGTAAGTTTTGTTCTTCTTTTAAAACATATTCTCCATCATAAATAGAGATGCTTCCTCGCTTTTCAAGTTTATTCATTTGAAGGAATAATAAGTTTCATACCAGGATTAAGGTTATCAAAACTGTTATAATTTTTTATAATCTCTTTTTCTATTTTAAATTTTGAAGAAATGCTTTCTAACGTATCATATTCGCTTACGACATAGACGTGATAGGTGATGTATTCATCTTCTCTTTTTTCAAGTTTATCAATAACGGTATTGGCATCCTCTCCTACATGTGCTTCTGCCTCTTTAAATGCACCGATATTGGCACTTGTATTAATCGTAATGTCCCCTCTTTCCTCTTCACTTTTTAAAGTTTCCTCTATTGCAGCAACTTCATCAGTTTCTTCTAAATCACTTATTATTTCTGGTTCTACTTCTTCCACTTCTTCTATTTCTTCTTCATTTAAATCAACAATTTCCACTTCATGTTCTGTTAAAAAACGATCAAAATCTTCTTGAGTTGTAAATTCTTCCTCCACTTCTTCCCCTTCTACTTCATACTCTATTTCTACTTCTAAGGTATTTCCACTCGTAGAATAGGTAAAATCAAGGACATTTACTTTTTCCGTATTTTCTTTTATGCGATTTAAAAAGCGATATTCAAATGGCAATTTAAAAGAAAAGGGCTCTTGATTAATGGAAAGTTCGTGGGTTCGATAATTTCCTTCTACAAGAAATGTTCCGTCAATTGTTTCTTCTTCTATTTCATAAATACATTCCAAACTAATACTTGTAATTTCGGCAATATTTGTTTTAAATTCACAAGTATCTTTAAATCTTATAGTTTCTTTCATATACACTTATCCTTTCCATAAAAGATATGCAAAAAAAAGAGGATAATTCCTCGTTATGATGAAAATAATGATTGATAGACTTCTTCAAAAGAATTGACCAAGTGAATTTCCATCTTATTCTTTATTTCCTCTGGGACTGAAAGTAAGTCAAATTGATTCTCTAAAGGGAGATAGATAATCTTATAGCCATTGTTATAAGCGCCAATCACTTTTTCTTTGATTCCCCCAACTTTCGTAATCTCACCATGAAGTGTAATCTCTCCTGTAAAACAAGTATAAGAATCTACAAGTTTGTTTGAAAGAAGGGAGATAATAGCAACCGCGAAAGCAAGTCCTCCACTCGTTCCTGCTTTGCGAATTGAATACTCTAAAGCATTTAAACAAATATCATGATTTTTCCATTTTTTATCGTCAATTTTAAAACGTTTAGCTTGACTAATACAAAACATATGCGCGATGTTTACGCTTTCTTCAAGAGACTCTGTAATATTTCCGTTGACTCTGATATGCCCAATTCCATCAAGTAATATACCTTCAATACGAATAGCCTCTCCTCCAAAAGAAGAGACTCCAAGTGTTGTAACTGAACCAGGAAATTCGCATCGCTTACTCTTTATATCATATTTTTTTGGACCAAGAATACTTTCAATAGTCTCCTGTTTGATTGAAACACCCTTAGGAGGATTGATTAATAAGTGGCGAAATATCTTGGCAAGTGTTCGTTCAAGTTCACGTACACCAGCCTCTTTTGTATAATGAGTGATAATATAAAGCAATTCTTCATCACTCATACGATATTTTGGCAAATTATATGTACGCAAGAATTTTGGAAGAATGTATTTTTTAGCAAGTTCTACTTTTTCAAATTCTGTATAAGAACTGATTTCAATTATTTCTAAACGATCTTTTAAAGCTGAAGGAATATTTTTCCCATCATTGGCAGTTAGGATAAAAAGCACTTGCGATAAGTCAAACGGCTCTTCAATGTAATTATCAATAAAAGCATGATTCCCACTAGGATCTAATATATCAAGTAAAACTGCTGAAGGATCCCCTTTAAAGTCACTGATGATTTTATCCACTTCATCGATTAATATCACAGGATTTGCAGAAGCACATTTTTTTAAGCCTTGAATGATTTTCCCAGGAGAAGAACCCAAATATGTTCTCTTATGGCCTGTCAATTCAGTTGCATCATTTAAACCCGCAACACTAATTTTATAAAACTCTTTCTTTAAAGCTTTACTTACAGAAGCAGCAAGTGTTGTCTTCCCTACACCAGGAGGCCCTACTAAACAAAGAATAGGTGCATTTACGTTTTTCGCATTCTTTTTCACTGCAATATACTCTAGAATACGCATCTTTACCTCTTTTAGGCCATAATGAGTTTCATTTAAACTTTTTTCAATGCGATTTAAATTCAACTCATCCTCTGTATATCGATTCCATGGAAGAGAGATTACAGTATCCAAATAATTTCTAGTAACGGAGGCATCGGGATTAGCCTCACTTGTATAAGAATATTTTCTAACTTCATCTTTCAATTTCTGTCTAGTCTTCTCACTGATTTCTAATTTCTCAATCTGTTCATTATAAAGAGAGACTTCTGTTTCCTTCTCTGCACTTATTCCAAGTTCTTCTTGAAGTTTAGTAATTTTTTGTTTGAGAATTACATTTTTTTGTTCCTTCTCGTAATACTCCCTTATTTCCTCATCAATCTTACTTTCAATATGAATCACTTCTAATTCAAGGTTAATATCCTTTATCAGACGTTTAGCCCTTAGAATATGATCAAATTCATTCATATAACTAATTTTCTTAGGAAGATCAAATGGCAAATAATTTGTTATGATATCTGTTAGCATGTCTAAATCTGTAATGCTTTCTAAGGCATTTGTGACACTATTAGAAGCAGAAGGATTTATTTGCATATAGCGAGAAACAACTTCTTTTAAAGCTCTTAAAATAGCCGTTTGAGAAGATTCCATACTCTCTTCTGTTGTCTCTACATAAATTCTTTTTACAGTACTCTCTAAGATTTCTTTTTCCATTTCTAAATTACGATATTTTAAGACTTTTACTCGATTTAATCCCGTTAAAACGACACGATAATTGCCATTTGGGAGCATAATTTTTGTTTTAATTTTTGTAAGCGTTCCTATGCGTGGTAAATCTTCTTCTGTTGGGTTTTCTTCTAAGGCATCCTCAGGAACAATTACAAGCAGTTTATTATGGTAAAATTTTTCTGCAATATCCATAATTTTTTTACTGAGTTCTAAGTTAAGTTCAATACGCGATTCTTGATAAGGGAGAAGCACTAATTTTCTTAAAAGTAATACAGGCAAGTTTTCATTCATGCGGTCTTCCTCCTTTAAAAAGATATGTGTTTTATTATAGTGATTTTTAATTTTTTTGTAAAGAGAAAAAGTGTAATTTATTGTTTTCTTTGAAGGTTTATTGCAAAATTATTTTTTCTTATAAGGTGAAGTCTCTTTTAGTTCCTTTCTATGGAACAAAAAAAGAACCCTTAGGCTCTACTAGCATATTTTCCATCACTTGTTGTGATGATAATTTTTTCTCCCTGTGCAATAAATAAAGGAACCTTTACTACGTATCCTGTCTCAATTTTAGCGTCTTTCGTAGCATTATTAGAAGTATTTCCTTTGACAGCATCTGTCGTTTCAATTACTTCATATTCAATTTTTTCAGGTAATTGAATACCAAGAATCTCACCTTCATACATCGTTATTGTGATATCAAGACCTTCTTTCAAAAATTTCGCTTGTTCACTTAATTTGTCTGTAGGAATTTCTAATTGTTCATAGGTTTCATTATTCATAAAAACATACGAATCTCCCATAGAATATAAGTATTGCATTGGAAGTCTATCAACTCTTGCTCTTTCAATTTTAATATTGGTATTATACGTTTCTTCCACAAGTGATCCTGTTCTTAAGTTTCTAAGTTTCATTTTCATGAACGCTGAGCCTTTACCAGGTTTTACATGTTGGAATTCCTCAATTAGACATAATTTACCATCTATAATGATTGTCATTCCATTTTTAATTTCATTAATATTAATGTTCATGCGTTAAGCCTCCTACTAAGTTATTTTTTAGATTTAAAGCTCTTTTTGGAAATGGTATAATTTTTGACTTTTAATTGATCATTTCTTGATTGTACATTCGTAGGCCTTAGTTCTTGACGCAATTCTATAGAACCAAGAAATTTAATATACTCGACATAATCAATAAAATCAGTGTAATTCCCATGATGTATATAATTCATAATGTCTCTCCTTCACTATTTTCCAATCTTTGCTTCTTTAAATACTTGAACAGATCTACATTTAGGACAATATTTATTAAGTTCTAGTTTATCTGTCGTATTTTTTGTATTTTTTTCAGTATGACGTCTTGTCATTTTACCACATCTAGAACACTTAATACCTATTGGTGTTCTTGCATCTGTTTTTTTACCCTTTGCCATAGTCAGCCTCCTCACTTGTCAAACTACAAGTATTTTAACACACTACCGTCTAATTTTCAAACAAAATCTCAGCAATTTGTCTAGATAGACGGCTATTTATGGGATATGCATATGAGGAAGTTCCTGTTTTCGCAGTAATATGAGGAGAAATAATCGTTAATGCATATTCTGGATTTTCATAAGGGAGAAAGGCAACAAAAGACTTTGTATTGGTTGAGACCCCATTATAAAACGTTTCACTTGTTCCTGTTTTTCCAGCGCCATCCACTATTTTATTAAAATAGCCACTAGCAGTTCCTTTTAACACGACATTGTGCATTCCTGTTTTTATTCTATTCATATATTTTTCATCTAGACCTACTTTATTTAAAATAGTAGGAGGATTGACCTCTTTTTTTTCTCCCTCTTGATTTACAATGGATGATGCAAGTCTTAATTGATATCGTGATCCCCCATTCGCAATGGTTGCAATATAGTTATTGAGCATTAAAGGCGTGTAGGTATCATATTGTCCAATGCTTAAATTTAATAACAAATCTCCTGTAACCAAAGATCCTTTTATTCCCAATTTTTCTTCATAAATATCAATCCCTGTCTTACTTCCAAGTCCATAAGAAGAAAAGACAGTGCGATACTTATTAAAATCATCCTCTGTTGCATTAAATTTCATATTGTAAGTATATTTCTTTCCACTCACTTTAATAGCGCTTATGAATTGAAAATAGTTACTCGAATAGGTAAGAGCATCAATATCATTTAAAGTTCCAAGACGTTTCCATGAGCATTTTTGCCCTTGACTAAATAGTTTTACACAAGAATCCGTCATTTTTGTCTTTTCATCGATTACCCCATTCATATACGCAACTGTATGAGAAGCCCCCTTGACTACAGATCCTACTGTATAAGAATTCGTAAGAAAACCAATGACATCACTTGTAAAGTTATCCTCTGTTGCTTTCATCGCCACTAATGCTACAATTCCTCCATCATTTGGATTAGATACGACAATATAAGATCCTTGATAATACTTAGCAGAAGGATATTTTTTGGCATTCTTAATTTCCTTTTTCAAAACTTCCTCTATCGCCATTTGCTTTTCAATATCGATGGATAAAATTAAATCATTTCCCTTGATATCCTCACTAATTTTAGATAATTGATGATCACTTTCTATGCGATAAGTACCCTTTGTTCCTTTCAGATATGATTCATAATATTTTTCAAGGAATGAAACACCCACCATATCTTCTAGAGAATATCCATTTTTTAAATATTCTTCTTTGTCCTCTTTAGGGATGCTTCCAACACTCCCGAAAAGCGCATTCAAAGTCGTATCATAAGGATAGACTCTTTCCCATTTTATATCAATGCGGAATCCTTTCAAATGAAGTTCATTAATCGCAGTTAACTCTTGATCAGTAATATTGCTTTTAATCACTTTATCCTGATAGTTATATCCTTTCTGCATGAGATAAAATAACTTTGCTTTTTCCTTGTCCGCTGATTGAATTTCTTCTTCGGTAATAAGGCTTAATCGATTCTCTTCATAGTCTTTTTGTTTCATCTGCCGATTTTTATATTTTTCCTTTACTTCTTCAGAGATTCTTCCATTAATTAATTCCTTATTTTGTGCAAAAATATATTCTCGCATCATAATTTCTGTTACATCAGAGGTATCAAGTTCAATAACCTCACTAATTTTTTCAATCATCTCTAACTGCTCTTTTTGACTTATCCCTGAAAGAGAATTAAAGATAAGCACTTTTACGCCTTTATTGTCGACCAAAATTCGTCCCTTTGCATCAAGAATACGCCCTCTAGGAGGATAATTCGATTCAATAATCGTTTCCTTTAAAGAATCATAAAGAACTTGATACTTATTAGATTGAAGCACACAAATATCTACTAGTCTTATAATAACCACTAGATTTAACAAAAGCATGATGAGTTTTAATCTTCTATTTTTTTTCATATTCTTAGTATTCCCCAATAAATTTATAATATAAGGAGGTATTTATGTTTCAAGTTGTCGAAAGATTTGTAAACACTATGACAAAAGAAGATATAATGAAGTTTGCGCAAAAAAATAATCTAACTCCAAGTGACCATGAAGTCGATTTCATCTATACTTTTATCAAAAAAAATTACAAGTCTGTTCTTGCTAATCCAAAGGGATTTGAATTAGCACCATACAAAAATGAATTTAGTTCTGAAAATTATCAATTTTTAGAAACTTTAATCACTAAATATAAAAGATTTCTTTAAAAAATAGGACTTTTCGTCCTATTTTTATTCTGTCTCTTCTTCGATATACTTTTCAATTTTTAAAGTTCCATCTTCTAATGTATTTCCAATATATCTTGCATCAGCCAGTTTTTTCCCTCTTCCAATTACCGTACCTAACATGGAAAAATATGTTTTATAATTAATTAAAATAATGCCATCATCAGCTAAGATAATCGAAACATCGTCTGTCTCATATCCCCTTTCAGAAAAACGCTTTACGGCATATTTTTTATAATCTTCTTCTGTCTTTAAAATATCATTATCTAACATCATCGTAAGAATCTCTTTTGTGTCATTTTCAAGTTTTACTTTCGTCCAAGTTTTTACCGTAAAATCAACAGCTAAAAGAATAAGCACACCAATGATTGGCATAATCAAAAAGAGAACGAGAGGACTTTGAACCATTTGTCTACTTTCATATAAGTCTTTTGCCATTTCGCATCACCTATACTCATTATAGTTTTTTTCCTATCATTTGTCGATAGAATTTGGATACCTTAACAGAAATTAGACAAAGGAAATAAACATTTTAAATTGATTATCCTCTTTTTTATAAAGACAACAATCATTTCCTTCTTCATCTAAAAATAAAAGATACTCTTTTTCCGTCGGATACTCGATTTTTACACCGTTTGTTACTTTTTTTAAATCAGAGTATCCTTTAACGATTTCGACATCTAACACATCTTCTACTTTTAAAAGTGTAAAGTTCTGCTCTTTTACTTCTTTTAAAGAGATGGCTTCTTCTATAGAAAATTTTCCTTGTTTTGTTCTCCTTAGACTTGTCATTGTAGCGGATGTATTTAAATAGGTGCCAATATCTCTTATCAGACTTCGGATATAAGTTCCCTTAGAAACAAGACATTTGATTTCTATTTCTTTATCTGTCATGTTTTGAAGTGTCAGTTCTTTTATCGTAACGTTTTTCTTAGGAAGTTCAATCACTTTTCCTTCCCTTGCATATTCATAGCATTTTTTTCCATTAATTTTGACAGCAGAATAGGCTGGAACTTCTTGCTCATACGTCGTTTTAAAGTGCGCTAAGGCTTTATATATTTGTTCTTTGGTATAATGGACTTCTTCTTTCTTTAAGATCGTTCCTGTAGAATCTAAGGTATCAGTTAATATTCCTAAGGTAAAGGAAGCTACATACTCTTTATAAGTTGATGTTAATACCTCATTTAATTTAGTATATTTGCCTATTGTGATAACTAAAACACCCGTAGCTAAAGGGTCAAGAGTTCCTGTATGGCCCACTTTTTTAGTATAAACGATACGACTCACTTCATTTACTACATCTCTAGAAGTCATGCCACTTTCTTTATCAATAATAAGGATTCCATTTACCATAGTGATTTCTCCTTTACCACATTTCATTTTATAAGTTTACAAAAAGAAGGAATATTATTCCTCCTCATGCAATTTATTGATAATACGTTCAATATTTTGACCATATTCAACAGAATCATCATAGATAAATTTTAATTCTGGTGTATGACGAAGGTCAATTTTACTTGCTAAAACCGTTCTAAGATAAGGAGAGGCCTCTTTTAAGTTCTTTGCTACATCAGCTAATGCCTCATCCCCCATATAAGTATAAAAGATTCGTGCAAGTCCTAAATCAGAAGTAACGTCACACCCCGTCACTGTAATATGTTTTAAGGTTTCATCTTTTGCCTCAAGTAGCATAATACTTGATAACTCTCTTGAAATTTCTGAGGCAATACGGTCTAATTTAACACTCATCTTTTAACCTCAACCATTTCATAATTTTCAAAGACGTCTCCTTCTTTAATGTCATTATAACCTTCTATCGTAATTCCACATTCAAAGCCATTTTTAACCTCTTTAACCGTGTCTTTTTCTCTTTGAAGGGAAGCAATAGTACCATCATAAATAATAACTCCATCACGTATAATACGTACCTTTGCCCCATTTTTCATGATTCCATTTGTTACAAAAACACCAGCAATTGTTCCCACTTTAGAGAATCGGAAAAGTTGTCTTACTTCACACGAACCTATTACAGATTCCTCGAATTCAGGATCTAACATTCCTTTCATCGCTTGTTCCATTTCTTCTACTACTTTATAGATAATGGTATAAAGACGCACATCGACATTATATTCTTTAGCGACTTCTTTTGTCTTATTTGAAGGAACTACATTAAATCCAATAACAATTGCATTAGAGGCATTCGCAAGGATGATATCACTTTCTGTAATAGTTCCAATGCCACTACGAACGACTTTGATCTTTGCCCCTTCAACGTCAATTTTTTCAAGAGAATTTTTAACAGCTTCTTCTGAACCTCTTACATCACATTTTAAAACAACATTGATTTCCTTTACACCAGATTGAATCTGAGCAAATAATTCATCTAAGCTTAATGTTTGCTTTGTATTTTTCTTCATCTTTTCTTGAATAGCTCTTTTAGAGGCAATCTCACGTGCTTCTTTTTCAGATTCAAAAGCCATAAATTTATCTCCCGCACTAGGGTTATCAGAAAGACCAGTTATTTCAACAGGCATTGAAGGCCCAGCACTTAAAATATCACGTCCTAAATCATTTTTTAAAGTACGTACACGCCCATGCGAAGTTCCTACAACAAGTGGATCTCCTAAACGCAAAGTTCCATTTTGAATGAGAATACTTGCAACGCCTCCAATATTTTTATCTACTCTAGACTCAATAACAGTTCCTGATGCATAACGATTTGGATTCGCCTTCAATTCACTCATTTCAGCGATCGCTAAGATGGTATCAAGTAAAGCATCAATTCCCTCACCAGTAACTGCACTAATACGCACAAATGGAATTGTTCCCCCCCATTCTTCTGGAGTAATAGATAACTCTGCCATTTCTGTCATGACACGATCTGGATTAGCGTTTGGTCTATCTATTTTATTGATCGCAACAACAATAGGCACATTGGCAGCTAAAGCATGATCAACAGCCTCTTTTGTTTGAGGCATAACACCATCTTCTGCACTTACAATGATAATAACAATATCCGTTACACTAGCACCTCTAGCACGCATTTCTGTAAATGCAGCATGTCCTGGTGTATCTATGAAGGTTAACTTATTTCCTTGATAATCAATTTGATAAGCTCCAATATGTTGAGTGATACCGCCTGCTTCGCCATCTACAACATGAGAATTTCTAATGTAATCAAGTAATGTCGTCTTTCCATGATCAACATGTCCCATAATCGTAATAACAGGTGGTCTTTCTAATAAATCTGCTTCATCATCAATAATTTCAAAATTTTCAAAATTAGAAATATCTTGAGTCTCCTCTTTTTTCAAAGTCTTCGCATATTCACTCGTAAGAATTTCAGCCGTCTCAAAGTCAATTGATTGAGTTAAACTTACCATCATTCCTAAAGAGACTAATTTCTTTACCAATTCTACCCCTTCTACACCTAAAGAAGCGGCTAAATCTGCAACACTCATGCCTTCTGTATAAAGGACAATTGACGACGCATCTGTTGCTTTATTGCTTTGAAGTTTTTCTTTATTCTTATACATTTGTTTTTTCTTATTTAAATATTCTTTATTTTGATTACTCGTCTCTTTCTTTTTTACTTTTTCAGTTCTCACTGTATGCGCATCATGAATGCTTTTAATATTTTCATTAAGCATGATATCTTCAACAACATCATCAATCGCATCACTTTCCTCAAAATCAAGTTCAGTATCACTGCTAATTAAGTTCATACAATTATCCAGCATGACAATTGCATCATCATCTAATTTATCGTCTTTACTAGACGCTTTTATTCCCAGTTCCTTACATTTATTTAAAACATCTTGAACTGTGAAATTCATATCTTCAGCATACTCTTGTACTGTACTCATCATGAGTATCACCTCTTTCTCATTTTTTATTCTGCACTTTTTAATAATTCTTCAAATACTTCATCAGGTACTTCGACACCAAGGGCATGATGAATTACTCTTTTATCCCTTGCTTTCTTTATCACTTCTTGTTTATTCTGTATATAAACACCATGTCCATTTATTTTCCCCGTTTTATCGATTATGATTCCCTCTTCTGTATTCACAATACGAATCAAATCTTTTTTAGGCATTTTTTCTCTAGTGACAACACACATCCTCATCGGGATTTTTTTCATTATTGATTCCCCTCTTCTTGTATTTGTGTCATCGTTTTAATATTGATTTTAAATTTAGTCAATCGACTAGCAAGGCGTATATTCATTCCTTTCTTACCAATTGCTAAACTTAAATTTTCATCTGTAACAATCGCTAAAGCTTCTCTTGTTGCTTCCTCATCTAAAATACTAACTATCACATCTTTTGCTGGGCTCAAGGCATTTTTGATAAATTCTGCATTGTCTTCACTCCACAAAACTAAATCAATTTTTTCCCCATTTAATTCAGCTAAGATATTGCCAATGCGACTTCCTCTTTCTCCAATGCAAGTCCCAATCGCGTCTACACGATCGTTTGTTGAAGAGATCGCTACTTTACTTCTAACACCTGCTTCACGAGCTACTGCATGTAATTCAAGTGTTCCATCAGCAAGTTCAGGGATTTCCGTTTCAAAAAGACGTTTAATAAATCCATAATGCTTTCTTGTACAAAGAACAAGAGGTCCTTTATTATTCGCTTCCACTTTTGAAATATACACTTTAATACTTGATCCCATTTTAACAACTTCACCAGGAATCATTTCACTTTTTGGTAAAATTCCTCTTGTACGACCTAAATCAACATAATAGTTTTTATTATCTTCCATAGCAAGAGTTCCCACCATTAACTCATCTTGTTTATCGGAAAATTCAGCAATTATCGCTTCTCTTTCTGCTTCTCTAATCTTTTGAGTGACCACTTGCTTACAAGTACTTGCAGCTACACGACCAAAATCTTTTGGTGTCACTTCCTCTTCAATGGTCTCTCCTACTTCAATTCCTGGAACCATTTCTCTAGCTTCTTCTAGTAAAAGTTGCGCATCTTCGTTAATCTCAGGAGGAAGATACACAATATTGCCTTCTTCATCAGTTGCCTCTTCACCTTCTAAATATTCAGAAACGACAACATAGTAACGAATGACTTTAAATTCACCCGTTTTTCTGTCAACACTTACCTTGACATTTGTCTTAGAACCATAGTTTTTCTTATAAGCGGTAATAAGACCTTGTTCCATTGCCTCATAGACATCATCTTCAGCAATATTTTTTTCTTCAATAATATTCTTTAATGCCTTTATAAACTCTTTTCCATCCATTTCGTTACCCTCTTTCCTTGCTTGATATATCCAAGATATATTCATCTTCAATTAAATCATATTCATCTAAGATGGGATTAATTATATTCGTCGCTTCCACAATTGTATCAATATCAAGGGCTTGTTCACGATCTAAAACAATCTTTAAATAGTTGTACTTCCCTTCAACTTCCCACAAAACAGCATCCACCATAATCTGCATTTTTGCCATTGGCTCTTCTATTATGTCGCGTACTTTTTTTAATATACCATCCATATAATACCTCCCAAACAATAACAAAAGCGGGATGTTCTGCCCACTTATCTGTCAATAAAAGTATACCATACTCCCTTCTTCATTGTAAAGCTTTATTTACATAAATGCTCAATAAAGGGTTTATTTTTATGATGTATGTAGTACTCTGTATCAAATAATGCTTTTTTTATTTCCTCCTGGGTTTTAAAATGGTGGAATGTTTTATTCTCCTTTTTTAACATTTCCTTTCCTAGCCTTTTGGCATAATCTATAATCACTATAATCTCTGCACCAAAACTAATAAAAACCACCACATAAACAAGATTTAATGTCTCTTTTATGGGAATTGCCAAAAGCACAGCAGGAGGAAATAATAGGTGTAAGATTCCCAATAATGTAGAGGCCCCAAGCAGCCACATTTTTGCTCGACCAATAAAGCTTGATTTCACAACCGCGCCTTTTATCGCCGCACAAACATTGATGATAGTAATTATGAGTTCTGCTATAATAAGTAGGTAAAAAAATGGCAATTGTATCGCGATAAGTAATAAAACAACGATGCCAAATACTTTATCGGCAACAGTATCTGCAAGAAAGCCAAAAAGCGTTTGCACATTAAATATTCGTGCGAAAAGTCCATCAAAGAAATCGGTTATTAAAATAAGAAAGACAAATAAGACAACACCCCTTCCAGGAATAAAAGACCAAACAAAAGGTAGTAAAAGTGTGGCAATTATTCTAGTAATCGTCAAAGCATTTACAAATTTTTTCATTTTTCACCTTCTATTCATAAAGGATTTCATATTCTTCCTCTTCACCTACGATTTTCACCTTAGTTAAGAGGTCATTTTCTACTGTACAATCTACTTTGTATTCTTTTCCTTCTTGCTCGATTTTATATGTATAAATGGTGTATTGGTCATATATCATCTTTGTTGAGATTTGAGATTCTAGTCGTCTAATAAAGATCTTTGGAAGAAGGAAATCAAGTTTTATTCCTTCAAATAACTGTTCATTTTCGATTTCCTGGTTTAATTTAATCTCAAATACTTTTCCATCTCTTATTTTAAAACGCTTCGTTTCATTTGCTGTTTCAATAAACCCCGAGATTTCATCTTTCATAACAAAATCAACGTGATAGATATTATCTCCTATTTTAAGAGAAGCAAAGACATCCTTTTTTTGTATAATAATCTCTTCTAGTATCTCCTTATAGACTTTTTTCTTCTTTTGGATAGTTGTAGTACGATACGTATTTGCCTCCCTTTTAGAACTTAACTCTTTATCTGCAAGGTTTATAAAGAGAATAA
Organism: uncultured Bacilli bacterium; assembly: GCA_949841325.1. Lineage (GTDB taxonomy): Bacteria > Bacillota_I > Bacilli_A > RF39 > UBA660 > CAG-582. Next base: position 68,811 of record CATKZK010000003.1, read on the forward strand.
AAAGAAAGATAATCAAGAAATAAAGACATAATTTAACGAAACTTCTAAATCCTTTTACATTTCTATAATTTCGCATGAAAACATCAAAGAAGTTTTCTAATTCTTCACCATTTTCATTCACCCTTTTATTTCGTTTCTTCATTTATTTCCACCTTTTTTCCAACCAAACTCTCTTTATTTATTCCATTAAAATAATCTCTTACACTCATCTCGTTTTTTCCAGCTGGTTTGATTTTTATAACCTTTATTCTTCCATCTTTACAATTGATTGCAAGATAATCTTTTCCCACTTCACTGATGATCCCAATTTCTCCACATACTTCATCATATTCCAAAGCTTCGCAAATTTTCCACTCTCTTGAATCAATAATGGTGCTAGCCATAGGTTTTGGATAAAGAGCTCTGATGTGATTAAACACTTCTCTTTTTGTTTTATGAAAATCAATGTTTTCATCTTCTCTTCTAAGCATTCCTACATATGTGGCATCCTTTTCATTTTGAGGGACTCTTTTGATTGTGCCATTTTGTATATTAGGTAGGAATTCGGCAATCATTTGAGCACCTAATAAACTGAGCTTATTTTCTACTGTACCTAAGTGATCACTTTCCAATATAGGGACTTCTTTTTGATAAAGCATATCTCCTGTGTCTAATGTTTCTTCCATGTACATAATAGTAATTCCCGTTTTTTCCTCGCCATTCATAATAGATGCACAAATGGGATTAGCACCTCGATATTTTGGCAATAAAGAGGCATGGATATTAATACAACCATGTAAAGGGGCATCAAGCACCTCTTTTGGGACAATTTGCCCATAAGCACAAGTAATGATAAGGTCTGGTTTTGCTTCAATGATTTTTTTGTAGTCATTTTTCAATCGATGCGGTTTAAAGACTTCTATTCCATATTTTTCTGCACAAACAGCCACTGGAGAAGGCGTTAAAATTCGCTTTCTTCCAATTGGTGCATCTTCTTTTGTGACTACTAAAACAACTTCTTCTGTTTCTATTATTTTTTCTAATGCAGGAACAGAAAATTCAGGAGTTCCCATAAAAACGATTCTCATATGCTTCACCTACTTAGTATCATTATACTAAAAAAATAAGAATGTTTCACTAATTTTCTTGTAACAAAAGAAAAAAGAGGAGATTTCCTCTAAGATTGAATTGCATAGACTTTTGAATTTGTGGATTTTGTTTTAAACATATTCATCGCTAAATTTTTAATTGAAGTTGTAGCGGCATAATAAACGACAATACTCGCTCCTGGTTCTGTTGCTGCATCTGAAAACATATAGGAATAACCTGTACAACTTGTGCTAGTTACATATACATTAGTCGTAAGTTTGCTGCACCCACTAAACATGCTATCCATTTGTGTTATATTACCTGAAAAATTTCGATTTACAGTAGCTAAATTGCTACACCCACGAAACATTCCAATTGTAGTTGTCACTTTATTCATATCAAAAGCACTCAAATCTAACTCTGTTAGACTACTGCACCCACTAAACATGCCATCCATATGTGTTACTTTGCTCGTTATAAAATTACTTAAATTTACCTCTGTTAAATTTGTGCAATCCATAAATATAAGTCCCATATTTTCCACATTGCTTGTGTCAAAATTGCTAAGATCTAAATTTGTTATGTTGCTACATCCACGAAACATACTATTTATTATCGTTACCTTACTTGTATCAAAATTACTTATATCTATATGGGTAAGATTTTTACAATCAACAAATACTCCACTCATTTCTATTACATTGCTTGTATTAAATCCACTTACATCTATTTCCATTAAACTACTACACTTGTTGAATAATCCACTTATATTCGTAACATTATGTGTATCAAAGTTTGTAACATCTAAACTCTTTAGTGTCCTACAACTCGTAAACATACTTTCCATATTCGTAACTTTGCTGGTGTCTAATTTTTCTACACCATTTATTTGAGTTATATTATAAAATTGAAAAAAAAGATAAGACGAATCTGGGTTTAATTGAACACCTCCATTTTGTCCAATATAAAGTTCATACAAGCCATTACTATCCTCATCTAGTAGGTAAGCCATAATGCTTTCGTTTCCTGCATCTGATACATCCCATGAATCTATGGCATTTTCAGGGACTTCTTTTTTATTAAGCAGTGTAATTGTTTC
>CATKZK010000004.1 GCA_949841325.1 uncultured Bacilli bacterium
AACTTGATGTACTACAAGGATATTATCATGGGGATATTAGCATAAATCATGCAGATGATTATGTTGAGAGAATAAAGAGATTAGTTCGCTAAATTACAATTTTTCGAGCAGATTAATTTATAAAAATTAGTCTGTTTTTGTTCCTAAAATTATAAAATTATGCTATATTTATATTAGTTAGTAATTTTTACTACCTACTATTGCTTTTGAGAAAAGTTATTCGACTTCTTCTTCACAGGCACCATGTGGTTATAAAACAAACAAAAATGTTTGTTTTTAGATAAATTTATAGGTGTGATTTTATGATAAAAAGATTGATATTTGAGTCAATTTATGAAAAAAATGATAGTCTATGTAAGTTATATTTTTATAATTAATGCAAATCCACAACTAAATACGAAGTAGTTTGTTTTTGATTTCGTCAGGTCCACCAATTGTGATTTCTATTCGAGTATTGAATTTTAATAATATATAATTAGTTTAGAAGGTGGGTATATGCGATTTGAAAATGAACACTTTATAATAAAATATACAGAATCTGATGTTGGATATATAGATGAGGCTATAGAAAGACTAAATAATAAATATGATGAATATACAGAATTTTTTGGTGTTGGAGAATTGCCAGAGAAAGTTAAATTTATTCTTTATAATGATTTGGGAACGTTTAGAGAAAAAATGCTAGCTAGTTATGGGCATGTTAAAGAAACTACTGTTGGTCATGCACATGGAAATTTAGTTGAAATATTAACATTAAATGAGCGAAAGAAAATAGAGATACATAAAAATAGTACTAAAGAGATAATTATTATGACATTTGCTCATGAATTATTACATATTTTTCATACGTTTTATAAAGGAAATAATAGAAATTCTTGGTTTGCGGAAGGATTAGCGATAAATTTAGGTAGTCCAAGATATGAGCTAGGTTTAATTGATTGTACTCCTGCTGATTTAATTAACAGAAAGGGTAAGTCTCGTCATTTCTTCGCTATGGTTAAATATATGTTAGATAACATGTCTCATGAAAATGTCCTTGAATATTCTAAAAATGATGATTTAGTTATAGAACACACCGAAGAAATATATAATTTAGCTAACGAGTGGATAAAAAGTTTAAACAAAGGTAATAGCAGATAAATGTTGCTGAATAATCGTATGAATTATATTTTTATAATTAATAGGAAGCCATCATTAAAAACTATGTAGTTTGTTTTTGACTCTATCAGGGCCACTAATATTGAAATTTTATTATTTTTAATTTTATATGAATATAGATGATTTAAATGGGATTGGGGCATTTAAGATTAAGAAAGATTCTAAAACAAAGAAACAATGTATAATGAAATCATAACACTAGAGGAAATGGTTACTGATCTTTATAAATAATTGACTATTTAATATCAGAGAGATAAGTTGTGTTGTACTTCTCTATCGGGCACCAGATAGATAGGAAACTCGAACTTTCTATTTTTGCGGAGTTCGAGTTTTAATGTACTTAAATTTATGGTATAATGTTTTTGAAGATTAAATTAAGTTATGTCAATTTAGTAAATACACTTGCTAATAGACAGCAGTCAATTAGCGTGTTAATTATTTTTGGAGGTATAAATTAATTATGGATAAAGATTTAATTGTTAAAGATATTTCACAAATTGATTTGAAACACTCTTTTTTCATTATACAAATAAACAAAATTTAGATACTATTCTAAAAAATGGCCTTGAACCAAGAATTGGAGAAAATGCTTTATATGTTGAAAAAACACCAAAAATATTCTTTGCTGAAGGTGAAAAAGGGATTGTAACTATTATGGATGTTTGGTTGAAATGGTTAACTGGAAAAATTAGTACTAGCAAATTTAAGTATTGGTTTGGAACAGCAATTTATATGAAAATACCTTTTTGTATTAAAAGTATTCCAAATAATATGGTTAAAAAATCTTTAGATTCTAAAGAAAAGCGTTTAAAGGCATATGTAAAAATGAAAGAAATTTTGGATAACAGTATTTTTCTCGTTTTAGATTTAAAAGAAAATATTGACTTTGATTATAACGATACAGATGAAGTGAAGAAGACATACTATGAAAGCTTTTTAAAATTATTGTATCTTAGTGATAGCGACTTAAAAGATAATAAAATGGAATATTGGAATATGCATACTTATTCAAATAAAGCTATAAAACCTCAAAAAATTTCATTGCTAAAGCATAATGATAATTATGATGTGAATAACATATTAATTAGTATAATAGAAAAAGATATAAAATATATCAAAAATAATTACGAATTTTTATATGAATATTATATTTATATTCAGAGTTTAAAAAGTTGTTGAACGTCCTTCCTTAGGGCAGCAGATTGATTATTAGTTGAACTTTTTCGGCTATTAGCAAACAGAAAATTTAGAATTTGACATATCGATATAAGTATAGTAAACTTATACCAGTTGGAGGTAATAGACTATGAAAAATATAATTGTAAATAATAACTTATTATTAGCCTTATTATTAAACCGATTATGTAGTAATGGGTCTATTTTGAGTGCTATTAAATAAAAAAATAAAGCAATTCAATAGAGTCAATACTACATTTAAGTATTGGCTCTATTTTTTATTAAAAAGAAAGGAATGATTAAAATGTATAATTTTAGAGAAATTGAAAAGAAATGGCAAGGTAAATGGTATAACGAAAAGAGTTTTAAAGCAATAGATTTTCATCCAACCAAACCAAAATATTATGTTCTATATGAGTTCTATAATATTAGTGGTAATCTACATATGGGGCATTTGAAAGGAACAGTCCCTGCAGATGCATTAGCTAGAATGAAAAGACTTCAAGGATATAATGTATTGTTTCCAATAGGTGGGGATTCTTTTGGATTACCTGCAGAAAATGCAGCTATAAAAACTGGTATCAATCCTAAAGATTTTGTTGATAATGGAATGAAAAATGCAATAGAGCAATCTAGAAAAATTGGACTTTCATTTGATTATGATAGAAGTTTTTGTACTAGTGATGAAGATTATTATAAATGGACACAATGGATTTTTCTTCAACTTTTGAAAGAAGGTAAAGCATATAAGGAGAAAGGTGTTGTAAACTATTGTCCAAATTGTAAGACAGTACTTTCGAATGAAGATAGTCAAGGTGGAGAATGTGATAGATGTCATGGTCAAGTCGTACAAGAAGAAAGATGGGTTTGGTTTCTAAAAATGAAAGAATACTCTGAAAAACTACTTGGAAATATTGAGAGAATTGATATGAATGAAAATCTAAAAGAACTTCAAAGAAATTGGATAGGAAAATCAGAAGGTATGCAAGTGTCTTTTGATATAGTAGATGAAAATAATAATGTAATTGATAATGCTGGTATATTTACTACTTGTGTAGAAACTATTTATGGTATTACTTTTCTTGTAATGGCTCCAGAGCATAATTTTATTGAAGAACACAAAAATAAAATTCTAAATTATGATGAAGTATGTGAATATAAAAAAGAAACATCATATAGAAGTGAACTGGATAGAATGGCTAATCAAAAGGAAAAAACAGGTTGCCTTGTTCAAGGAATCTATGCAATAAATCCTGTTAATAATAAAAAAGTTCCTATATATCTAGCTGACTTTGTTCTTTCAGGATACGGTACAGGTATAGTTATGGCTGTTCCTACTCATGATCAAAGAGATTATGAATTTGCAAAAAAATTTAATATACCAATGATTCAAGTAATTGAAGGAAATACTGAAAATCAAGCAGTTGAAAAATACGAATATATAAAAGATAATAGTAAAATGTTAAATTCTGAAGAATTTACTGGAATAAATGTGAAAGACGCTAAAGAAAAAATTGCAGATAAACTTATTGAAATGGGTGTTGGTAAAAAGCAAATAAATTATAAAATGCAAGATTGGTCATTTAATAGGCAAAGATATTGGGGCGAACCTTTTCCAGTCGTTTTCTGTGATAAATGTGGTATAGTCCCGGTTCCAGAAAATGAACTTCCAATTACTTTGCCTAAAACAGAAGATTATATGCCAAATGAAAAGGGAAATTCTCCACTTTCTAAAATAGAAGATTGGGTAAATTGTAAATGTCCTAAATGTGGAAAAAAGGCAAAAAGAGAAACTGATACTATGCCAAACTGGGCAGGTTCTTCTTGGTACTGGCTTAGATATTGTGATCCTCATAATAATGAATCACTTGCTGATATAGAAAAACTAAAATATTGGGGAAGTGTTGATTGTTATACAGGAGGTACTGAGCATATAACTCGACATGTTCTATATGCATTCTTTTGGCAAAATTTTTTATATGAAATAGGTGCAGTTCCTACAAGAGATCCATTTAAAAGAAAAATGGGAAGTGGATTGATTCTTGATGATACTGGAAAGAAAATGAGTAAGAGTTCTACAAATGGTGTATCACCAATAGAAGTAATTGATAAATATGGTAGTGATGTTGCAAGACTTCATGTTCACTTTTTGGCGGCATATGAAGATAATACTCCTTGGACATATGATGGAATAAATGGCATAACTAATTTTATAGATAAAGTTTGGAATTTGCAAAATATGATTAAGGGTACTGAAATCTCTACTGAACATATTTATGAAACCAATAATTTGATAAAGAAAGTAACAGAAGATATAGAAAATCTTAAACTTAATACTTGCATATCAGCTTTTATGACTTTTATAAAAAAAATTAAAGAAGATAAATTTATAAGTAAAGAAGAACTAAAAACATTCCTAGTATTATTAAATCCTTTGGCTCCCCATATTACAAGTGAAATGTATGAAATAATTTTTAAAGAGAATATTATAGATGTAGAGTGGCCTAAATTTGATGAGAATTATTTAATTCGTGATGAAATTAATCTTCCTATTCAGATAAATGGAAAAATGAAAAAAACACTGTCTGTTAGGAAAGATGCTACCCAAGATGAAGTTATAAATTTCATAAAGAATACATATCCAGAATTAATATGTGGTGAAATTAAAAAAATTATTTACATTCAAGGTAAAATAATCAATATAATGTGTAAATAGTATTAAAAATTGTTTCGATTCTTAGAAATAGTGTTATAATTATTTTAATATTCATTGGTAAAGTTGTAGATTACTTCTCCAATGGCACTAGATTGATTGTTACTCGAACCTTTCAGTGAGAGTGAAAGCGACTTGATAAAAACACGTTTTTATGATATCACGAATTTTGTAAAGGGCACTTGCATAACAAAAAAAGGGAATACTTAACATTGAAAAGTTGAGTACTCACCAAATTGGTATGCACTTAATCTTGTTTTGATTGAGTGCATTTTCTTTTTATAATTCATTATTATTTAATAATAGAAGAATAGGTAGAATGGCAATAACGATTAAAGTAACGATTAGAGAATCTTTCATAGTCATTTTTCAATTACTTTCTTCTTTTTTCAGTTGTATAATCTGAAAATTTACTTATTTTTGCTGATGATAGTTTGGATAATAAATCTTTTTGTAAAATTTCTATTTCTTTTTTTGTTATTTCTTGATTTTCTAAATAATATAAATTTTTAACAAAATCATATATACTTATTTTATTTTTCTTTTGTAAAAGTGATTTTGCAAAAACAAATCTTCCAACTTGGGATATTAAATCATAAAAATTCTTTTCTATTCCTTTTTTTTCAAAGAAATTGTATATAGTATCAAAAAATACATCCCATTGACTATTGGAAATTTCTAATGGTGGTAGATTATACACAATAGCATAAGCATCTATTTCTCTTACTACTTGTACCATAGTTTCCTCTTTATCTAGATAATTTGTATCATTTTCAATAAGTGTTAAGTTTGGATAGTCCTTATTTATCTGTCTTTGTTGTTTTTCTAAAGCTTCTCTATATTTTTTTTCTTTTTCCGTTTCAACATAAGTTTCTTCTTTCTTTATGAAGGATTCATATTTTTCGCTATAGAAATCTTTTCCTTTTGCTTTTCCAATACCTTCTTGCAATATTTTATCTACGTCCTTTTCTTGTTCGATTTCAAAAATATTAGAATTGGATTTATAATGATTTGAAATTAAACTTTTTGCTTCAATAATAAAATCTTTAGTTAAAGTTGCAATAGTTCCAACACCAGTTATACTTGAACCGATGATTAATATAGTCGGATTTTTAAAAATTAAAAATCCAATATATGATAAAATTAGTGGACCAATAAATAAAACAACTTTCTTTAATCTACTTCTTAAATCTTTTTTCATAGCATTATCAAAGTTGTTTATAAAATCTTCCATTTGAACTAATTGAATTTCTGCATTTAAATTTTTAATTTTCTTTTTATCGTTTTTTTTATTCATATAAATCACACTCTTTTTCTATCTATTGTAATTATATCATGAATAAGTACATTTTTTTAAAGATTTTGTTTACAATCGAAGTCTATGATATAATTAATGTGGTTTTATATATCGTATAAAAATGAGGTTATTCTAATAAGCTCTATTTTAAAATATGTAAATGTAATGGAGGAGATCTATAGTGATTGGATTTGAAGATTCTCAAAAAAGAATATTTGAAGAAAACATAATAATCATACAGGTGGGGTATTATATAAGTGTCCTGCTAACATCAGTAAAGGATTCAACTTTGAATATTGCATATTTATACCAAATGGTGTAAATATGCAAACAAGTCTTTTAATTCAAATTCCTAATTATAGTGCAAGTATAAGAACAACTGATATTGATGAGCGGACAGATTATATATTTGAAATTTTTAAAGGATTCAAATCGCATATTCACTTATGTAATAACAGTTCTAAGTTTCCTATTTTATATCCTTTGTTTCCAAGAAAATGGGATGATTCTAAAAGGGAAGAAATATTTACCCATATGTTGTCAAGTAATGCTTTATTTTATAATGATGAAAAATTTACTAGAGTGGATATTCAATTAATTAATATCATTAATGACGTCAAAAAAAGACTTGAATCGAATAATATTAACATAGATGAAAAAATTATTATTGAAGGCTTTTCGGCAACTGCTAAATTTGCCAACAGATTTACTTTATTACATCCAGAAATAGTAAAATTATGTATTGCAGGTGGTATTGGTGGCTGTTTAACTTTACCAATTCGAAAAATAGAAGGTGAAAATTTAATATATCCAGTTGGGATAGGGAATATTAAGGAAATAACTGATAAAAAAATAGAAGAATTTAAAAAGATTAAGCAATTTTATTACCAAAGTATAGACGATAATATTGATGCCTTTATTAGCACTACTAAAACATCTTATACGCCTGCTAATCCAGGAGTAATAAAAGAAGAATTAAAGCAGCTTTATAATTATTTAGGTAGAGATATGATGAATGAACGTTTCAAAAATACAAAAAAGATTTATATAAAGAAAAATGTAAATGCAACATTTAAAATATATCAAACTGGTGGGCATAGTCCTATGGTGGCAGTAGAAGATATAACAGATTTATTTTTGAAAGAGGTTAGAAAATAATAAATTATTCATTATGTAATTATATGGGAAAAATTAAAAAAAGCACATAAGAAAACCTATAAAGAAAACTCGTATAAGATGAGTTCCTTTATAGGTTATTTTTTTTACTTTCTCATTCTTCTTTTTTTCCTATTATGTTTTCTTCTCTTTTGAATATATAAAACAAGTATTAAGATTACTATAAGGATATATCCATATTTTTTTACTACTTTTTTCCAAGAAATTTTTAAGTCTTCTTTTAAGAATAATTCTTCTTCTTTTATCAATTCACCATTATAAAAATATTTGATAGAGCCTAATTTAGATTGCTCTTTATCACGAAATGACAATTTTTCTTTGCCATTATACTGGTAATCAAATAAGCTATTATCAAAATCCTTTGGTAAATATTTCGTAATGTTTTCATTTGGGTGGACTTTATACATATCAGTTTTTGAAAGAGATACAGGAAGTTCAATAATAGTGTCCTCTGTTGTCATGAGATTTTGATTTTGAAAATGCGAATCAAGAAACTGAGTGAGTGCAAGTGCATCTTTTAAATTGTAAAAATTTCCATAGACATAAGGAGCTCCCATTGTGATGATGAGTACTTCATGTCCGTTTGTAGATATCAAGGCTGCAATACATACCCCAGCTTTAGAAGTATATCCAGTCTTACTTCCTAGAATTCTTGAAGTATCTAGATTCATAAGACGATTATACACTTTAATTGTAGCATTGATTGTTTTCCCATTCGCTAGAGTATATTCTTTCGTACAATATATTTCTTTAAATGTCGGATTTTGTAAAGCATATTTTAAGATGAGTAATACATCAGACGCTGTACTATAGTGATTTTCTATATCAAGTCCTGTAACGTTTACAAAGTGTGTATTTTTAGCTCCTATTTTTTCTGCAAGCGTATTCATTTTTTCAACAAAAGCAGCAATGCCATTAGAACTTGTAAACGCTAATGCTTGGGTAGCATCTGCTCCTGAAGGCAAAATAGAGGCATAGAGTAAATCACGTGCCGAGAAAGTTTCTCCAATGTTTAACCCTGCAACAGAGGCATCATAAGGGATACCTGCAAGCATGTCACTAGTAATCGTAACTTCTTTTTCTAAATCAGGAATTTCTTCAATTGCCGTGATAGTTGTCATTATTTTAGTTAGAGAAGCAATATTTGCTCTTTCATCACTATTCTTTTCTAATAGAAGTTTATCTTCTGTTAAATCATAGAGTAATACTTTGTCCGAATAAGTGTCTGGCAAGGCAATCGCACTTACAGATATGGGAATTAAACATAAAATGAATAAGACTATTTTTTTCATAGTACAACCTCTTTTTTTCTAAAACTATTGTATCAAAAATAAAGAATATTTTAAATAGGAGAAGTATAAGAAATTCTTTCTATTGTGATATAATGTATGTATGACCCGAGGAGGCAGTATATGGACTTTTTGAAAACGTTAGAAGAGAATGCACTTTTACTTGTAAGTCAGGATATGAAAGAACCTATTCTTCATTATATCCATGAAGAACATTTATTAGTAAACATTAAGTTTATTTCTTTTCAAGAATTAAAGAAGGGACTTCTTTTTGATTATACAAATGAAACTATATATGAAGTGATGAAGTATTATCATGCGTCTTATGGTGTAGCAAAAAATTGGATTGAAAATCTTTATTATATCGAAGATAAAGTCTATGATAATGAAAAACTTTCCTTTTTAAAAGAAATAAAAAATTATCTTCAAGAAAAAGAGTTATTAAAAAAAGATCTTCTTTTTCCTTCTTTTTTAAAAAGTAGAAGTAAATTATATCTTTATGGTTTTCATTCTTTTGATCCTTTCCAAAAGTACCTATTGAGTTTAGCTCATTCTTTAGTTACAGTAGAGCCTTTAGAGATGAAATCATTCTCTCATGAACATGATGTTCATTTGTTTTCAACACTTGAAAAGGAAGTCGTTTATGTTGCCGATAAAATTGCTACTCTTCTAATAGAGGGAATTCCTTTAAATAAAATATATCTAGTTCAATATCCAGAGGAATATACATTCACGATTCATCGTATTTTTAAAGCCTATGGTATACCCTTTAGTGGTAATCATCATCCTACCCTTTATCATACAGCAATCGGTACATATTTTTTAAATCATTTAGAGGAAAATATGGATTCTCTTCTATATAAAATAAAAAAGCATTTCAAGATAAGTGAGAATCCTTATAACGAAAAAGTCTATAATATCCTTGTTAATCTTGTAAATACTTATTATTGGTGTGATTCCTTTCTTGAAGTTCGTGAAATGTTGGAACAAGAAATGCGTCAGAAGAAATTGAATATATCTCATTCTATACACGAATTAAAAAAGACTTCCTTTTTAAATCATGTCTTTTCATCTGATGAATATATTTTCCTATTAGGATTTAATTTGGATGAAGTGCCTAAAATGAAAAGAGATGAAGACTATCTGTCAGATGATGAAAAAACGAACATTATGGAAACAAGTGTTGCCTATAATAAGCGAGTAAAGGAATCTTGGATAAGTGCTTTAAAAAATACGGCAAATGTTACCATTACTTTAAAAGAAAAAAGTTCCTTTTCTTCTTACTTTCCCAGTTTATTAATAGAACAGGATTTTCTTCATTTAAAGAAATTACCATTTGAAATGGCTTCCCACTCTCATAAAATAAACAGGGAATGGTATGCGAAAAGACTTGATCGCTTTTTAAAATTTAATGAGTATAGTCATGAACTTGAAATGAGTAACCAATTATATAAGATTCCTTATCGAACTTATCAAAATAAATTTACAGGAATTGATGAGAATAGGATTCAAACTTTCTTAAATGGACAGATTGCATTTTCTTATACTAACATTTCAACGTATTATGAGTGCCCCTTTAAATTTTATTTAAAGTACGTTTTAAGAATTGATTCTTTCGAACAGACAATCTATACCTTCATAGGAACCTTATTTCATCACTGTTTAGAAAGATGTTTAGATTCTCATCTTTCTGTAGATGAGGTTTATGATGCCTATGTAAAAGAACAAATGACTGGAAAACAGGAAACTTATGAAGAACAATTCTTCTTAGCTTTTTTAAAAAAAGAAATAAAGTTTATTATTGAAAGTATTCGGCTACAATACACACATTCATCTCATACAGAATCATGGCATGAAAAGGAAATTACCATACCTATGAAGAGAAAAATTGAAACTACTTTAAAAGGATATGTTGATAATGTATTAGTTTTAAACAATAAAGTACTTATTATCGATTATAAAACAGGACATATAGAAATGGATCCTGCATTATTTCCTTTTGGTATTGGCATTCAATTGCCTATTTACTTGTATTTACTTACCTGTATTGATAAAAATACGGAAGTAGTAGGCATGTACCTTCAACATATTTTAGATTTGAATGAGGAGTATCAACCCAAAAAAGATCTATTAGAAGAAAAACGCAAGAAACTTCGATTAGATGGAATTACCTTTGCCAATATGGAAGATATCAAACTTTTTGATGAAACTTATGAGGCTTCTGAAGTGATTAAGTCTTTAGGTGTCACTAAGAAGGGAGAATTTAAGAAGAGTAAAAAAGTCATTGCTCTTTCTGAAAGAGAAAACCTTAGTGAAATGATGGAGAACTTAATTATACAGTGTATTGATCGTGTATCTTCTGGAGACTTTTCTATTGCACCTATAAAAATTGAAAAAAAAGCCGATGGATGTGCCTATTGCAAATTTAAAGATATTTGTTATGTCAGAGAAAAAGATTTTCATCGTGAAGAACTTGTAGAGGATAGAAAAGAAGGTGATGATTTTGAGTAATTTAACTTTAGAACAACAACTCGCAGTAGATAAAAAAGATACGAATATTATTGTTTCAGCAGGTGCAGGATCTGGAAAGACGACGGTTTTAAAAACTCGTGTACTACGTGAATTAAAGGAAGGAATTTCTATTTCTAATCTAATTCTTTTGACTTTCACTAATAATGCAGCAGCAGAAATGAAGAAACGTATTAGAGATGCTATGATGGAGGAAAAAGAGTTAAAAGAGGAAGTTGAAAAAATTGATTCTGCATATATTACAACTTTTGATTCTTTTGCGCAAAGTATTGTAAAAAAATATCATTATTTACTACATATTGATAAAAACTTTTCTATTATTGATTCTTCTCTTTTACAAATGGAAATGAAAAGAATATTGGATGAAATATTTGAAGAATATTATGCTAAAAATGATGAAGATTTTAATGCACTTATTCTGCATTTCTGTATTAAAGATGATAAAGCGATTCGGAAAAGTATTGTTGAAATCATGCATCTTTTAAACAATCGAATTGAAAAAGAAAAGTATCTCATGCATTACCTTGAAAATGCTTACCATGAATCATTTATTCAAGAAACTTTTGCGATATATGAAGAGTTATTGTTTGAAAAAAGAGATGAAATTATCACTTTACTAGATGAGTTAAATGAGGAAACAAATGATTCAGAAAAAGCGGTTAAAAACGATTTAATGTCGGCTAATCTTAAAGAAGCTACGACCTATGATGAATTAAGAGATTCTCTTGACTTTTCTTTAGCTTCAAATCGAAATCATTTATATAGTGAAGAAGGAGCGAAAATAAAGGATGCGATAGGAAAAGAACTAACATCTTTAAAAAAGCAGATGCTCGATGATAAAAAAACAATCATCCATCATTATAAGGAAACAGAAAAATATGCTAAAGTATTAGTTGATATTTTACTTATTTTTGATAAACGTTTAATGGAATTTAAAAGGGGGTATAATGCCTATACTTTTAATGATATTGCTTTTTTTGCAATTGAATTAGTTCGTGATTATCCTAATGTTAGACAAGAATTAAAAGAGAATACTTTTGAAATTATGATTGATGAATATCAAGATACGAGTGATATTCAAGAAACGTTTATCTCATATATTGAAAATAATAATGTCTATATGGTAGGAGATATTAAACAATCCATTTATCGATTCCGAAATGCTAATCCATATTTATTTAAAAAGAAATATGATGCATATAAAGAGAATAAAGGTGGATTTAAAATTGATTTAAATAAAAACTTCCGTTCTAGAGAAGATGTAGTTGCTAATATTAATTTGATTTTTAATCGAATCATGAAAGATGAGATTGGTGGAGCAAAGTATAAGGAAGAGCACCAAATGATTTTTGGAAATATATCGTATTCTTCTGTAAAAGAGAAACAAGACTATGACATGGAAGTTCTTCATTATACAAATGAAACGGAGCATTTTAATGAATTAGAAATTGAAGCATTTGCAATCGCTAAAGATATAGAAAAGCGAGTAAAAGATGAGCAAGTTACTTACTTTAACGAAGGAAGTATGCAGTTGCGTCCAACAGAATATCGGGATTTTGCTATTTTGATTGATCGAAGTAGTCATTTTGAATTATTTAAAAAAATTCTAGAGAGTAAGGGAATTCCCGTTACGATTGAAAAAGACATTAGTATAAAAGAAGAAGATGAACTTTATCTATTAAAGAATATGGTACTTTTACTTATTAAAATAAAAGAAGAAAAATATGATAATGAATTTAAGCATGCCTATCTTTCTATTGCAAGGTCTTATCTTATGTGTATGAGTGATGAAGAACTCTTTTCTATTATCACAGAAAAGACATGGAAAGAAACAGAACTCTTTAGAAAAATTTTAGAGGTTATTCCTTATTTAGATTCATCTTCAAATAGAGAGATATTATATCGCTTATTGGAAGAGTTTGATATTTTTAATAAGATGATTTTAGTGGGGGATGTTGAGGAGAGAACAAGCAAACTTGAGTATTTTCTTCAAAGTATGGATCAATTAAACGATTTTGGTTTGGACATTTATGCTTTAAAAGATTATTTTGATGTGGTTTTAAATGGTGATTATGAAATGAAAATGTCTTCATTAAAATCATCAGGAAATGCCGTGTTAATTACAACGATTCATAAGTCAAAAGGTCTTGAATATCCTTATGTATATTTACCAGATTTAAATCATAGTTTTCAAAATAATGGCTCAAAAAATTTAATTCAATATGCGCCTTCTTTAGGATTTTTAATTCCTTTTTATGATAATGGAAAGGGCGATACTTATTTGAAAAGTGTCTTTAAAGCTGAAGAGAAAAAAGAAGAACTTTCAGAAAAAATTCGCTTATTTTACGTGGCTTTAACGCGTGCAAAAGAAAAAATAATTCTGCTTACTTCTTTTGATAAAGAAAAAGAGTATGAATTGAGGAAAGCAAAGTCAATGAATGATTTATTGGGTGTTTTGAAGCATGATTTAAATCCTTTTATGAGAGAATTAGAGTTAGATACACTTTCTTTATCAAAAGACTATCAGATGGTAAAGGCGACAAATTACCAAGAGTTGATTCAAAAAACGCCTGATCATTACCCTGTTACAGAAATTCAAGTAGAAGAGAAACTAGTAGATCATTTTCATTTTTCTAAACCTCTCTCAAAGCGAATGGATAAGGAATTAAAGTCGCGATTAGACTTTGGAACAATGATGCATACTGTTTTTGAAATTGTCGATTTTAAAAATCCAAATGTTTCAGACTTACCAATTGGTAATGACTTGAAAGAATGTGTTCAAAAATTTTTAAGTCATGAGGAAGTGAAAGAAATAAAGAAGGCTACTATTAGAAAAGAATATGAAATTTATTATACGAGTGAAAAAGGAATCTTTCATGGGTTCATTGATTTGTTACTCGAATATGAAGATCATTTTGATATCATTGATTATAAGTTATCGAATGTGAATAGTAGTGAATATGAGGCTCAGTTAAATGGATATAAAGAGTATATTGAAAAACAGTTTCATAAGCCAGTTCATCTTTATTTGTATTCGATAAAAAAAGATTTTTTTAAGAAAATTTGTTAAAAAGGAGTAATTCTTCTTTTTTTTGTGTATATAACTTGTAGGAGGTGATATTTTGAACGATCTTTTTAGCATCCAAAATAAACGATTAGATGATACGTAAATAGAGGCTATTCAAAGTGATAGCTTATCCACTTTAGTGGTAGCAGGAGCAGGATCTGGAAAAACATTCACCATAATGGGAAAAGTTAAATATCTGATTGAGAAAGAAGGCTATAAGGAAGATGAAATTTTATGTATTTCTTTTACAAATGAAACAGTTAAAAATTTATATGAAAAACTTTTGGAGCTTGGATATGAAATTGAAGTAAAAACTTTTCATAAATTAGGCTTGAAGTTTTTAGAAGGGGAAAACTATACGATTGTAGAAGATTCTTATTTAGGTTACATTATAGATGAATATGTTCGCTCATTTATTCAATATGACAAGAAGAGAGTACGTCTTTTTAAAAATATTTTATATACAGAAAAATCATTTTCAAATCTTTTAAAAAGCCAAGAGTATAAGAATTTAAAGAAAACAATGATGAATTTTATTAAGTTGGCTAAGAGTAATCACTTCACTATTCGAGATATTTATGATGTTTATAAAAGAAGCTGGTTTAATGAAAAATCACTACTAAAGAATATTTTAGATGTTTATATGATTTATGAAAGAGAGTTAGAATCCTCTTTGAAAATTGACTTTGATGATATGATTACAAAGGCAATAGAAAACGTTAGAATTACTGATATGCGATATAAATATATTATTATAGATGAGTTTCAGGATACTTCGATGATTCGCTATGAACTGATTCAAGAAATTGTAAAATATACCAATTCGCGTGTTTTTGTTGTTGGTGATGATTGGCAATCTATTTATCGATTTAGTGGATGTAATTTAAAACTCTTTCTTCATTTTAATCAGTATTTTAAAGAGAGTAAATATTTCTATTTAAAGTATACTTATCGAAACAGTAACGAGTTGATTCATGTATCATCTCAGTTTATTATGCAAAATAGAAAACAATTAAAAAAAAGTATTCTTTCACAGAAGAATTTAACAAAACCCATTGTTATTCTTTTTTCTTATACAGTTTCTGAAATACTTTCCCTTATTCAAGGGGAAGAAATCTTAATATTAGGCCGAAATAATGCTGATATTGCTTCTGTTGATTGGGAAAACAAGCTTACCATTCATCGATCTAAAGGATTAGAGGAAAAAAATGTTATTTTAGTTAATTCAGATTCGATTCCCAATGTCATGCAGCAAGAAAGAATCATGCGTCATGTTTTAAAAGACAACGATTATATTTTATACGAAGAGGAAAGAAGACTTTTTTATGTCGCATTGACAAGAACAAAAGAACGAATCTTTATTCAGGTTAATAGAAAGATAAGTCCTTTTGTCAAAGAATTGATGCGAGATTATAGGCAATATGTTACTGTATTAAAAAAGTAGAGAATCTTCTCTACTCTTAGTAATTTTCTGCTTTAACTTCAAAATAAGCTTGAGGATGAGCACATACTGGACAAACATCAGGTGCTTGTTTTCCAATAACGATGTGACCACAATTGCGGCATTTCCAAATGGTATCTCCATCTTTTGAGAAAACGAGGCCACCTTCGATATTTTCAATTAATTTACGATATCTTTCTTCGTGTTCTTTTTCAATAGCCCCAACACTTTCAAATAAAAATGCTAAACGTTCAAAACCTTCTTCGCGAGCTGTCTTAGCAAATTCATCATACATGTCGGTCCACTCAAAATTTTCTCCTTCAGCAGCGGCATTTAAGTTATCAAGAGTAGACGGAATTTCTCCTCCATTTAACTCTTTGAACCACATTTTTGCATGTTCTTTTTCATTATCTGCAGTTTCTAAGAAAATGGCAGCAATTTGTTCGTATCCTTCTTTTTTTGCCTTACTAGCAAAATAAGTATATTTATTTCTTGCTTGGCTTTCACCAGCAAAAGCAGTCATTAAATTCTGCTCAGTTTTTGTTCCTTTATAATTTTCCATTTTTTTTACTTCCTTTCCATTTCCATTTTACCTGTTTTTTTGACAATTTTCAACAATAATGATTTCAGGAGGGTTTATGAAAAACTACACTTATGATAATTTTAACCAAGATGTTGCTAAATATATTGAACTTAATTTGCTTCCTCATCTTTTAGCGTTTAGTTTTGCCATGCTTTACTCACATCACATGCTAGAGGAAGAAAGTTTTGATAGATACTATAATTCTATTCGCAGTCTAGTGAATGTCATTGGGGAAAATAAAGCACTTGTTCAAACAATTATGAAGCAAATCCTTATAGATAAGTATAGACTTAAATGTGTTTCTATTTCACCGCTTAAGTTTAAAAAAATCTAAGTTTTTTGATATTTCCTTCTCGTTTACTTGGTTTAAAGGCATCTAATTTTATCTCGATTCCATATTGAAGCATATTGAAGTAATATTCTAAAGTGTTATCTCCAAGTCCATCGAGAATATAGAAAAGTTCTCTTGGGAGAATAGGATCTTCCTCCATGGGTGTATACGTAAAAAAATCATTTTTGTCTACTTTTTGATAACCAAATAACTCACAGTGTTTGCGAGCAAACATTCCTGAGAAGAAGCGCCTTTTAATCTCCTTTATTTCTGTATATCCTAAATATTCACAATAATCAAAGAAAGCAAGTAATCTTTCTAGAGAATAGGCTCCTTTAATAATAAATGGGTACCTCTCTAGTTCTGTATATAAAGTTTCATCATCTGTTATATTAATAACGGGATAATGTGGGGACTTATAGATTAAATCAATTGCCTTATTCTCTTTATCAAGAGTAAATAAAATGCTTCTAGAGGTTTGATAGTTTCCTACATGTAACTGTTCAGGTTCTGTTCTAAAGTAATTGTCATCACCTAAGTATCTATAAATACTTCTTAGAGTAGTTGAAACGACTTCTCCAATATAGAGGTCATTTCTTTTTATCGTGTATTCTTTTTTCATACTGTCTCCTTTGTCAAGCCCTTTTATCTTAGCATATTGAAAAAGAGTTGTCTATTCTAATTTTTAAATTATTCTATTCTTAACAAAAAGTGATTCAAATGATATACTATACTTAACAGAAAGTGGGGATAACAATGTATGATGTGATTATTGTTGGCGCAGGAATGGCCGGATTAACAGCTGGCATATATGCAGCACGTGGTAAAATGAAAGTGTTAATTCTAGAAAAAAATGTTTATGGAGGACAGATTATTAATTCTCCTCATGTTGAAAATTATCCTGGATATTCAGATATTTCTGGAGTGTCTTTAGCAAAAGAATTTTATGATCAAGCCCTTTCTTTAGGTTGTGAAATATCTTATGAAACGGTAAAGAGTATTGAATCTCATGTGGTAAAAACGGACAAAAATACATATCAGACAAAAACAATTATTTTAGCAACAGGACTTCAAAGACGAAAACTTGGTATCCCTAAAGAAGCGTCTTATATAGGAAGAGGACTTTCTTACTGTGCCACTTGTGATGGACGCTTTTTTAAAGATAAAACAGTTGCAGTCGTTGGCGGAGGAAATACAGCATTAGAAGATATTCTTTATTTAAGTCACCTTGCAACAAAAGTCTACGTCATTTTGCGTAGCAATCAATTTAGAGGAGATAAGATTTTAGTTGAAAGAGTAAAACATTGTCCAAATGTTCAAATAGTAAAAGAAACAGTTGTGAAAGAGATTATAGGGGATTCTCAAATTGAGGCGATTAAAGTATTTTCAAATCAAGAAGATAAGACTATTGAAGTTCAAGGACTTTTTGTCGCGATTGGTTTAATTCCCGATCATGCTTTTTTAGATTCCTTTATTGATTTAGATGAGAGTGGATTTATAAAATCGAGTGACTGTACAACGAATATTCCCAATATCTTTGTAGCAGGTGATGCAAGAACAAAGAACTTAAGACAGATTATTACAGCAGCAAGTGATGGGGCGATTGCCGCCATGAAAGCGATTGAATATCTTCATAAGAATTAGAGTCGAAGTTGCTATTTTTAAGGAATTGTATTAAAATGAAGTTAGGTGAACATTATGAGTAGTACAAAAAGTTTTAAATATATGTTAATTCTAATTGGACTTTTACTAATAGGTTTTGTATTCTATAGTAAGTCTAATAACCAAATAAGGAAAGTGCAATATTCTAATTTATTAAGCACGGTAAAAAGTAATGATTATTCTATTGTCTATTTTGGAACACTTATGGAAAGTCGTGAAAGGGCGATTCGAGAGACAATCGATGATGATCGAATTCATTTATATCAGACGATAACAACATTAGATGAATTAAATATTTTACTTCGTCAATATGATTTATCTTCTACAAAAGAGAATATCTTTGTATTGTTTATTGGTGATCAAGTGGTAGGAGTTGTGAGTGAATTTGAATCACAATATCAATTTTATGGTCAAGTTCGTAAGTATTTTTTTAATGAAATTCCTGCTGAAGAAGTGGCGTATAAAACATTGTCGAAGGCAGATGATTTCATTAAAAAGTTTAATAGTAAGAGCTATACTGTTTCAGTGTTTGGGTATGAAGGGTGTACACATTGTACTCTGTATTTACCAACCATTAATGAAATTGCTCGTGATGAGTTAATTGATATTTATTACTTTGATCGTGATCATTATGATGAAGAAGAGTACAATAAAATAATGCAACTTGACTTTGAAATCCCTAGCAAATGTACAAAAGATGGCATAGCAACAACAAGTACAGAAGCTTTTCCAAAGCCAATGACTATTATCTCAAAAAAAGGTAAAGTTGTTGATTGTATTATGGGAAATGTAAAAAAAGAGGAAGTTCTTCAAATGTTAAAAAAATATAAAATAGTAAAGAGGAAGTAGTATGAAAAATAATGCCTATAAGATGCTTAGTCTATTTAAAACCAAGTACCCTAAATCAGTGACTTGGTTTCGTTTAAAAAAACATTGTGCTATTGTTGATCGTCATCTGAATCCTAACGAAGAAATTCGCTTTTGTATGGCTGGACAGTTAGATGATAACGCACTTAGTTTTTTTAATACAGGAGTTCTTGTCATTACGAATGAAAGATTAATTGTTGCCCAAAATCGTCTCCTTATAGGATATAAATTTTCCTCTGTGACTCCTGATTTATATAATGATTTACAGGTAGATGCAGGACTTATTTGGGGAACTCTTACCATTGATACAATAAAAGAAAAAATCTACATATCGAATTTGGACAAATCGTCACTTCCAGAAATTGAAACACAAGTAACGATGTTTATGCAAGAAGCAAAAAAGAAATATAAAGGGCACACTGAAAAGTAGATTTTCTTTAGGAGTATAACATGAAGAAGTTAATTTTATTTTTAAGTATTGTTATGGTCATTGCAGGTTCTTTTTGGTGGTATTTACATAGTCCTAAAGATTATGAACTCACTTATTTATTGGATGATGCAGAAATTACAGAACGCTATGAAAAAAGTTCTCAGTACTATTTTTTTACCATAAAAAAAGAAGACCATTCGTTTTATTATTCTATTCCTATGGATTATAAGTTTCATCGAAAAAAGATAACAAAAGTAATCACAGAGGCAAATGATAAGACGATTTGTATCACGCCAAAGATAGGAGACTTAAAGATTGATACCATTTGTCATAATGGTGAAGAGTATTTAGATATTGCTTTGACTGAATTAAAACAACAAGAGGAAGCAAAAAAGATAAATAGTTATCAAAATATTACAATCTATAATCAAAAATACCATTATTTTATTTGGAATAACAAAGGTTTTACTGATATAAAAAACAATAAAGAGTATTCCTTTTTAGAGAGTGAAATGTATGCTAATTCTTTAACCTATCAATGGAGAGATTACCTTCTTGTTCCCGATTATGATGAGCCAAGAAAGTTTAATACATTTTATATTTTAGATTCTTCTAAGGAAAAAGTAGAAGAATGGGAAATCCCTTATGAAATTTCATTTGATTCTTATTTTATGGGAGATGTGAATGGAAAAATCTATCTTTTTGATACTAAAGAGAAGTGTCAGTATGCTATTGACATAGAGAATAGAAAAATAGAGATAACAAGTGATCAAGAGGGTGGGGTTGTTTATCAAAATAAATGGACACATAAACCACTAAATGAACTTGCTTATTATCCCGAAACCTTCACTTATGAAAAACAATACAATTTTGAAGTAAAGGATAATACATTATTTATGCATTATTACCAAAGTAATATTCAGATAAAGCTATCAAATCAAAAAATAGATCATATTATTTATATGACAGATAAAGTAATTTATTATCTAGTAGATGAGAATCTTTATGGTTATGAAATGGGGATAGGAGAACAATTATTGCTTACAAATTTTGAATGGAAGTTCTCTTATTTAAATAAAATATTTGTCTTTGATTAACATAATGGGTATTTTATCATATCCTATAATAGGAGTGATAATATGTATTTTAGAGCAATAAATAATGACACTTATTTTGATTATTATACTATTGAAAAAGGAGATACCTTATATAAAATAAGTAAAGAATATAATATAAATCCAACGTTGCTTGCGAGTCTTAACGGACTAAATACGACAGATTATATTTATCCTGGACAAGTTTTATTAGTTCCTAATCAGAATTATAGTTACTATATAACAAAGTCAGGAGATACTTTAGACACTGTTGCTAAGACTTTTGATATTGGTATCGATAAGTTAATTCACGATAACAATGTGATTTATTTATTAGAAGGTCAAATGATTGTGAAAAAGAAGAATTAATATATTTTTTCTTTTTTTTATGCTATAATTTTTATGATAGGAGGGAGTTATGTGGTACTAAGAAAACCGTATGCATTTATTATAAAGCATTTTAGATTGATTCATATTCTTTTACTTGCCTGTTTAATTTTTTTAGTTGTGCATCTTAATGACCTCCACCATTTTTTCGCTAATTTACAAGCGACGAGTACCTATATTTATGCAGGAGCTGATGTCTATATTGACCGTACAGTTTACTTGTTTGCTATAGGAGGACTTGCTTTAAGTGGCATAGTTTTTTGGCTATTAAGAGAGAAGAAGAAGCCTACGACTTTATATATGAGTCTTATCTTTTATTTTATCGTTTTAATTATTGGCAATTCATATTTGTTTTCTTTATTACGTAGATTAATGGAAGAAGTATTAGAGATTGATACGATCATCTTTGCTAAAGATATTTCGAATATTTTAATGCTTCCTGGATATGTTTTTTTAATCTTCTGTTTTATTCGAGGAATTGGGTTTAATATAAAACAATTTAACTTCAGTAAAGATATTGCAGAATTACAAATTGCAGATAAAGATTCAGCTGAATTTGAAGTGTTAATTGGGCAAAATAATTACAAATATTTTAGAACAATTCGTCGAGTATTTCGTGAAACGAAATATTACATATTAGAGAATCGTTTTGCTATTATCATTATTAGTTCTATTCTATTCCTTTTCTTTCTTGGAGGGTGTTTCCATTACTATAATCTTTATTTAAAAAAATTGAGTGAGAGAGATATTACAACTGTTGAAGGCATTACATATGTTGTCAATCGCTCTTATATGACAGAATATGACTATAAGGGAAATCGCATAAGAAGAGGCTATAAATATGTGGTAGTAAACATGAAGTTTTATAATTCTACGTCTACTGATAAAGCTTTAAATCTTGACTTAATTACGCTTTATGACAGTGGGTTAGTGTATTATCCAACTCTTCTTGCCAATTCAAGCTTTTATGATTTAGGAGTTCCCTATCATGAAGGCGAAAAAATACATGCTAGTGATGAATTAACGGCTACTTTAGCGTTTGAAATTCCTTCTTCTGTTAAATCAAAAGATTTTACTTTACGGGTGCAATATGGTTTAGATAATGCATTAGATAGAGTCATTGCCAAGTATCGTCAGTTTGCAATCCATACTGTATCGATTGATGCTGAAGAATTAATTCAAAGTAGGAATATAAATGAGACGATGAATGTTAATGCTGTTGGCGAGAATCAGTTTTCTTTGACCATTGCAGGACACGAGATAAGAGATTCATATAATGATCGTTTTGTTATTTGTTCAAAAAATTTAACTTGTACACCATCTTCTAGATTAGTCGTTCCAACAAACCCAATTAATTCTACGATGTTAGTTGTACATTATACTGGAGAGATGTTTGACGATGCTAACTTTACAATGACTTTTGATACATATAATAAAGTATTTGCTAATATTGGTGAACTTACGTATAAGATAGCTAACAAAGAATATACGGAGTCGATTGATATTGTGCCTTTATCCAATGTAGAAGGGAAAATATTTATTAACGTGAATCGAAGAATATCTAGAGCAAGTGAAATCTTTTTAACTTTTCATTTTAGAAATGAAACCTATAATGTTCAATTAAAATAAAAGAGGGCTATTTAAAGCTCTCTTCATTTAAAGTTTGTAAGCTCATCCATATATTTTGTAGGAATTTTATTATCTTGTTGTAGATAAGACATTATAATATTCACTCCTTTAATTTTGTTTTATTTTAGCCAAGCAAAACATTTTTGTCAATTATTTATATGTTGAAAACTATCTAATCTATTGAATATTTTGCTATGTCAAAATGTTTAAATAAAAATGAAAGAACACACTAAGGTTACTACTAATAAAACTTAGGCAAACAAAAATCGCATTTCTGCGACTAACTTGTTTTAGATTTTGAAAATTTGTGTTTATCTTCTAAGTGATTATTTTCACTTAACTCATCACTATCTAAAGATTCAGGAAATGAATATAGACCTAATAATTCTGTCTTCAAATTTTCTAAATCTTTTAGTTCTGATGCAATACTTTTCTCTTGTGTTTCGGTTTCAGCACTTGAATCCTCTTGTTTTTTCAAATATGCTTTAGTTTCTTCAACAGGTGTTATTGTTTTTATATCTTTAGAGAATTGTTCAATCAAAGGTAGAATCTCATCAATTGCCTTATTAGCAAACAGATACACTTTTCTACCTAGAATGTTTCTAAAAGGCTTAATTATAGGTTCTCTTTTATCATCTCCAACATTCCAAAAAGCAATACCATAATTTTCACTAAAAATTGTTCCTGTACCATAATCACTCATAGAACTACAAAAGTTAAATTCAAAAGGTTTATCCATTACTTGACCTTCAGTTTCTACGAATACATATTGTTCCGTATAACCCTTATAAGATGTAAATTTAACTTTTGAACCTTCAGCTGTTTTTAGTGTTGCTCTACTTCCTTCTTGATTATACATATTAGTTTTAAATTCATCATTCATGTTTTCATATACATAAGATGTAACAGCAGACTTAATTTGCTCTAACTTGTCTGCAATTTCTTTATTATTTAACATTATTCTTCCCCCTTTTTAAATAATGGTTGTTATAATACACTAAAATATTCATATTGTCAAATTTTATTCCTTGTGTTAATTTAGGGAAAGAAAACAATTAGAAGAAGAAAAAAACTTAAGCAAAAGCTAGAGAAAAAGAAGAAATACTCTCGAAATATAGGGTGAGTTAGAGATTTTGACAAGTATATCAAAATATCCCATGAGGTATTTTTTAATTACATAAAAAATCATCTCAAAATGAGATGAACTGTATTAAAATGTTCGAAATATTCGAACAGATTCGTCAATGGAGCCCTAAGGGAGGAGGTACAACGACTTTTTAATTATAATTTATTCATAATTTTCACAAATTCATTTTTTAAATTGTTACTTGGATCAACTATTATTTTTACGTCTTCTAGTAAATTAACAGTGTTTGTATTTCCTAGTAGCCAAACAGGAAATGCGTTATATTCTTCATTGTCAATCATACCATATATTTTCCAATAATTATTCTCTTTATACATTACAACATAGTAATAATCATTTTGTGTAAACCCAAAGTTAGACTTTCCAACATATTGAACAATACCCCATAAATCCTTATTATTTAGTTTAATCATAGAATTTTTAAAATCCACAATTTCTTGCTTAATTTTTGGATATTTTACAAGCCATTCATCAATTATTTGATAGAAATCTTGATAAGTTTTATATCTATAATAAGGATACGTATTAATCATATTAGTATATTCTTCAATCTTTCTTAACAAAACTTCATTCCAAACAAACATTTCTTCATTATATTTTCGATGATATTTTAAAACATTATATTTCTTATGAGTTTCTGGAATATAAATATTACTTATAATTTTATTATTATTGAACATCATTCGTCTCCAATCATATTGTCTTTGACAATATGCAAGTGTATTTTTTAAATTGACATAGTTCAGTCAATTTTATTATGTTATATAAATTTATTCAGTATAATTCTTGTAGGCAATATCAGTTGTTGAGTGTCCGCCGAATCTCTTATAGTGAAGCGGTTTGATAAAAATGAAAACTAAGACTTTTGTAGTGAAAGTTCTAAAGCTCATTGCTATCATTTTATTTCTCCTTATCATTATGATAGTAGTTATAAAAAATGACACTTAATTCTTCATTGAATTAAATGTCGATCTAATTAATTTGGGTAGACATTCAATATTGCAAAACTGAATGTTCCCTTTTTTATTTTATGCAAGTTTCCTTGACGTATTCATAATAACATAAAAACGACTTTTTGACAAGTCGTTTGGTATTGTTACTCGAAAGTTCGAGTTTCCTATCAATCTGGAGGGGCCTAACGGATTTGAACCGATGATCAGGGAGTTGCAGTCCCACGCCTTACCACTTGGCTAAAGCCCCATGACATAATTGATTATAACATGATTTATAAGCGATTTCAATATATTTTATGCGTTAGTCAGCGCCTTTATTCCTAGTGTATTTTAATACTAGTAAAAGTTTTCTCTTGTTAAAATAAAATATACAGTTTGGTGATATACAAAATAAAACATGGTAGTTATACTAATGATAGTATGATGAATGATTGTTTAATATCTATTGGGGACCCTTAAGTTCAATTTTTTTTGTTGGAATAAGCACGTCCTCGAATTTATTAAGATGAAATTATATATTGAGGACATCTAGTGGGTTAAACACGTAATGGTGTCTATATATGTACCAAAGTTTTAATCTAGAAAGGAGGAATCTATATGAAATTAATTAAATTTTCTTTTTTATTCTTGGTTGCTGTTATTCTCGTAGAAACTGTTTCTGTATTTGCAGGTAATACGATTCCATCTACAGGAATTGTTCCACTCTTTGCAGAAATTCCAGCAGGAAAAACAATCACATTTAGTAATTATACAAAGGGAAGCGACTTAAATGCACAGTCATACCAATTTAATACAGCAAAGACGACAATTACAAATCCTTGTCCAAGTTGTAAGTTTAAGATAACTCTATATAATGGGAAAAATAATCAACTTGGTTCAGTAACGGGAAAAACTGGAGATAATATTTATTTTGATAGTAAATACAATAATGTAAGTGCAGCTCCTGGAGATTACCATATTAGTGTAAAACGTGATCAAGTAACGGCTGTTACTAGTGTTGAAACTGGCAATTGGTATATTGCTAAAGCAAATCCTAAAGCTGTTTTTCAAAATTAAGAATTGGAGATAAGGTATGAAGTTTAAGAAGTATAGTATGATTTTGTTTTTTATTTTATTTATGGCGATTATTTATTCTTTAGGAATAATAAAATTTAATAATTGGCATAATACGATGACCAAACTGCATATGGAACAAATTGAAGATTGTAAAAGTCGAAAGGAAGAGTATTCAAAAGAAGAAGAAAGAGAATATTGTTCTAAGAAACTGAAGCATCAAGAATTTGTAATTAGTTATGCTGAAACAAAAAAATATTATGATGATTTCATACCTTTTTCTTCTAATTTTTTTATTATTTTTTTGATTGTACTGGCAAGTTGTTATTATAATTCAAAGTATTTAAAAAATAATATTATTTCCTATGATTTAGCAAGGGAAAATTATAAAAAAGTGAAATACAAGATATTTTCAAGAGCATGGGTTTCAGCACTTGTAGTTCCCTTTTTTATGGTCATTAAACTTATTATTTGTTTTGTGCTTTGTTTTTATCAAAAAGGAACTACGGATATTCTTTTATGGGAAACAACTAGTACTTTTAATGCTTTATATTTATTTGTAGATATCTTCATCGCTTTAGTAGATTGCTTAATTATTACAAATATTTGTATTGTAGTTATGAGAAAGCAACACCATTTTATATTATCATCTATTCTATCTTATTTGTGCGTTATAGGAATAGAATTGTTTTTAGAAATTGTAATTGATGGTCTTTTAATAAATAAAATATTTGGTACAGATTTTGGACTTGTTTTTAACATCATCACATTTGGCCATTTCCCTGACTCTTATGGAATAGCTCCACCATTGTTAGTATCTTTAGGAATATTTATCGTAACATCTTTATTTGTAATGCGCTCATATCAAGATAAAGAGCAATTAGTGATTGATTGTGAATCAAATAGTTAAAAAGGAGAAAAAAATGAAAATAGAAGTAAAAAATATTACAAAGAAGTTTAAAGAAAATTGTATCATCAATAAGATAAGTGCTACTTTTGAATCGGGAAAAGTTTATGGTTTATACGGGCGAAATGGATCCGGTAAAAGTGTTTTTTTAAAAATGATTGCCGGCTTATATATTCCTACTACAGGTGAAATATTATATGATGGAATAGATTTAAATAAAGAGGATAAATACCCAGTTTCTTTAAGAGCTTTTATAGAAAGGCCCTCTTTTTTCCCCGATTTAACAGGATATCAAAATTTAAAATTACTTGCTGAAATTCAAGATAAAATAGGTGATAAAGAAATAATGGATGCCTTAGAAATAGTTAATTTAATAGAAGAAAAAGACAAGAAGTTTTCAAAATATTCTCTTGGAATGAAGCAAAAATTAGGAATAGCGCAAGTCATTATGGAAGATCCAGAAGTGCTTATTTTTGATGAGCCATTTAATGGAATTGAGAAAGAAAGTGTAAATAAAATAATGGAATATTTAAAGTCCCAAAAGAAAGAAGGGAAGTGTATATTTATAAGCACGCACATCATGGAAGATTTAAATCGTTTAGCTGATTATATATATGAAATGGATTGTGGCAGCCTAATCGAGGTATCTAATGAAAAA
Source organism: uncultured Bacilli bacterium (assembly GCA_949841325.1). GTDB lineage: Bacteria > Bacillota_I > Bacilli_A > RF39 > UBA660 > CAG-582. The sequence continues at coordinate 27,548 of CATKZK010000004.1, forward strand.
AATAAATAAGGTAGCTTATAGAAGAGCAGTTGAATTTTTAAATAGAAAGACTTCTAGTATGATATTTTTTTATTTATTTTTTTTGACTAGCGTTCCTTTAGTCACTTATAAACCAATACAGAACTTTTGGTATAATCTTTATTATTCTTTTGGTGTTCCATTGATTAATACTTTGTTTTTTCTTTTAGTGATTGTATCGATTAATTGGTTTATCAGAAAAAGGCCAATTGAGAAGTATATAGTCCATCGAATTGGAACTTATAAAGATATGATAATATGTGATTTGGTCTCTATAATATATATTACCTCCATTTTGTTTGCTGCCTTTTCTATTTTCAATTTATCTTTTTCTATTCTTGGTGCAGGAACTCATTACAGTCTTCTTAAAGATTCTTACGAGATCATTCTTCCTGTTTCTATTTGTATTGAACTTGTAAAATATTATGCTTATGTAGTTAGTATAAGTTTTATCACCTATTTTCTATCGCTTCTTCAAAATCAAAATATCCGTTTTCTTTTTCTTGGTTTATTATTCATGATAACCATAGTTCCTCCAAATCAACTTTTATCGGCAACGAATATTTTTGAAACATCCATTCAATATACATTCTTTATTAATCATATGGGATTTTCTAATTTTTATGTTTTTCTTGTATGTTCTATGATAAATCTGTTTTTATACTTTATTGTCACCATAATGTTATATAGAATTACATTAAAGAAGCGAGGAGATTTAGTATGAAGTATCAATGCAATATACTAAAAGAAGTAATCAAAAAGTCTTTAAAATATCTATTATTTTTTTACATACTCGTCTTTTTAGATCTATTTCTTTTTTTTGTAGGAAATCATGCACATGAAGAGATTGTAATCAAACTAATGTCTTATCTATTTATTCCTACACTGGAAAGTATAAAGTCAATACATCCCTTAATTTTTCTATATCAATTTATTTTCTTTTTATATTTTATTGTTTCATTTATCACGTATGAAAAAAAGGCTTCTGCCGAATTTACAGCATTGAGGTTACGTTCAAAACAATTTTTCCTTTCTAAATTTTGCTGCCTTTTGTTGTTCTTTGTCTTCTATTTTCTTTTCTATGGATCCTTTTTATTTTTCTTTTTTGGAAAAATAGTTTTTTATTCGATCTTCTTATTTCAATATATACTTTATGTGTTTTCTCTTTTTATTTTTTTAGCGTGTTTCTTTATTTCGACAAAACAATTTGTATATAAATTGCTTCTTTTAGTAGTCGGTGGAGTTATCTCTATTTTCTTTCCTATAGGAATTATAGTAATAAGTTCACTTATATTCTTTCTTTTACGTTTCGTTTCATTTTCTTTAAAACAATTTTATAATCAAGCATAAAAAAATCCGTTTCTATTTTGAAACGAATTTTTATTAATGTGCGTCTTTTTGTTTCGGATATTTATATCTTAAATATTGTATTTCATAATCCGCTAAACTATCTCTTTTCTTGTTGATCATCTCGGTTGCTTTATCTATTGTTTCTTCCATTCTATTTATATCCTCTTGTGAGTAGTTATTTTTGAAAATAAACTCTCTTATACATTGATGGGCTATAACATCGGCATATCTTCTAAGTGGAGATGTAAAATGGGAGTAATAGGGAAGTTCTAAATTGTAATGTCCTGCATTTTTTCTTGAGTAATAAGCTTTTGGATAAGTGCTTTTGTATAAATCGATTACATCTATCATCGTTTGGTTGGATTGATTACTACGAAGTCTTTCTTGTAGATTTGTAAGCTTTTTTTGCTCTTCTTCATTTAATTTATGACAGCGGTAGATAAATGGCAATTCTCTTTCAGACATTAATTTAGCCATTTGATAATTATGATAAATCATCGCATTTGCCACTATTTTTTCTGATAATGTTATCTCTTCTGGTTGCAAAGGACCATCCTTTTCTTCATGAATTTCTTTTAAGATAGGATCAATATTAGCTAAGTGAATAAGAGAAGTTTCAAGAACTTCATCTTCACATCCTCTTTCTAGAAAATAGTCAAAGTCATCATAGGTTAAATTCTTTGTGATTTTGCATTTCTCTGGCTTTACAGTGAAATTAATGAGTTTCCCCGACTTTGCATCTATATCATAATATGTACTAATTGTATGTGTTACTTGTCCCTCTTTTAAATGCATAATATTACTTGATAGACATGGAGGGAACATTGGAATTGTATCTGTATCCATATAAAGAGAAACTGTTCTTTTAAAAGCTTCATCCATTAATATAGAATCAATAGGGATATAATCAAGAGGAGATGCGATATGAATACCAAAGTGATAAATTCCATCTTTATATTCAATAGATAATGCATCGTCTATTTCATGAGCATCAATACCATCAAAAGAATAGATGGCTCTTTTTGTACTGGCATTTCCAATATCAGTCGTCTTATTTAAAATCATGGCAGCTTCAAGTAGATGAGCTTCCTTAAATTTTTGATGTACTTCATACTTGTAACTCAAATAATCTAAACTTTTTTCTTGTTTGTTTTCTAATATAATATTCATTGCGTTATTAATAAAGAAAGATAGTTTTTCTTTATGACGATTATAAGAATATTGTTTTTGTTCATAAAAGTCTTTTAGTTTTTCTAAGAAAAGACTTCTTTGGTGTGGATTTATTTTTATTTTTGATTTAGAAAATATGGTCTCTAAAACCTTATCAAAATAGATTAGATCATCTAATGGTCCTAAATTTTCTTCACTAAGATAAGTATCAAGTGCGAGTAAATAATGTTCAATAATCTTTTCTACTAAAGGTTTGCCTAATTCATCTTGAGAATTTATGATATAGGGAAATTGTTTACAGGCATTTCTTACAAAGTGAATATTTTTCGCTTTAAAGATGAGATGATGGATAAACTCTTCTTGGGTAATATCATAATCTAAGATATTTTCATAGGAAAAGGAAAGCATAAAATTTTCCATCTTATGGATTAACTTTTGTAAAAACTGAAATCTTTTCTGTGCTATTTCAGAATTGTTTTTCTCTTGTCTTTTTAATAAATTATGAATAGCACTATGGATTTCTATTAAGCTTTGAGTATATAGAGATTGAAAATCCCTTATTTCGTTACTTAGCCTATACAATATATCAAATAAGTCAAATAGATAAGATTGATCGATATCTTTTTCATAATCAAATTCATAAATGTCTACTTTTAATATCTTTATTAAAGAGCTAGCCGTTTTGTTTTTATTTGTCTTAGAAAGCATTTCAATATCATGCATTAAATAATATTTTATTGTCTCAGTATAATCCATAAAACCCACCTTTACTATATCCTTATTATATAATAAGTTCTCATTAAAAATCTAGTATTTCAAGGAATAAAATTTGACAATATGAAAGGATGGTCTTATAATTCAAGGTGGAAAGGTGCATTTTATGAAGACGTGTGTAGTTATTTATAATCCAAATAGTGGACATACTTTAAAAAAGAATAAAATTCACATATATAAAGAATTGATTGAAAAGTATGGATACAGTGTAACTTTTATTGGAACAGAGTATAAAGGACATGCTAAAGAAATTGTCAGTCATATTGGATATGTTGATTTGGTCATTTCGATGGGTGGAGATGGAACCTTTAATGAAATCGTCTTTGGTAATTTGCAACGAAAAACGCGTCTTATACTAGCACATATTCCAGTGGGGACAACGAATGATGTTGGCGTCATGTTTGGATATGGAAAATCAATTGAAAAAAATATTCAACTCTGTTTATCGGGGGAAGTAAAGGGGATGGATATTTGTCTTATTAATAAACGTCCTTTTGTCTATGTGGCAGGGTTTGGAAAGTTTATGACGATTCCATATGATACTCCTAGAAATTTAAAAAAGAAATATGGACATTTAGCTTATCTGTTAGGAGGGGCAAAGGATTTTTTAAGTCGTACAAAGAATTATGATGTGACTTATGAAGTAAATGGGGAAAAGATTTCAGGATTGTATTCTTTTATGCTCATTAGCTCAGCTAATCGTATTGCTGGATTTAATAATTTTTATAAAGATATTAAATTAGACGATGATACTTTTGAAGTTTTAATGTGTACTTATACAAGAAAAATAGATATTATTAAAGCTTTAGGAAAACTCATTACAAGTGATGCAGCTCATGTCGATGGTCTTGAATTTTATCGCACTTCCCATTTGAAAATCACTTTTAAAACACATCCAAAGAATGCATGGTGTGTAGATGGGGAAAAATTAGAAATAAGAACAAAAACTTATGAGATAAAGAATGAAAGAAATGTTCAAATTTTGCTGCCTAAGAAAAATATTTCAAAACTATTTGTTCATCAAGATAAAGAGTCTTAAAAAAAGAAGAAAAACTTATTTTTGTTTTTTCTTCTTTTCTTTTCTATGTATCTTTAATTTATTTCCATATTTTGGAAGAGTGAAGATTAGAATAAGTGTCGTACCACTGATGATAAGTCCTACTCCTGCATAAGGAGTTTTATATTTTAAAGTAATTTTATGTGTTCCTTTTTCACAAGGAAATGTAAGTAGTGCGTCTCCAAGTTTTTCTGTTTTGACTTCTTTTCCATCGACATATACATGCCATCCTGTATCATATGGAATAGAGGTATATACCATCATATTTTCTTCTAAGGTAATGTTTCCTTTTATTAAAGATTCTTTAAAAGAAGTCATATCAAATTTATATTTATTTAAAGTATCTCTTGCTTCTAAGAATGCCGCTTGATTTATCGAGTATACATTAAATGCTGCTGAATAGTAGGTATTAAATCCTACATAGATTTCGATTTCTTCTTCTCCTGATGCAATATTAATCACTTTTGCTTCGCCATAATCTTCTACATAGTCATAATAGATATCTGGATTTTCTTCCATCACTGTCGTATAGTTGTCATTTTTATAGTATAAAGAAGAACCAATGACAACAAAATCTAAATTGACATCATCACTATAAAAATAAAGATTATCACCAGGGTTTTTATATGAATATTTTAAGACAACCATGGTATCATTAGAATAAATTTCTTCTGTTCTTAAAAGCATAGATGGTTCTAATACATTTTGTATGCCAGTTGCAAGTTCCATATATTCATTTTGTATATGGAATGGGTTTGCTTCTGTATAATGCCAATTTCGCAAGTCTTCCTTTACTCCATAAATAAGTCCCACATTTTCATCAAAGCGATTCGCAGTTTCTTCAACAGTTGCGATCTCATGATAACGTGTTGTATCATTCGTTATACCTATAAAATATTTGATATCAAACATCAAGTCATATATTGGTGTTGATTGAACGTAATAATAGCTGTTAATTTCATTTCCTGGCATACCCAAATTGTGTTGTAAAATGGCCATGCTTTCATAAGCCATAGAGGAAAAAGTAGTCATTCCATAATAGTTATACCAAGAGGGGTCATTAAGTGTAAGCATAGACGTATTTTCAATACGATAGAATAATTCTTCATCTTGTTCTTTTACTTTGTCTAATAGTTCTTCTGTCACTTGGTAATCTTCATAGAATATGGCCATGACTTGTGTGATATCCCAGTTATATATTGTACTTACAATGACATCAACCGCAGCAACAAATATGAATGCTAAATAGACAAGCGTATGATATTTTTGTAAGAAATGATAACAAGCATAGAAGAGGAAATAAAGACTCAAAAGAATCATATTGATTATAATCATATTTTGAGTCATTCCTTCCCAATTTTCTTGCAAGGCGAGTACGAGTAACGAGAGAAGAAATAAATAGCTAATTGTAATGAGAGGAAACTTTAATTTTTTTATGTTAAAGAGTCCATAAGTTGCAATTGTTAAAAGAACAAAGCTATAAAGAAATGAATAGCGGTATGGCAAATCATTTGGTACATGAAAAGCATGAAGAATATAGTCCAGTTGAGGAACAAAGAACGCTAAAATAAAGAACCCTAAGATAAAAAGATAAGCCACTTTATTTTTTAAAGGGATATCGATATTTAGTAAATATAGGAATAAAAGGGCAACAGCTAAAATACCACATGATATGTTTGGATTCGTTATGGCATCACTTGCAAATACTGTTGTATCTACGCCTGTTAAGTGTCCAAGAATATAATCGATCCATTGAAAATCATAGTACTGACTTGTAGGAATTGTTCCACCCGTTGCAGAAATGGAAGTCATAGAAGATGCCATTGGCAGTAAGAAAACAGCAACCATTGCTCCAGCAGTAATAGAACTAATACCAAAATATAGACATCTTTTTCCTAATAATTTGAAACGACTAATCCACTCTTCTTTTTTTACCTTTTTAATCTTTAAAGGTGTTTTATAAAGTGTATAAAAGAGAAAATAGATAACTGAAAAGATACAAACCATGTAGCCAATGAAGTAATTTGCAAATAACAATAGAGCTAAGCTAAAAGTATATAGTTTCCATTTTTGTTTATTGACAATATTTTCTATTCCTAATGTTATGAGAGGAAGAAAAACCATCCCATCTAACCACATAATATTCCAATAATAAGCTTGAAAGTATGCTTGAAAAGCATAGAGAATCGCGATTGGTATTAAGAATAGTTCTTTACTTTCAAACTTTTTAGATAGATAGTAAACCATTGTTACTCCTGAAACGACAGCTTTTAATCCAATAATGAAGGAGTAGGAAGTTAAAAGATTTTTTCTTGAAAAGAATAACATGATTATATTAAAGGGACTGGATAAATAGTTTAAAAAATTTCTAAAGAAGGGGAGTCCCATGGCCATGTTAAAAGAGTAGGTAAATCCACTAAAGTTTTGAATTCGATCATAAAATTCTCCAAGCATTGGTCCATACTGGTGAAAAAAGTCGACACATAAAAGTGATTGAGGACCAAAAGGAGTAACATGATTTAATCGATAAATAATACTAATAATGATAATTCCTATAATAAAGGTAAGACAATAAAGTTTATTCTCTTGTAATTTATTTCCTATTCTTTTTAACATAACATCACCTTTCTTTTATTATACAGGAAAATAGAAAAAAATAGAAGAACACAGTTAAAATATCTATCGTGTAAAATAAATGTATAAATGAATAGAAATTTCTCTTGACAAAGCACTTAGGGCTTGCTAAAAAAAAAAAAAAAATGGTACGATTAATAGTGGAGGAGACTGCCTATGAAGAAATGGTCTATATTATTTATCATATTATTTTTCATGGTTATTGGATTTGCCGCCGTTAATACAGTACTAGATTATGAAGGTCTTGTCGAAATTGCAAAAAAAGTAGAAGATTTTAAAATAGTCATTACAGATTTAGTTGTTGATGATATTGATGTATTAGGGAATATAGATATAAATGAAAAAGAATTTTCATTTGAAGGAAAAAATATTGAATATACTATTTCAAATGATAGTACTTTATATGATGCAGAAGTGTATTTGAAATGTATCATTTTAGAAGAAGAATTGCTTTATCATGTTGGGGTCATTCCAGCACAAGAAATGTTGACTAAAAGTTTTTCTTTAACTGAAAAACAAGTGGGGAATTGTATGATAGAAACAACAGGAATTGATAGAACTTCTGTTGTTTTAGATTCCTGTGAATTTAATATTGGTGACTCATTTGAATTTGCATATACGGGAAATGAACAAAAAATATTTGTCCCATGTAATGGCGAATATAAATTAGAAACATGGGGTGCTGAAGGAGGAAGTAGTTTAAAGTCGTCAAACTATTCAGGAGGATATGGAGCTTATGCAGTTGGTGAAATTGCGCTTATTAGAAATAGACCTCTCTTTATATATGTTGGCGGTGAAGGGAAAAAAGTCATTGTTCCAAATTCAACTGTTGAAGGAGGCTATAATGGAGGAGGTTTTGGCCAAACGCTTCCTACTTCGGGGCCTGGAGCATCTGCATCAGATACTTCTGCAGGAAGTGGAGGTGGTGCTACACATATTGCAAGCTATCCAGGATTACTTTCATCTCTTTCAGAAAAAGTTGAAAATGTATTTATTGTATCAGGTGGAGGTGGAGGCGGATCTTATGTCAATTCAGGTTCTGGCGGTGGCAATTACGGAGGAGGAGGCCATGCTGGTGGAATAAAGGGTGGGAATACTAGAAATTATGGTGAGCATACTATCTTATATAATCGATATGGAATTGGCGGAGATCAAACAGGAGAAGCAGGAACAGGTTCTTCTTATGTGATTTTTGGTAAAGCGGGAATAGGAGCTTTTAAAGAGTCTGGAGGAGGAGGTGGTGGATATTATGGTGGACTTGCTGGAGGATTATGCGGAGGCGGTGGTGGTTCTTCTTATATTGGAAATCCTTTACTAACTAATAAAGTAATGTATTGCTATCAATGTATTACTTCAAAAGAAGAAAGTACAAAAACAATATCCACTAATAATGTTTCGGCAAAGCCAATTGCAAACTCTGCAAAGTCTGGTGCTGGTTATGCAAAAATTACACTTATTCGCCTAATAAATCAGAAGGAAAATTGAATATTTCCTTTTTCTTTTGTTTAAAAGAAGAGAAAACGCCCTTTTTACTTGCAAAAGTGATGGAAAAGTAGTATCATTTAGACGTTGCTATAAAGGGAGTGGAGTTTATGGATAAAATTATAAATATTGCGGTAGTTGCTCACGTTGATGCTGGAAAGTCAACTTTAGTAGACGCATTATTACAACAAAATGGTGTTTTTGGTAGTCATGAACAATTAGTAGAACAAGTAATGGATTCAGATGACATAGAAAGAGAAAGAGGAATTACGATTTACTCAAAAAACTGTGCCATTCGTTATAAAGATTATAAAATTAATATTGTTGATACACCAGGTCATGCTGATTTTTCAAGTGAAGTAGAACGTGTCATTAAAACGGTTGATACTGTTATTTTACTTGTTGATTCGGCAGAAGGTGTTATGCCTCAAACAAGGTTCGTATTAAAGAAAGCTTTAGAACAAAAGCTTCGTCCAATTTTATTTATTAATAAACTGGATAAAAAAGATGCTCGTATTGAGGAAGTTGTTAATATGACGTTTGATTTGTTTGTTGATTTGAATGCAACAGATGAACAACTTGATTTTCCAATTGTCTATGGTATAGCAAAAGAGGGAATCGCGACACTCGATCCAAATGATATCAGTCAAAAAAGTATTGCTCCATTGCTTGAAACAATCTTAAAACAAGTAAGTCCTTATGAAGGAAATGAAAATGACGATTTGCAATTACAAATCTCTTCACTTGCCTATGATGGTTATATCGGTCGTTTAGGAATCGGACGTATTAAATCAGGAAAAATAAAGAATAATGAACTTGTGACACTTGTTAAAAATAATGGTGAAGAAACTAGCTTTAAAGTTACGAAGCTATTTGTTAATGAAGGATTAGATAAAGTAGAAAAGACAGAGGCTTACTATGGTGATATTGTAACGATTGCTGGATGTAATCATTTGACCATTGGAGATACTGTTTGTACTCATGGAAAACCAAATCCACTTCCACCTATTGAAATTGAAAAGCCAACTCTTTCAATGAATTTCTTAGTTAATAATTCTCCATTTGCAGGAAAGAGTGGAAAGTTTTTAACAAGCCGTCATATAAAAGAAAGACTTGATAAAGAATTAGAGACTAATGTAGGATTAGAAGTTGAAGAACTTCCAGCAAGTGATGGCTTTAAAGTATCAGGACGTGGGGAGTTACATTTATCTATCTTGCTTGAAAATATGCGTCGTGAGGGATATGAGTTATCTGTGTCAAAACCTCAAGTATTAATTCAAGAAATTGATGGCCAAAAATGTGAACCTTTTGAAACGGTTATTGTCAATACACCAAGTGATTTTGCATCGACTATTATCAGTGATTTACAAGAGAGAAAAGGTCAACTTATGAGTATGACAACAAGTGAAGATAATTATACACACTTGGAGTTTTCTGCACCAACTCGTGGATTAATTGGATACCGTTCTGCTTTTATTACAAATACTAAAGGAGAAGGTATTATGGTTCGTTCGTTTGATTCTTATAAACCGTATGCGGGAGAATTGACGACGAGAAAAAATGGTGTTCTTGTTTCAATGGAATCAGGTAAAACTTTAGGATTTTCGCTTTACAATTTACAAGATCGTGGGCAACTTATTGTAGGTCCTGCAACCGATGTTTATGTAGGAATGGTAATCGGTATTCATAATCGTGATAATGACTTAAATGTCAATCCATGTAAAAATAAACAGCTTACGAATACTCGTGCTTCAGGTTCAGATGATGCGATTGCTTTAATTAAACCAAGGACCTTCACATTAGAAGAGGCTTTAGAGTTTATCGAGGATGATGAATATGTAGAGATTACACCAGATGATATTCGTATTCGTAAAGCTATATTAGATCCAAATGAACGTTATCGTATTAATAGAAAGTAGCTTGTCTACTTTTTTAATTTGTATGTAAATGGTTAATTTTATCGATGACACTTTCTAATTCTTCTTTTATTTTTTTCATTGTCTCTTCATCTTGAGATAAAAAGTCTGTTAGAGGAGGATTGTCCATATAGGGACTTCCTCCATTTTTAAATTGTTTAGAATTTACATTAAAAGTATTTCCCTGATATTTCTCTTCTACCGCTTGTTGAATTGCTGAATTTGCTTCAAGTATTTGTCCTACGGTCATAAGCCAGTTACCAATGGCGTTTTGTTGATTCGCTGTGTAATCTCCAATCATTAAATAACCTATGACTAGGGCAGAAAGTGTATAAGCTTTGGGATTTAGATAAAGCGGTCTATTATTCATATTATATTATATAAAAAAAGAAGGCTTTTATACCTTCTTATTAAGATTAATGATTGATAAATTCATCTTCAATAAAACTTGTTTTAATTAATCTTTTAAATAAATGTTCCGAACAAATTAAATCGAATTCGCCAATAAATTCATAGATAGTTGGATTGAAATCTATTTTAAATTTGTTTAATCCATTATACTTACTTTTTTCATCAAATACACCAGTTACACCATTCATATCACAGAAGTTAAAGTATGGTTTGTATCTTTCAAAAATAGCATAGTAGAGGAAATGATGTGGATTTAAATAGGCATATTCATTACTATAGCCACTAATTAAGATAGAAACTCGATTATAATGTTTAATAACGAGTGCTCCACCTACAAAAGCTGTCCGCTGTTTCTTTAATTCATTTGTAGCTTTCACGATTTTTTCTTTATATGCTTGTAATTTTCTATCTGAGTTCATTTTTGAATTCAATGTTTTTTGATTTACCTTTGTTTGAATCATTTCATTATAGTGATCATTAATACGCGCTTCTTTATCATGAGCTTCGCGAATAGCTGATAAGTAACGTTCAAAGTCTACTTGAACAAGGACTAAGTCAATTGAATTGTCACGGCTAAATACATTAAAGTAATTGCGATAATAAGTGATTGGGTGTTTGGTTTTTCCTTTGATAAATTGATAAAAGATATCGATATCTTTAGGAGAACCTGTAACTAACTTCATTCCATAGTCTAAGCAATGTTTAATTTTCTTTCTGTAATTGCGTTTTAATTTTTTGTAATCAAATTGGCGTAAATTCACATAAGCATTAAACTTTGGTTGCATTAGTTCAAACTCAAAAGATTCCAATCTTCTTTTTACATTCATCGATTTTAATTCATCAATTACTTTTACATTGTTATTGTAGTCTACAATAAAGTTTCTCGCTTTTGTTGTTTGACCAATGATGATTTCTGGATTAAATTTAATAAAGATAAAATCTTTTCCTTTATAGTACTCTCTTAGAGCATCAAAAAAACTTTGTACGAGGTCTTTATCATAATAGTTGATTAAAAAGCCTTTTGGAGCGTATCCGTATTTTGCATGATTTGTGATTTTTCTAATGAGGATAAGAGATGCAGCTTTGATATTTCCAGCATCATCTACATAGCCAATATAATCATAGTTATAGCCATATTCACTCATTAAAAGAGCATATTTAGGAGTTTGACAATAGTTGTTTAAAGCATGAAATTTGGCAAACTCATCAAATTGTTGGTTAGTCAATTCTACTATCTTCATAGTCATCCCCTCTTTTCTTTATTGTATCATAGATTTTCTGTTTTTTCACTGAATAAACATCATCTTTTCTGCTCTTTACAAAATCATTGTATTTCTCTTTCAATTATGTTACGATATGTCAGTTGGAGGAAGTCGAAGAAGCAATCGCCCAAGATTATGAAATAATTGGATATCCTCTTATTAAATGTTTTTCAGGTGAAGAAAAAGAGATTGAAGGCGATGTAAAAGCAAATACATTGATGCTTACAACTTTTAGATAGGAGAAGAGAACATGGCAACTACGAAAGAAGAAAGAGATTATATTGAAGAGAAATTGCAGTGTTTGGGGGACTTTTTAGTTCGTCCTATGATGGGAGAATACTTACTTTATCACAATAATATCTTATTTGGGGGTATTTATGATGGAAGAGTACTTATTAAAATAGTCGATGAGAATAAACTGTATGGATTACAAGAAGAAATCCCTTATAAGGGAGCAAAATCGATGTTTATGTTGGAAGATTTAGAAGATGAGGAAAAAATAAAAGAGATTATTTATACGACTTGTCGTGCACTTCCTGTAAAAAAGAAGAAAAAATAATAGCAAGACTTTTATATCTTGCTATTATTTTTTGCCTCTGTAATTGCTTTTTGGAATGAAACATAAAAAGATTCTAATTCTTCTTTAACTAAAGGCAAAGAAATTGTATCATGTTTCTCGTTCAATTTAAATTCTAGCTGTTCTAGTTCTTTTGTATAATGATGAAATCTGCGCCCTAGCATAGAAGCGTAGTAGAATAAACCCTGTGGATGAACAAACTTATAACAATCTGCATTGGCAACTACTTCCGATTCAATACTAGAGTATTCTTTTGCGCCATGATGTTACTTAACGCATTTTATAATTATATCTTTTTCGTCTTCAGTTAAGGAATTTTCGTGTTTAAGAAATACTTTTGTTGCTTCAAGTGACATGTTAATATGTTCTTTTGGAGTTTTTAAATAACTTGCCTCAGGTAGTTTTGAGTCCATCATTGCCAATGCAATTCTCACTATATTTTCATCCGCTTTATATTCTTTGGCTAATCGAATGCCCGCATTTAAAGAGATTTTATATAAAAATTCGATATCCGATTTGTATTTTTTTATTTCTTCTCGATTAAACGTATCTGCTTTTCTTACTAATTCTTCTATATTCATCTTTTTCACATTTTTCTATTTTATATTATAGTTTTTTGTATAATAAAAGTGAGAGCCAGTTAATCGTGGCTCTCTTCAGGGGGTTTTGGTTGATACTCATATAATGACATTATATGAGGTATCGAGCATAGCGTATTGCTATGCTACATTAAATATATACAAATTTTTAAAATTTGTCAATTAATTTAAATGAATTGAGGCCTTTTTATAAAATTTATTGCAATAAAAAAGGTTTGAAACAAAAAATAGACGTTAAGTTTCATCTATTCTTTTAAACATTCTTTTTCCTACCTTACAAGTTGGACATACCCAGCTGTCAGGCAATTTTTCAAAAGCGATAGGTTCCTTGCTATCATCATAAATATGTCCACAGATAATACATTGATAAACAGGTTTATCTGATTCTCTTTTTTCTTCAATAAATGTGGGAGCTTTTTTAGGGGAGGCTCCTTTTAATACTTCATGATAGTAGGCATAACTCATAGGAAATGACTTGCTCACCTTTTCTGCCTTTTTGATTAAACACAGGAATAAATCGTGTGTACCACAGTCTAAAACTTTATTTACTTCTGCTATCATATAACCACAAATGCCTTTTTTCAAAATAGGTAGATTTTCTTTTATTTCATATTCCCCTTCTTTAAACTTCTCCTCTTCTTTAGAAGACTGATAACCAAAAGTAGATATAACTTCTTTTGAGGCGTCTTCAGAAAGAATCATAAGAGCAAGTCTCTTTGTCTTTTTTATAACTTTATTTGTATAATTTTCTTTATTTAATGATATCGAAATAAGTGGATCATTCGATGTGATTTGTGTTGCTGTATTGATTATACATCCTACTCGTTTATTTTCATCACAACTACTTACAACATACATGCCGTAAGTCATGTCCTTAAATAATTCTGAATTCATTTTATCACCTAACCCTATTATACTTTTGAAAAAAATTGAAATGCAAATCTTTTTTTAGTTATTGACAATGCTTTTGTAAAGCGGAAAAATGTTGAAAAGGCAATGTTTTTGAATGCTTGATGAAAGCAATCTAAAAAATAAAATCATCTTTTTTTCAAAAAAATTAAATAGTTGCACCTGCAACAATTTAGACTGATTAAAAATGATATACTTGTGCCAAGATGGAAGGTAGTTACGATGAGAATAATTAAAAGAGATGGGGCTATTGTAGATTACAGCCCAGAGAAAATTGAAGCCGCAATTATGAAGGCAAACACTGAGATGATGGATGACGATGACCGTGCCTCAGCAACACAAATTAAAAATATTATCAAGTATATTGAAGGTCTTAAGAAAAGACGCATGCTTGTAGAAGATATACAAGATATTATTGAAAAAAAATTAATGTCTATTGGAAAGTATCAACTTGCCAAAGCATACATTACTTATCGCTATACGAGAGAGTTAGTTCGTAAAAGCAACACCACTGATTTAGCAATTAAAGAGTTAATCGATGGTGAAAGCGAATATTGGAATACTGAAAATTCTAATAAAAATGCGAAAGTAGTTACTACGCAAAGAGATTATTTGGCAGGAATTACAAGTACTGATATTACGAGGCGGTTTTTGCTTCCTAAAGATATTGTTGAAGCGCATGATGCTGGTATTATTCATTTTCATGATGCTGATTATTTTGCCCAAAACGCATTACACAATTGTGATTTGATTGATTTAGAAGATATGCTTCAAAATGGAACTAATATCAATGGTGTTATGATTGAAAAACCACATCGTTTTTTAACAGCAATGACGATTGCTACGCAGTTAATTACAGCTGTTAACTCAAGTCAATATGGTGGATGTACAATTACGCTTTCCCATTTGGCACCTTTTGTAAGGGAAAGTTATAATCGTTATTTAGATAAATATAAGAAACGCAAATTTAAACGTGAAGATTGTGAAAAATATGCTAAAGAGGATTTGGCAAAAGAAATTAAGGATGGAGTACAGACATTTCAATATCAAATTAACTCAATGACAACAACAAATGGTCAAGCGCCTTTCTTGAGTGTATGTCTTTATTTAGGAGAAACAACGGAGTATAAAGAAGAGCTTGCAATGATTATTGAAGAAGTTTTAAAACAGAGAATTGAAGGAATGAAAAATGAAAAGGGATTCTATGTAACTCCAGCATTTCCTAAACTTCTTTATGTATTAGAAGAGGATAATATTCATGAAAAGAGCAAATATTGGTATTTAACTAAACTAGCAGCAGAATGTACTGCAAAGAGAATGGTACCAGATTATATTTCTGAAAAAGTAATGAAGCAACTTAAAGTGGATAAAAATGGCAATGGAAATTGTTATCCATGTATGGGGTGTCGTTCTTTCTTAACTCCTTATGTAGATAAAAATGGTAAACCTAAATATTATGGTAGATTTAACCAGGGTGTTGTTACGATTAACTTGGTTGATTTAGCTTTATCTAGTGATAGAGATTTAGATACCTTTTGGAAAATCTTTGATGAGCGTCTTGAGCTATGTCATCGTGCTTTGCAATTGCGTCATGAAAGACTTTCTCATGCGACAAGTGATGTTGCGCCTATTTTATGGCAACATGGAGCTCTAGCAAGACTTAAGAAGGGAGAATCTATCCATGAGTTATTACATGGAGGATATTCGACTATTTCACTTGGATATGCTGGATTGTATGAATGCGTGAAGTACATGACAGGACATTCACATACGGATGAAGGCAAGGGAAGGGATTTTGGACTTGCGGTTATGCAACATTTAAATGATGCTTGTAATAAGTGGAAAGAAGCAGAGAACATGGACTACAGTGTCTATGGAACACCTATTGAATCGACGACTTATAAATTTGCTAAATGTTTACGTGATCGTTTTGGAAAAATCAAGGGAATTACAGACCGCGATTATATTACAAATTCGTATCATGTTCCTGTATTTGAAGAAATTGATGCCTTTACAAAATTAAAAATTGAAAGTGACTTTCAAAAGTTAAGTCCAGGTGGGGCGATTTCGTATATTGAGACTCCAAATTTAACGAACAATTTACCAGCAGTTATTGAAGTCATTAAGTTTATCTATGATAACATCATGTATGCTGAGTTAAATACAAAGTCTGATTATTGTCATGAATGTGGCTATACAGGAGAGATTTTAATTGATGATAATCTTGAATGGTATTGTCCAAATTGTGGAAATAGAAGCCATGACAAACTCAATGTTGCTCGACGTACTTGTGGCTATATTGGTACGAACTTCTGGAATAAAGGTAGAACACAAGAGATAAAAGAGCGCGTTATTCATATTGATAATAAGGACGCGGAAGAATAAGATGCACTACAATAAAATAAGAAAGATGGATATTTCTAATGGTCCAGGGGTTCGGGTATCCATCTTTATGCAAGGTTGTGTCTTTAACTGTAAAAATTGTTTTAATCCAGAAACGCATGATTTTAATGAAGGAAAAGAACTTGATGATGAGGCTATCGAAAAAGTGTTAACTTTATGTGAAAATACTTATGTAAAAGGACTTTCTATTTTGGGAGGGGAACCATTGCATCCTAAAAATATCGAAGGGACGACAATCCTTGCCAAACGCTTTAAAGAGAGATTTCCAAATAAAACCATCTGGTTATGGTCAGGATTTATCTACGATCGTGACTTAGTTGGCAAAGAAATATTTCAATATATTGATGTATTAGTGGATGGTCAATATCAAGATGAACTAAGGGATCCTACCCTTAAATGGTGTGGGTCGCGAAATCAACGAGTGATTGACATAAAGAGGACTTTAACCAAAGGAGAAATCGTTTTGTTTAAAGATTAGGAGGAAAACGATGGAACAAAATATTTATGATAATGCGCATTTTTTTAAAGAATATCAAGCGATGAGAAAGGGAACGTTAAGTGCGAATGATTTAATAGAAATTCCTGAAATTCGCTTGATGATGCCCGACTTAAGTGGGAAAAGAGTATTAGAGTTAGGCTGTGGAGCAGGAGGCAATGCTTCTTTCTTTATAGAAAAGGGCGCAAGCTTCTATTTGGGAACAGACATCTCTGTAAATATGATAAATGAAGCTAAGAACTCGTTTGAAAACGAAAAAGTATCTTTTCAAGTGTTGAAAATGGAAGACTTATCAACATTACAAGAACAATTTGATGTCATTATAAGTTCCCTTGCTATTCATTATGTAGCGGACTTTGATAAATTATGTAAAGATGTTTATCGTTTGTTACCTAAAGAAGGATATTTTATCTTTTCCCAGGAACATCCTATCGGGACTGGAACTATTTTAAATGAAGAATGTCAAAAGGAAGATAAGACAAAAATTGGAGATAAAGAGTATTATTTAGTATCAAACTATAATGAGAATGGAAAAAGAATTGTTGATTGGAATGATTGTAAAGTTGTGAAATATCATCGTAATTTCAGTTATCTAATCAATACTATTTTACTTAATCAATTTAAAATAGTTGAATTTAGGGAACCAACTCCCTCAGAAGAATTATTAAAGATCAAGCCTAAATTAAAAAACCAATTTGATAAACCTTACTTTTTATTTGTTAGTTTAAAAAAGGAATGAAGTCATTCTTTTTTTTGACTAGTAAGATATAGTATAATAAAAATGGAAAAGAGGAATAATATAGAAAACCCAAAAGTATATTTTACAAAAATTCTTGAGCCAAAGAGTTTAATAGATGTGTATAATGCCTTAGACCTTCCTTTAAACGGGAAGGTAGCTGTTAAGTTACATTCTGGATAAGAGGGAAATCAAAACTACTTAAAACCAGAATTTGTAAAACCATTAATTGATTATGTTCATGGTACAGTTGTCGAATGCAATACAGCGTATGAAGGCGCTAGAGATGCGACTGAAAAACACGAAAAATTAATGGAAGATCATGGATGGAAAAAATATTTTAATGTTGATATTTTAGATAGTGAGGGACCTGATAAAGTACTTGAAATACCGAATGGAAAAGTAATTAAGAAAAATTATGTAGGAAAAAATATTGATGATTATGATTCTGTTTTAGTCCTCTCTCATTTTAAAGGACATCCAATGGGCGGCTATGGAGGAGCTTTAAAGCAATTATCTATTGGCTTTGCTTCTAGTCATGGGAAAAGTTATATTCATTGTGTAGGAAATGAAAATGGAACTTTTGAGGAAATGTTTCAAGTGGATCAAATAAAGTTTTTAGAAGCGATGGCCGATGCTGCTTCTTCTGTTCATAAAGCATTTCAAAATCGTATTGTGTATGTTAATGTTATGTGTAATCTTTCAGTGGATTGTGACTGTTGTCATGTTGCAGAAGATCCATGTATGAAAGATATTGGAATTCTTGCAAGTTTAGATCCGATTGCATTAGATCAAGCTTGTTTAGACTTAGTTTATCAATCAGATGATGAAGGAAAAAATCATCTCATTGAACGTATTGAATCGAGACATGGAAATCATGTTGTTGAAGCTGCTCTAGCGCTTAATTTTGGAACAAATGAATACGAACTTATAGAAATTTAATATAGAAAAAAGATGACTATCAATTCATAATATTGGTAGTTTTTTTCTTACAAAACTGTAAGGTTAAAAAGGAAAAAAAGGTGGTATAATAAAGGGAGTAGGTGATACGATGAAAAAGATTATGATTATTGAAGATGATGTAGGAATTAGACGTGAGCTTCAAGATTTATTGCTTCATGCAGGTTATCAAGTGGAATCTGTTGATGATTTTGAGCATGCCCTAGAAGTTCTTTTGAAGAGTCAAGCAGATTTACTTTTAATGGATATTAATATTCCTTATTTAAATGGCGAACTACTTTTAAAAGAGTTTCGTAAAAAATCAGATACACCTGTTATCATGCTTACTAGTCGTACAAGTGAACTTGATGAAGTTTTATCTATGACTTATGGTGCAGATGACTATATTATAAAACCTTATAACCCTACAATTCTTCTTTTAAGAATACAAAATATTTTTAAACGAGCTGAAGGTAATCATTATCAGTCTTTTTATAAAGATGTAGAAGTTTTGCCTAGTAAGGGTATTTTAAAAAGAGGAAATGAAGAGCTTGAATTAACAAAGAATGAAATGATCATTTTTCAATATTTATTAAATCACTTAGGAACGATTGTCACAAGAGATGAATTAATGGCGGATTTGTGGAATAACGAAGAGTATATCAATGACAATGCTTTAACTGTAAATATTAGTAGACTTAGAAATAAGCTCGCCTCTTTTGGTTATGAAGAAATTATTGAAACAAGGAAAGGACAAGGATATATTTTGCTATGAGTTTTTTAAGATATATAAAAGATAGATTGATTTCTATCGTTGTATTTTTTCTTTATTATTTTTTCTTTCTCATGATTTTGTTCGTATTTAAAGTGCCTAGAACTCTAGTTATTGTTTTTACTCTTTTTTGCCTATTTCTCTTTTCTTTTTCTTTTCTTTATGATTTTTTCCGAAAGAAAAAATTCTATGATGAGTTATGTCAAAATGTTGCCCTTTTAGATAAGAAATATTTAGTCGTTGAAACTTTATCTACTCCAAACTTTTATGAGGGCGAGTTATTTGTTCAAAACTTGTATGATATTAACAAATCGATGATTGAGAGAGTGAATAAAAAGGAAAGAAGTATAGAAGATTTTAAAGACTATATTGAAATGTGGATTCATGAAGCTAAGATACCTATTTCAAGTTTAACTTTAATGTGCCATAATCATCAAGAAATTGATAAAAAAGTTTTAGAGCAGATTAAACGTCTTGATAATTATGTTGAACAAGTTCTCTATTATGTAAGAAGTGAACATGCAGAGAAAGACTATTTAATAAAAGAAGTGTCGCTTAAAAAGATGTTAAATACTGTTGCATTGAAAAATCGTGAAGATTTATTAGAAAATAAAATTGATTTGCTTATTGAAATAGATGATGTGAAGATTAGAACAGATGAAAAATGGCTTGAGTTTATCGTAAATCAGATAATAAATAATGCTATAAAATATAAAAATAAGGAAAATGCCTATATTAAAATCAATACAAACTTAAAAGGGGAGCAGGTTTTTTTAATCATAGAAGATAATGGAATGGGAATATCATCATCCGATTTACCTAAAGTTTTTGAAAAATCATTTACTGGTAAAAATGGTAGAATTATGACTAAGTCAACGGGAATGGGATTATATATTGCATCTTCTTTGTGTAAGAAATTAGGACATAAAATACAAATAGATTCTAAAGAGGGCATCTATACGAAAGTTACGCTTACTTTTTCTTTACACTCTTTTTATGATGTAGTGAAATAGCTCGTCAGAATAAGTGTGGAGTTTACTCAAAAAATGATTGTAAAACTAGGATAATCATGCTATCATAAATGGAAATGCAAAGGAGATGTTATTTATGTCAGATTTTAATTTATTAATGGAAGCAGTGAAAAAAGAGAATAAAGAAACACTAATTCAAGAATTAAAAAATACAGGAAATGTCTTAGCTGATGAACAGAAACTATTAAGAAGTGAAAGAAAGTCAATGAATGATATTCTAAGAGATATTGAAAAGCTTAAGGGAAGAATCCCATTTGATGAATATGTAAAACTTATGTCAGAATATGAGAATATAGAGAATGGTTTACAACAAAGAGAAAAACATTATATTGATTTATATTTGAAGAAGAGAGAAGAAGAGGATGCAAGACCTTTGAACCAATTTTCTTTAGATGAAAGAAAAGCTTTACATAAATATGTTTTGGCGACTTATAAAGCAATTGACAGAGTTTCTGGAATTTCATATGAAGTTATCGCTGATAGAAGACCAAAAGAGTATTTAAGTAATAAGGTAAGAACGGCTCATTCTGATGGCAGAAGACCTATAATTTATGTTCCATCGCATATCGGAAAGAACGATATTCAGGCGATAAGTGAAGCGATAGGTGGCAATTATTATTTATTATCTGGTGATTTTGAGCATATTCAAGGAGGGATTAATGCACCTTTTCTTGCAGTACTTGGTCGTTACTATTTTAATGAATGGATTAAAGAACAACGTCAAAGTATTCCACAAAAGACGATTGACCATTTGAAAAGTGGTGGGGATTTGATGTGGTTTTTTGAGGGAACATGGAATATGTCTGAAAATGGTATTTTACTACCAGCATATTGGTCTATTGTTTCCGTTGCTCAGGAAGCTAATGCTATTATAATACCTATTGGTGTTGATCAATATGACTATAGAGTGTTTAATCTTGTGCCTATCAAGACTGGAAATCATTTTAAAATCAATATTGGACAACCTTTTGATATGAATTTGTATGGTAAAAGTAATGAAGAAAAAACGGCTGCAGTAAATGCTTTAACCGATGCGCTTGCAACTCTTAAATATGAAATTTGGTGTACTGAGCCTATGAAAAAGAGAAAAAAATTAGATATGTCTTCATGGGATAAGTTTAAAGAAAAAAGATATAAAGAGTGGCCTTATTTTTCAGATGAATATATAGCAGATTTAACGTTTAAACCAAAACAAGTTTTAGAGGATGGAAGCAAAATTCCTATTTCTAAACCATATGATGTTTTTGAGCCTTTGAAAAATCTTGATTTTATTGGAAAAGTTCCAACTGTGGCGGGAATGAAACGAAGATTAGATGAGAAACAAAAAGTTTTACAAATGAAATAACAGAGCTGAAAGAGTTCTGTTTTTTATTTAAAGGATTATAAACACTTGAAAATATATCTAAAATAATGTAGAGTAAATATAGGAATGATATGAAAGAAGAGAGTTCTTATGGCGAATGGTTATTTGACAGGTTGCGCTTTGGCGATTTGTATTCTAATTTGTATTGTATATTTTTTAAAAGAGCGAGTTGATAATAAAGAAACAAAATTATTTCAGTATATGATATTTTGTAATCTAGCAGAGAGTTTTTTTACGAATATGATTGTTTTAGTTGCTATGACAGTAAATTCAACTTTTCTATTTAAAATTTTGAATCGCCTAGATGTAATGGCTATTATTTCATGGTTAACTCTTATGTTTTTATATATTAGCAATGTTTATAATGGGAATGAATATGATAAAACGAAAAGATTTATAATGATAGTAGATTCTATTTTTTTCTTATTTACTTTAATTTTAGATGTGGAAATCATTGCATCAAATGAAGTCTTAGATTCAAAAGGACCTCTGCCAAATTTTGCGTTACTCGTAGGAGGGTTTTTCATTGTTCTAATGCTTTTGCGAGTTTTTACAAATAAGAAAAAAGATTTTTTTAATAAGAAATTAGTGCCTATGTATTTCCTTATTTTTTTCCTTATTGCTATGGTTTTCTTGCGACTTGCTTTACCAAGTGTAAATTTCGTATCAATCATTATCAGTTTTGTTAATTTAATCATGATCTTTACTATTGAAAATCCAGATATAAAAATGATAAATGCATTAAACGAAGCTAAACTTTCTGCGGAAAAAGCGAATAGGGCTAAGTCAGAATTTTTAAGTAATATGTCACATGAAATTAGGACACCTTTAAATGCAATTGTTGGGTTTTCAGATTGTATATTAGATGAAGACACATTAGAAAGTGCTAAGGATGATGCTAAAGATATTAAACTTGCTTCTGAAAATTTGCTAGAAATAGTAAATGGAATTTTGGATATTTCCAAGATTGAGGCAGACAAGATGGAAATCGTTGAAACAAATTATCATCCAGTCGAAATTCTTGATAATGTAGCGAAACTTATAAAACCGAGAATAGGGGAAAAGCCAATCGAATTAATCGTTAAGTATGCACCTGATATACCTTATACGATTTATGGAGATGGTGGAAAGTTAAGGCAAATCGTTACAAATATTTTAACGAACGCTGTTAAATATACAGAACAGGGACATGTTGTTTTGTATGTGCATTGTGTTAATGAAGGGGATTTTTCTAAATTAATTATCTCTGTTGAAGATACGGGTAGAGGAATTAAAACAGAACAAATTGATAAGCTATTTACGAAGTTTCAAAGACTTGATGAAGATAAAAATACGACTTTAGAGGGAACGGGGTTAGGACTTGCTATCACAAAACGTTTTGTTGAGATGATGGGTGGAAAGATAGTGGTTCAAAGTAAATATGGTGAAGGATCTAAATTTACTGTTTATATAAGACAAAAAATAGTGGCGATGAATAAACTTGAAGATGAAGAGATAAATGAATTCAATACGACACAGATTAAATTATACGATTTTTCTGCAGCACGTGTTTTGGTAGTTGATGATAATAAAGTAAATATTAAAGTAGCTTTAAAACTATTATCAAATTATGGTATTAAAGCAGACTCATGTGATAGTGGCTTTGAGGCTGTCTCAAAGGTTCAAACAGGTTCTAGCTATGATCTAATCCTACTGGATGATATGATGCCAAAAATGAGTGGGGTAGAAACGTTACAAAAGATTAGAGAAAGTGTAGTATATGATATTCCCGTTGTTGCTTTAACCGCGAATGCATTGTCTGGTATGCGAGAAAAATATTTAGCTGAGGGCTTTGACGATTATTTAGCTAAACCTATTGAAAAAAACGAACTGTACCGTATTTTAATTACCTTCTTAAATAGAGAAACCAAGAAAAAGGAAGAAGTGATTGATACATCAGTCAATATAAATGAAGAAAAAGAGAATGTAGAAAACACTACTATAGTTCAAAAAACAGTAGATGATGAGAATAAGAAAAACATTCTAGTAGTTGATGATAACAAGATTAATATTAAAATCGCAAAAAAACTATTGAGTCATAATGAATGTTTAGTAGTTGATTCAGCCTTATCAGGCGCAGAAGCTATTGAAAAGGTAAAGAGTAAAAAATATGATTTAATATTTATGGATATCATGATGCCTGAGATGGATGGAGTGGAGACTCTTCATAGATTAAGAAGATTGGGCTTTACCAATCCAATTGTAACTCTTACGGCAGATGCGGTTTCTGGTTCACGTGAAAAGTATTTAGCTGAAGGCTTTGATGAGTACATATCTAAACCAGTAAGTACTGAGGAAATCGATATTATAATAAATAGATTTGTTATGAAGGATTAAGTAAAAACTTTGCTGACTATTTTGTGAGGATTGAAAGTCTTCTTTGATATACTTAACATAAATGAAAAAACAAAGCCAATATGGTAGGGACTAGGTTCTCTGCTTTTTTTCTGGTAGAATATATATATTACAAAATTGTAAGATTGTGTAATATTAAACAGACGACTAAAAATAAAATTGGCATTAAAATAGGGATTAGAAAGGAAAGATTATATGGAAAATATATTAAAAATTGAACGAATAGAAAAATACTATGGGAATCGTTCTAGTTTAACAAAAGCCTTAGATGGATTATCTTTTGACGTCGAGAAAGGTGAATTTGTCGCGATTATGGGAGCTAGTGGATCAGGTAAAACAACCTTACTGAACTGTATATCAACGATTGACAAAGTAACATCAGGACATATTTATGTTGGTGGAGATGATATTACGAAACTTAAAGGGAACCATTTAAATCGCTTTAGAAGAGAAGAGTTAGGCTTTATATTTCAAGATTTTAATTTGCTTGATACCTTAACAGCTTATGAGAATATCGCGCTTGCGTTATCTATTCAAAATGAAAAAGCTAAAATAATAGATGAAAAAATTAAGAAGGTTGCAAGAGAGTTGGATATTAAAGAAATTCTCCATAAATATCCTTATCAAATGAGTGGTGGACAAAAGCAAAGAGTCGCAAGTGCACGTGCGATTATTACAAATCCTAAGTTAATATTAGCCGATGAACCTACAGGAGCTCTAGATTCAAAATCGTCAAAAATGCTTTTAGAAAAAATGAACTATTTAAATGATGCTTTAGAAGCTACTATCTTAATGGTTACACATGATGCCTTTACAGCTTCTTATGCCAACCGTGTTATCTTTATCAAAGATGGGAAGATTTTTAATGAAATTTACAAAGGAGAAAATAGTAGAAAAGCATTCTTTGATCAAATTATTGATGTAGTTACAATGTTAGGTGGGGATTTAAATGATGCTCTTTAAATTGTCTTTGAAAAATATTCAAAAGAGTGTAAAAGACTATGCCATTTATTTCTTTACTTTAATTCTAGGGGTTGCCATCTTTTATATTTTTAATTCAATTGAATCTCAAACAATTATGATGAATATTTCTAAGAATACATTAGATATTATTGAACTTATGAACAATATGCTATCAGGTGTAAGTGTATTTGTATCTTTTATTTTAGGTTTTTTAATTGTCTATGCAAGTCGTTTTTTAATTAAGCGAAGAAATAAAGAATTTGGCGTATATTTAACTCTTGGGATGAGTAAGAAAAAGATCTCTTTTATACTTCTTATAGAAACTCTTATGATTGGTATTATTTCACTAGTTATAGGACTTGGAATTGGTATTTTACTTTCACAATTGATGAGTGTATTTGTTGCCAATATGTTTGAAGCCGATATAGAGGAATTTCAATTTGTTTTTTCACAAAGTGCCGCTATTAAAAGTTGTCTATATTTTAGCATTATGTATTTAATTGTCATGGTATTTAATACCTTTAGTATAAGTAAATGTAAACTAATTGATTTGTTGCATGGTAAGAAGAAGTCAGAAAAGATTAAAATAAAAAATCCTTTAGTTTGTATTCTTGTATTTTTAATTTCTAGTAGTTTTTTGGGATATGCATATTACTTAGTTACTGGAGGATTAGTGAAATTACAAAATGCGAATGAGATTTATATTCCAATCGCGATAGGTTGCTTTACAACGTTTTTAATCTTTTGGTCTTTATCAGGACTCATATTAAAAATTGTCATGTCGTTTAAGAATATTTATTATAGAGGACTTAATAGTTTTACTTTAAGACAAATTAGTTCTAAAGTGAATACGACAGTTTTTCAAATGACTATTATTTGTCTCATGTTATTTGTTACAATATGTGTCTTATCTAGTGCATTGTCTATTAAAAATTCAATGACGGCAAATTTAAATACTTTAGCTCCAGCTGATATTCAACTTTTACAACCTATGAATATAAAAGAGGATAGAGCAGCTAAATATACAACGAGTCAAATTAGTCATTCTAATCTAACTTCTCTTGAAGTTTTAAATGCATTAGGAATTTCGTTAGAACATGATTTAAAAGATATTGTCTCAATTAACTATTATAGTACACCTGCCTTAACTTTTAGAGATACTTTTGGAACGACTTTAGAGCAGGTGCAAAAACAATTTCGTTTTCTATCTTTTGATACACAGGAAAATATTATTAAATTAAGCGATTACAATAAATTAGCTACTCTTTTTGAAAGAGAAACGTATACTTTGAATTCTAATGAGTATATGATTATAGGAGATTTTGATTCGATGACTTCTTTACGTAATATAGCCTTGGCTAGTGGTGAAAAAATCTCGATTTTTGGAGCAACTCTTTTTCCTAAGTACTCTGAATGTAAAGATGGCATTATTGAAATGTCTTCTGGTCATATTAATTCAGGGATGTTTATTGTACCTGATGAAATAGTAGATGAAAATTTTCTTGTCGCAAACTTACTTACAGCAAACTATAAGGCAAATACAAAAGAAGAAAAAGTGAAAATAGAAAAACAGCTTTTAGATATAGAAGAAAGCAATGTCTATATTTTGCCAGAGGGAACAACTAGGTTAACTATTGCTGAGGCTAGCCTAGGACTTGGAGGTTTAGTTACTTTTATTGGACTTTATTTGGGCATTATCTTTTTAATTTCTAGTGCAGCTATTTTAGCTTTAAAAGAGTTATCTGAGTCAAGTGATAATAAAGAAAGATTCCGTATTTTAAGAAAAATTGGTGCTGATGAAAGAAACATAAATCGCGCTTTGTTTTCTCAAATTGGTATTTTCTTCCTGTTCCCGTTATTGCTTGCTATCATTCATTCTATTTTTGGTATTCAGTTTTGCAATAGTATTTTAGAGACCTTTGGAAATGATAAATTATTACCTTCGATTGTGATGACGGCCCTTTTTATTATTTTGATTTATGGTGGCTATTTTCTTCTTACATATTATTGTAGTAAAAATATCATTAAGGAAAGAGTATGAGTTATTTTATAGCAATTAAATGGGCCATTCTTCTCTTTCCTTTTTTTGCTCTTTTCTTTACAATCCCTTTTCTTCTTTTAGAATTACATAAAAATGGATCTGTTTCATTACTTAAAGGAGTGATTGTTTATCTTTTTATCTTTTACTTATTATGTGCTTACTTGTTAGTTATTTTGCCTCTTCCTAAAATAAGTGAGGTAGCAAATCTAACTACTCCTCGAATGCAATTGATTCCTTTTGATTTTTTATTTGACTTTTTTAAACATACTTCTTTTTCCATTCATCATAAAGAAAATTATTTGCAAGCTATAAAAGAGAGTTATTTTTATGTTCCTTTATTTAATATTTTACTTACTATCCCTTTTGGTATGTTTCTTCGATATTTCAAGAAAGCGAGTTTTAAGAAAGTTTTGCTCTATAGTTTTTTCTTAAGTTTATTTTTTGAACTCACTCAGTTATCAGGACTTTATTTTCTTTATCCGAGAGGATATCGATTATTTGATGTGGATGATTTAATTTTAAATACAATTGGAGGAGGAATTGGTTATTTTATTTGTAAGCCTTTCTTATCTCTTTTGCCTAGTGTAGAATCTTTAAATGAGGGAAGCCGAAAACGTGCTGAAAGGGTTAGTGGTTTTAGAAGAGGAATGTCGTTGTTTTTGGATTGCTTTTTATATCAAATTTTTCTTCTTGTCTTGAAAAGTCGTTCTCCTATTTCTTCATTGAGTATAGCTGCTTTGTACTTTCTTCTTGTTCCCTTATGTAATGAATTATCTACTTTGGGAATGCGATTTCTTCATCTTTCCATTGTTGATGAGCAAGGAAAGAAAAATGTGATGTGCTTTCTTTATAGAAAAGCGATAGGACTCTTTATTTATTTCATTCTGCCTCTGTTATGTTATTGTGGAATGAATACGTGGGGAAGTTCGTATGTAAAAGAAGTATATGGGACTTTGATTATGGGATGCTTTTTCTTATTTCAATGTGTCTCATTTATGAAATATTGTTTTACAGGAAAACGGATGTGTTATGAAAAACTTAGTAAGACAAAAATAATAAGTACAATAAAATAAAACGGTTCATATCAGTATGAATCGTTTCTTTGTTTATTCGCTGTATTCACTTGTTATACCAAAGTAGTCTTCAATCGTTAACCAATTGCCATTGTTGTATAATTTTTCTGCAAGTTCTGTACCCACATATCGAAGATGCCATGGTTCATAGATATATCCTGTTTCCTCTGTTTTTCCTTTTGGATATCTTATGATATATCCATATTTATGAGCGTTTTGATTGACCCATTTGCCTTCGCTTGTATTGGCAAAAGAAGAGTCAATAGTATTTAAATCAAAACATAAGCCAGTTTGATGTTCAGAACTTCCTGGTCTTGCAGAATACGTATCTGCCTTTTCTTGTCCATTATTTGTTACATTGCGATTATAGATGTTTGATTGTGTTATATAAGATCTAAAACCACTCGAAATATAAATATTTAATCCTAGAGCTGCAGCATCTGCTTTCATGTCTTTAAATGCTTGATAAGCCGTATTTTCTATACAAGTTGGGCATTGTTTTGCCGCGTTTCCATCTGCTTTTGTATAGGTATTGTCTGGGACATAACTTTCAGGTAAAAAATAACTTTTATTGGCAATTAAATAGCCATCTACAAAGGTTACTCCATTAATTTCATAAATTGAATATCCTTTAGAGGTCTTACCTTTATCTGTTTTTGTTCCACTAATCTCTTTTACTTTTTCATATGTTTTTTCATTTTTTACAACTTTTGAAGTTGTTGTCGTCGTTGATGACGAGGTAGTCGTTTTGGTGGCCTTTTCACTTTTATTTTCATCCATCTTATCTTCATCCTCTTTCTCTTCACAAACTTTATTAAGGTAACAATTTAATGGTTTGACGTTTAAAAAGTTTTCTTTTACGACTTCTTTTATACCAAAGAGAATTAAAAACATAATGAGTGCAATGATGAATGCACGTCCATAGTTTTTCTTTTTGCTTTTATATCGTGCAAAGAGAAATAAATAGCCAAGTGGAATAAGAAAACATAAGATAAAATAGCCTGTGGAAATTACAGTGACTAACATGTTATTTTGCATGATTACTTCCTTTCTAATTCTTTCTATTAAAAACAGGAATGTTCATGACGACACTCCCGAATTTACTATCCTTATTTATTTTTGATTGAATTTACAACGATGACGATGATACCAATTGCTTCAATAACGAGTGATAAAATCACTAGATTATTGGTAAGTGCATATGATAGATTTAAGGAACTCGTTAAGTAAGTTGTTAAAACTAATACAAATAAACCAACGATAATAATTAGTATTCCAATATCGATAAATTTATCACTTTTTGGTGTTTTTTCTTCTTTTACGACTTCATTTTTTTTCTTTTCTTCTTTTTTTGGTTCCTCTTTTACGACTTCCTTTACAACCTCTTTTGGTTCTTCTTTAATAGGAGGTACTACTGTTTTTGTTTTAGTAGGAGTTTTTGGTACTTCTACTTTTGCAGATGTTACGTTAGATGTTTCTTTTTTAGTCGCTTCTTTTTTTACCGTTTTAGGTGTTTCTGCTTTTTTTGTGGCAACTGTCTTTTTAGGAGCTTCCTTCTTTACTGGAGCTTTAGTAGTTGTTGCTTTTTTTTGTGTTTCCTTTTTAGTTGCTTCTTTTTTTTGTGTCTCTTTTTTTACAGGAGTTGCTGCAGTTTTTTTAGGAGTCGTTTTAGGAGCTGCCTTTGAAGTCTTCTTTGCACCTTCTTTTTTTACAGTCGTCTTTACCGTTTCTTTCTTTACAGGAGTTTCTTTTTTAGTCGTTGTTGTTTTCGTACTACTTGCTTTTTTAGGAGAAGCAGTTGTCGTTGCTTTTTTAGTTGTGTTTGTCTTTTTAGCAGTCGTTTTTGTATTTGTTCCTTTCTTTTTTTGATTAGTTTCTGCCATAATATTTTTCACCTCTATTACAATTATACAACAAATATGTCGATTTGGGACTAAAAAAGTATATTCATTTACAAAAACTCGAATATTTTATATAATAAGTAGGGTGATCATCGTGAAAAAAGTATTACTTTTGGTTCTATCTTTTTTGGTAGGAACATCTATAGTATGGGGTGAAAGTGTTACAGGAAATGATTCTGCTTCCTTTAATGGAAGAAGAAAGGCTGTCCTTGTAAAGTGTCAATCTAAGGGAACTGCATGGTTTAAAATGGATAATGAAATCATTCGTACCCATTTAATTGCAGTTGATTTAGAAGATGGTGATTTAAATAAGGAGATTGATGAATACATTTGTGCCAAGTTACAAAATGGTCATAACATAGAATTAGAAATTGATGTAGCTTCATTCAAGGCAGACTCTTACAATCGTCACTTTGCATGGATTTATATTGATGGGAATCTACTGCAAAATGATTTGGTCGCGAATGGATATGGTCAAGTAGGAAATTTAGATAAGTCTTATCTACCATTGTACTCTTTGTGTCAATCCCAAAAGGTAGCCATTAAAAATCATTTAGGTATTTGGAATTATGAAGGCATTAAAGAAAAATATTGTAAGAGTGGTATCCAAATCCAAAATACCGTAAAAAAAGAAGAGGAATCAAAAGAGACTACAAAAAAATATAACCGAGACCATTTAACATATCTAGTGTTTTTAAATGCGGGAGTTACTCTTTTAGCAGTACTTATATTACAGAATAGGAGAATTTAGATGGTAAAAGAAAAACTTGACATCATATACGAAGATAAGGATTTTATTGTTGTAAATAAAAAAGCTCATTTACTTACTATAGCTACAAATGATGAAAAAATCGAGACCCTTTATCACAAAGTTTATGAATATTTAAAACGAAAGAATAAGCACAACTATGTATTTATTGTTCATCGATTGGATAAAGATACGTCAGGACTTGTTCTTTTTGCCAAACATCCAGACTTAAAAAAAGCTTTACAGGATGATTGGCAGAAAACAAAACGGGAATATATCGCTGTTGTTGAAGGATATGTAGAAACAATGCGTGGAACAATTAAAGAATATTTAAAAGAGACAAGTACACTGCTTACATATGCAACAAAGGATAAAAGTGGAAAACTTGCCGTTACACATTATGAAGTCTTATATAGAAGTAAGAGTCATTCTGTATTGAAAATTAATATTGAAACAGGGAGAAAAAATCAAATCCGTGTGGCAATGCAAAATATGGGACATCCCATTATAGGCGATAAAAAATATGGGGCAACAAAAAATCCACTTCGGAGAGTTTGTCTTCATGCCTCTCTTTTAGAAGTCGTTCATCCATTTAGAAAAGAAGTGATGCGTTTTGAGTCAAAAATGCCAAAAGAATTTGAAATTTTTATCAGAAATTAGGGAGTGTTATTTATGGCAAAAGTGACAGAAGAAATAAAGGAAGCGTATAACAAAATTGCTGATCAATATTCACGTGAATTATGGGATGATATGCCATACAACGAGTATCTAGATCAATTTGCCTCTTTAATAAAAGGGAATAAAGTGCTAGATCTTGGATGTACGATGGGAAGTTTTACAAAGTATATAAGTGATATGGGGTTTTCAGTAGATGGAATCGATATTTCAGAAAACTTTATTGCAATAGCTAAGCAGAAAGTAAAGACCTGTCATTTTTATGTCATGGATATGTTAAAGATGAATCTTAACAAAAAATATAATGGGATTATGTGTATTAATTCGAGTATTCACATTGAAAAGAAAAATATGCTTTTTTTATTTAAAGAGATTAAATCAATGCTTGAAGAAGATGGTGTTGTTTTGATTATTTTGCAAGAAGGAGAGGGAGAAAAATACATCAAAGAGCCTTTTGATGAAACTGTTGAGGAATTTGTCAGTTTTTATACACCAGAGGAAATTGAAGAAGTATTTCATTCAGCTGGCTTTACTATTTTAAAAAAATATAAAATAAAAGATGATGCAGAATTTGAATTAGGAAATGATCAACTCGCCTATATTTTGAAATAATTCTGCTTTTTTATTTTCTTACAGTATGCTATGATAGATGGAAAGACAGTTGAAAGGAAGACAACATGGAAAAAATAGAACCTATTTATTTGACCTATGAAGAAATTTTAGAATTATTAAAACATGAAATTGGTCATGGAACAGATGGTACAGTATTACGATATCAATACAATACTTTAATTAAGATTTATCATAGCAAGATACATGAGATATTAAAAGACTTAGAGAGATTTCAAGATGATGTTAAAATCTATAAAAGGAATCGTATAGAAAAAACAGATCAACCTATCGTTGCTTATTTTTATAACGAAGAAAACAATGAACATCTTAGATTACAAAAAAAGGAAGCCATTCGATTCGCTATTAATAAACAAAGGAATGTCAGTAGAACAAAATTGCCTGAAAATATGGTCTATATAGAAAAATTATTTGGTGGCTGCCTTTTAAGAAGAGCTCATGGAATGGAGATTCATAGATTGATAAATTTACCGCTCAAGTATCGTGGGTATATCATGTTAGAAGTTATTGAAAGTGTAAGGGAGTTACTTGAAAACTATATTTACCCTATCGATATGGGGAATTCTCTCTATGCTAAAGATTGTGTTGTTACCAAAAACGATGGAACAATCTCTTATAGTGGACATTCTCATGTGTTTGTCAATTTATTAAATAGAAAAATAAGCATTATTGATTTGGATGGACATTCTGCTATATATACAGACCGTTATAATGAAGAGTTTGAAAAAAAGGTGTTCTTTGGATTGTGTCAATTATTAGTCGAATTCTTTTTAGATATTGACGTATACGATATGCTCGATAAGGATTATGAAAAAGATACACTTGCTTATTATTTAGAAAATGCCCAAGTAAAAAAAGAGTATATAGATTCACTAAGTATTTATGATTTAGATATAGATCAAATTGAAGATACAGTGAAGTCTTTGATAAAAAAGTAAACATAAAACAACATCAAAAGATGTTGTTTTATTGTGTTATAGCAAAGAGCCATCTTCATTTGATGTATATTCGATGATATCACCAGGTTGGCATTTTAATGTTTTGCAAATCGCTTCTAATGTTGAAAAACGTATGGCTTTTGCTTTTCCTGTTTTTAGATTTGATAGATTAGCGGGTGTAATTCCTATATTCATTGCAAGTTCTTTCAATGTTATTTTTCTATCCGCCATGACTCTATCAAGTCGCATAATTAATCCCATAAAATCACCTATCACTTTCTCTATCTTATATACTTAATTATAACATAAAATTATTGAATATCAACAACTATTTATTGTAGTTTTCGTAATAATCACGTTCTGATAGTACATCTAGTAAATTATTTAAAACATCATCCCCACATTGGTTATAAATCTCTTCAATTTCCAAAAACAAATCAGATAAACTTTGTTTATCTTCATA
The DNA here is from genome assembly GCA_949841325.1 of uncultured Bacilli bacterium. GTDB lineage: Bacteria > Bacillota_I > Bacilli_A > RF39 > UBA660 > CAG-582. The sequence goes on from CATKZK010000004.1 coordinate 61,273, forward strand.
AGAAATCTGATATTCTTTTAAAATATCCATCTGTTCTTGTGAGAGATATAGGTTTTTGTTTACTTTTTTTAACATTGTATATTCAGGATTTATTTCTATTTCCATTTCTTTCCTCCATAAAAAAGGATTGTAATCCTATTTAATAAAACTCATTAAATCAACTGTATTTAGAAAATAATATCCAGCAATAAAAATAATAGAGAAGATAATAACAAAGAATAAAAGAGGCATAAAATCCTTAATTGAAATTTTCTTTTTCTTTTGTTCTTGTTCTACAATATGGATACGTACGGTATCTTCTGTCATATTATCCACAAATTCAATCGTTTTTTCTAATTCTTCATTTTCTTCCATTTCAGGAAGGGTAATTAAGTTTGTATTAACTAGGGCTTCATCGACATCATAATAGTCCTCACCATGAATACTTTTTAATACTTTTTCAATTTCTTCATCAAAATTAGGAACAAAATTATTATGAATATCAAATAATTGAATGGTGTCTGTATTCATGTGTTTGCCTCCTTTGCTATTTTTAATCTTATCATAAATTCCATATGAATACAATAGGACTAAAAATATCCCGTTTTCCGACTGAATTCTTTGACACATAAAGGGAGTTGTGTTATTATTGTTATTATAGGAGGATATGAACATGAGTACGAAAAAGACAGATGAGATGCAAGCAAGTGTTGCTAATTTTATCGATGAACTCGAAAAGCGAATTGCTACACTTAACTCTTTAACAATGAAATCGAACTTGGATCCTAAAAAACGCGACGAAATCGTATTCATTGTACAAAAATATATTCCTTCCATAGAAGAATTGACAGATTACGATATTACAAAGTTTTCTTATGAGGATATCCAAAGATTGTTGGTATTAATTCCCATGAGTGATGCTGAAGAAAAAAAGATTAGCAGAAAATTTAGAGAAAATGTAAAAAAGGCAAAGGCAAGTGAACATTATGCACTAGATACAGAACTTCGCTTCTTTTTTAAAGATATTCAACATAAAATAGTAACATATCTTCATGATTTTGAAGAAATCGATCGTGAGCAAGATAAGAATCAACAAGCGATGATTGAAGAATATACCAAATATATTCAATTGTTAAAAAAAGAATCATTTCAACTCTTCTTTGAAGATTTTAAAAATTTAGAAAAATTAATGGGAAAGATTTCTATTCCTATGCATGATCGTGCTTTAATATTAAAGTATTTAGCTCTTCAAAATATCAAAGTAGTAAATCCGGACTTATCTGAGATGACAGAGGAGTATTTAAATCTCTCTTGCCAGACCAGTAAGTTTTTAGCCAAATGCCAAGGAAATTATGAGAAGGCAGAAGAAAGAAAAGTTTTGGAAATGGTAAATGATCAAGGAATTCAAATTGATGTTGATTTAATTCCTATGATTTCTTTAAATATAGCAGAGAGGATGAGCATGAGTGTTGAAGCGGTAAAAAATGTTTTACTTGCCAATGTCCTTATGAATCTGTTTGAAGGCTATCAACAGGCTACTATAAAGAAAGATGAAGATTTACAGCTATATTATAAAGAGCAATTAAATGCCCTTTTAAAGTTTGAAAAAAAGGTGAAGTGTCGTGCCATTGTGGATGCAGAAGAATTACTTCGGAATAATCAAGAAATGTGTGAGTTGATTGAAGGGTTTGGACCTTTTGTGGATGAATATGAAAATAGACTCGTATCAGAAATTGAACAAGATTTTTCTATTGATCATGCCCTTGCTGTCCGTTTTAAAAGCATGCCAATTGTGCGGGAAATTAAAACGACCCTTGCTCATCTTAAACTATTAGATCCTAGGGATGAACATTATGGAGAAGGGATCAAAGTTTTAAAAGAATTAATGAAAGAATATAGTGAACTAAATAAAAACGAAAAGAAAAGAA